>NZ_JBDKWG010000153.1:0-151839 GCF_040151475.1 Reichenbachiella sp. MALMAid0571 | reverse complement strand
ATTAGGTACTTGTTCACATGCTTTTTCAATGATTGTTTTACTTTTTTTTCATAACTTCAATTCTTATTTTGTGAACTCCGAAGTTAGAAGTTCTTTGGCATTCCCCGAAGGGCTTCCGACGAAGGAGGTTCGTTCAACAATCACTAAAACTTTCACGCAAAAAGCCATGTCACAATTTTTAGCCGCTGTACGTTATATGCCACTGCACTTTCAGAGCGGACATCTGCACTGTCGAGAAACAAATGGATTCTAAACTCTTAATTTCAATAATTGCCTTATCCATTTCAATAATCAGTTTGGCGTGGAACATCTTAAACTATTTGAAATCCCAACGTAAAAAGATAAAAATTGAGGCGCATAAAGTATCTGACAGTCTCATTGTTACAATAACCAATCGAAGTAAAAAGTCGTTGTTCATGAGGCGGTTCGCACTACTAGAAAAAAGTAAGAGCGAAACTAACAAGCTGCATCTCAACTCGACAACCAAAGAAGAGCTAGAAGCCACTCCTCTTAATCCGGAAGAATGGCGAACATTCATTTTCAAAGAAGGCCAATTTCTGAAACTAAAAGACGAACAGGGGCAACTAAAAAAAACGAAGCTTACCGTTTACGACTCAACAAAGAAAAAATACTCAACTGGGTGGTTCAAACAAAACAACTTCAAATAGAAATAGAGGCATATAACAGGCGCTATCGCTTATATGCCAACGTGCTTTCTGGCTGGTTTCAGTGCGAACATCACCGTGACCCTGCCTGTCCGGTAGGCAAGTCTGCCGCTGGGAAAAGGCAGTGCTTTCTACCGAGTGCAGCTCACAGGATTTTTCATCTTTCTAAGCGCAGTGCCACTTTGAACTGTTGTGAGCTTCGGCAGATTTCACTAGTTTAGTGCTATTCGTTATGTGGGTATACACCCGATAGCTAAAGATTATCAATAACCATAACATTAAAAATGAAAAACTACATTACCCTGATTCTTTTAATTTGCCTTTTGGTGGCATGTGCCGATCAAGAAAAAACTATAAACTTAGTGCCGGATGAAACCAGCACAGCTCCTAATTATTGGTGTACTTGGTATTGGCAAAATTACCTTATTAACAAAGGACAAGAAGTTACTAATCCAGACGCTAAAAACATTTTTTCTAATCCTGCTGCCAGAGAGGAAATGACTGAAGAAAATATGTTTGGTGATGGTGGTATGGCTACTACCATGTTGCCAAAAACAAGAAGTGATTACTATTTTGTAATCGATCATGGCTGGCAAGACAAAAGCATCCCTGAAAACACTTTCTTCACTCTGATCATGGATACACTGGATTTTCCTAAGTATGCTCATTTTGAACCAAAGGAAAGGATTAGGCAAATGAATATAGATATTAAGGCTTTAGGATGGAAAGGCCTGGGCTTATGGGTGAGGGGAAATCCATCTGAAGAAGAAATGAGAAAGTTTGTGGAATGGAGTAAGTACGCCGGGGTTGAATATTGGAAAATAGATGGAGGGGACACCAAACATTATTATGCTTCGAGGATAAAAGAGGAGATCTATCCGGAACTCACTTTGGAGCATATCACAGGAGCAGGGCCTGTCAATCCTAAGTGGGATATCCCGGGATTATCGCTCTACCCTTCGGTTTATAATATTGAAGAGGTGGTTTCACAGCAATTAGATGCTTCCCTGGAAAAAGCGAGTAAAAAAGTAGAAAAGTCTTTGGATGTGATAAAAAATACGGACGTTTTTCGAACGTATGATGCAGCACCATTATTGGTGAGTACTACCACCATGCAACGCATTCGTGATATTTTAATACAAACTACAGGAAATAGTGAGTACAGGGCATTTCTCAACATTCAGGATGATCCTAACATAGCTGCTGCATTGGGTTTGTTGGTGGCTGTAAAAAGGCACCCAATGAAAACACCAAGAATGTACAAAGGAAAAGATTTGCATCTTCAAATTGCCGGAGACCGACACGTTGATCAACGTCTGAATGAGATGGATCGATTGGTTTTGTGGCAAAGGATTGCTCCTCCAATGGAAGCAGGGTATGGCACCTTTTTCGCCTCAAAAAACAATCTGGTTGACAGCATTGTTTTTCAGGAAAGTGATACCTGGTTTAGGCCATCTCATGGAAAAATGGTAAGACAAAGTGCCCCGGCTATTATGTCTCGGAATACAGCACTCCCTGAAGTAAATTATAGGGAATTGGCACCTTATGTTATGGCTTCCAAATTTCCAAATGGTGCAGTTGCCATTGCAACCGAAGGCAGGGTACAACCCAACCAAAGTTGGATTTATCCCAAAGCGGATGTGATACTGAAAGAAGTGGAACTGAATAAACCGATTGGTGTATTTGGGCATTATGAATCTTTATCCTTACAGTTGATGCAAGACCTGCCGAATGGAGTAGTAATATATGCTCAGGATTTGTTGTCAAAGCAAGCAGCAGATATCACCAGTAAAGTTGCTATTCATGCCAACACCATAAAAATACCGGGGAATTTAATCGATGAAATAGGGACATCTTCGGGAGATACGGGAGATATTTCCGTGCCGGGAATGGTCTTAAAAATTTCAGTCAATTGAAATAATTGTATCATTCTCATTTGACTTAATTTCTGTATCTGATCCGTCTTTTATGATATAGTATCTTCTTATTTCCTTTCCTTATTTTTGGTAAATCTCAGTCATTGAACTTAGGATTCTTAATGATCTATAACTCTGGTACTAATATCCTTAAAAAATATGTGAAGTTTTACGCCTATCATCTGTACTTGCATTGGTTTTGATCGGTATGGATTTAGCTTCTTTTATATAGAGTCTAATTTGGAAGCTATGTCAATTATTGTATCTGTTGTGATTACGAGCCGTTTTTTAAAATTGGGTTCAGATTAATAAACATACTCCTCTACAATGACATTCGAGTTGTCATCGGTAAACAGAATGTTTAGCTTTCTTCCGGTCAGTTGTTTGATGATATAAGGAGGCAGTTGTTTGTTGTTTTCATCTGTTAAGAAAAGTGTATCGGTGGCTATCAGGTTGATGTTTTGAGAGAGGGACCAGGTAGCTTTCAAAAGTGTATCAGGTTCAACGTCGGAAGTACTGCACCCGGGTAATTCGCCTACGCTGTACAAAATAGAATCTGATTCGGTCACTTCAAAATACAAGAGGTTCTCTTGCTCACAGGCAGCCAATTCTTGTTTTGTGCCGTTTTCAGTTTTGGAAATGCGTATCCATGTTTTATTTTCATCACTGGACAAAAGCATAACGGCTTGAGTTTTGGTGAATTCTTTGGCTATGTCTCCTGTACCACAGGAGTATAGTGAGGTCAGCAGAATGAATAAAATGAGTAATTGAGTGTGTTTATTCATTCTGTTTATTGTTACCTTACTTTAGTTCCTTTCCTGTCAAACACGATATAGATGGGGTCTTCACCTTCGTAGGTTTCCAGCGCTTTTTCATCCATCAGGAAGACATTGGTTTCTTTTACAAAATCGTTGAATTTGATGGATATCGGTTCATTGGTGATTTTTGCGGCGGTAGCCCAATTAAGCTGACCTTGTTTGCTGCTATTGAATATTATAAAATTGTTTTTAGATTCGGGGACATTGCTGTAAAGGTATCCTGCCAGGTCACCTTCCGAAGTTGGAGCATAGGCACCATTTACACGCAACACTTCATCGTCATACTGAAAATTATCAAGATCGAAATTAACTTTCCATTTTATAATTCTGTCATTTCCTATTTTAGCCAGATATCCTTTGTCTTTTTCTCCGGTAAATTCCAAACCAAAAGCGTAAATATTAGCTGAATCATCCTCTGTGATCGATAGCGTATAAAATTTAGAAAGCTTCATGCTGGTGTATGTACTATCAGTTCTGGCAATCAGGTATATCGAGTCAGCAGCATCTTCACTCACCCCCCATTTGCTTTTTTCTGTCCAATAGGATTGTAGTTCTTCCCATTTCTTTTTTTCCTTGTCAAATTGGCTCTCAAGTCCCTTTCTGTATTTGATCAACCCAAACTCACCACCATAATTGGTTTCAATGAAGTTGGAATACTTCTTCGTTCCGTTGGTAGTGTAAGGTTCTACCAGAACGGATGTTTGTTTAGAGATTTCATCTATCAGGGTGTTTATCTTCCCGGTAATGCTGAGTTGGTAATTGACATCTGATTCATCAGCCAGTTTTGTATTTAGTTTTTTGTTTGTAATAAATTCAAATTGGGTGTGGTTGATGAGTATGTCCAGTAGTTTTTCGGGTAATGGATTTTCATCTACACTTCTAATTTGACTCTTCAATTTGGAGTCAATGGAGGTGGTTAATTCACCTTCACTTATTCCCCCTCCTGCTTTCACTAAATCATATTTTGCTTTTAATTCCTCGTAAGTTTGGTTCAGGTTGTCACGCATTCTGCTCACATCTATGCGAATCTTTTGTTGGACATCTTCGGCCCATGCCAGATAATCCCAAACTACAATATCATTTTGATAGAAATCCGCTTCGCTCATGCCGTCTTCGCCGAATTTTTTAATTTCAGTAAATTGAATTTCAGGGCTGTATCCTTTTCTTCCCAACTTGCTGACAGCATCTCTTACTGCATCTATAGCCGTTCTAATAGAGTCTGTGCGATTTATCATTCCTTGCAAAGCGTCTTTTTCCAACTCTGTTGCTTTCAGTAAAAAATCGTTCTGGCTCTCATATAAGGATGCAATAAGTCGGTATTGTTCGTTGGATAGTTTGTAATTTCTGTCTGCAATATTCAGGTTGGTACAAATGATTTTGGCATATTTACTTAAATCTTGCAACGCTGCTATTTTCTTTTCAAGATCGAGGGAAACATCCGAAAGTTTGATTCCGAAATCACCTGTTCTCAAATCTCTCCTGTAGAAACTTTGATAATATTCGTCGTTCTTTTTTAGCTCCTTATCATTGATCAGGGACTTGGCTTTGTTTAAAAAGAAAATGGCAGAATCGCTTTCCTGAAGCAGAGATGCAGAGTCAGCTATGATATGATACTGTTCTATTTTTTGTTCGAAATATAGCCCTTTTTGCAGGTGAGCGTTGGCATGATCTTCATTTTTGGAGTCTTTTAGAAAAGCATTGATTTGAGGAATGGCTGTATCATAATCTTTCTTTTCAATCAATTCGAAGATGTCTTTGTATTTCAGCTTTTGTGCCATGGAGTTTCCGGCTGCAATAAGCAATATGAACACAACTGATAGACCTATATTTTTCATAGTAATCAAAATTTAACCATTAGAGGTTTGAATTAAATTTTTAGCAGTTTTGGGATTTTAAAATTAAATAAATTTATCAACTTCCATTAAACTTTCCTTTAAGCATTCCCAATTTGCTCTGAAAATCACCGTCGGGAAGTTTTTCCTTTTTTTTCGGTTTTTCGAAACTTTTCCTCGGTGTTTTGCCAAATGGGTCTGCCTTAAGTGATAGTGAGATTCTTTTCTGTTCAATGTTTATGTCAGTGACTGTCACCATTACACTTTGCTGGAGTTTTACGATCTCAGCAGGATCGTTCACAAACTTATCAGCTATTTGGCTGACATGCACTAAGCCATCCTGGTGTACTCCTATATCAACAAATGCGCCAAATTTGGTAATGTTAGTTACGATACCAGGGATTTTCATGCCAATTTTCAGGTCAGTCATGTCATTTACTCCTTCTGCAAAACTGAAGGTTTCGAATTTTTCCCGTGGATCTCTTCCTGGTTTTGCCAGTTCGGATAAGATGTCTTTAAGGGTAGGAATACCAAATTCGCTGGTCACATATTTATTTAGGTCGATTTTTGTTCTGTAGCTGTCGTTTTTTACTAAATCTTCCATCTGACAATTTAGATCTTTCGCCATCAATTGCACTGTGTCGTATCTTTCAGGATGCACTGCGCTTCTGTCCAGCACATTTTTGCTTTCTCTTATTCTTAAAAAACCTGCTGCCTGTTCGAATGCTTTATCGCCAAGCCTGGGTACTTTCTTCAAAGCAGCCCTGTCTTTAAACGACCCATTTTCATTTCTGTAATTCACTATGTTTTCTGCCAGTTGTGGCCCAAGACCGGATACATAAGTAAGCAATTGCTTGCTGGCAGTGTTCAACTCTACACCAACCGCATTTACACAGCTTTCTACTATTTCATCGAGGTTGCGTTTGAGTAAAAGCTGATCTACATCGTGTTGATATTGCCCCACTCCAATGGATTTTGCATCAATTTTCACTAGTTCAGAGAGGGGATCCATCATTCTTCTTCCTATGGAAACAGATCCTCGAACGGTCAAATCTTCATTGGGAAATTCATCTCTGGCTACTTCTGAAGCTGAATATATGGATGCGCCGCTTTCGTTTACCATAGCTATGGTAATGGACGGGTCCAGATCCAATGAGCGCACAAATTGCTCAGATTCTCTGCCAGCAGTTCCATTGCCGATGGCAATCGCCTCTATGTTGAATTGTTTTATTAGATTTTTCAGTGTTTCACCAGCTTCCATCTTTCTGTTTTGTGGAGGGTGAGGGTAGATGGCATCAAATTTCTGTAATTGTCCTTGCCGGTCGAGGCAGACTACCTTGCAGCCGGTTCGGAATCCCGGATCTATTGCCATTACATTTTTTTGACCCAAAGCGGGAGACAGGAGCAGTTGTTTGAGGTTTTCTGCAAATACACGAATCGCTTCTTCGTCAGCTTTTAGCTTAGACTCCATTCGGGTTTCAGTTTCCATGGATGGTTTTAGCAGTCGTTTGTATGCATCTTTTGCAGCAATTTTCACCTGTTCAGCAGCGTCATTGCTGGCTTTCAATACTTTCTTTTCTATGCAGAAAATTGCTTCATCCTCATCAGGGCTTATGTCTAAAGACAGGATCATTTCTTTTTCTCCACGCCTCATTGCCAGCAAGCGATGTGAAGGCACACTCTTAATGGGCTCTGATAGGTCAAAGTAGTCTTTGTATTTTTGTCCATCAGTTTCTTTGCCTTTCATCACCTTAGATGTCAGTATCCCTTTCTGCAAAAATAAATTCCTTAATTCTGCCCGTATTTCAGCATTTTCATTGATCCATTCTGCTACAATGTCTCGTGCACCTTGTAGTGCTTCATCTACAGAGTTTACTTCTTTTTCAGTGCCTATGAATTTTTCAGCCAGGGCAATAATGTCAATGTTTCTTTGTTTAAACAGGTCTTTTGCCAGTGGTTCAAGTCCTTTTTCTTTGGCAATTGACCCTTTGGTTTTTCGTTTTGGCTTATAGGGAAGATAAACGTCTTCTAATGCAGCCAATGTAGAAGTGGTATCAATTTTTGCTCTGAGTTCATCGGTGAGTTTTCCCTGCTCATCTATAGACTTGAGTATAGCTTCTTTTCTTTTGTCAAATTCAATGAGTTTTTCCAGGCGTTCTTTTATGTAAGAAATTGCTACTTCATCAAGATTACCTGTTCTTTCTTTTCGATACCTTGAAATAAATGGAACAGTACCTCCTTCTTCCAATAATTCTATTACAGCTTTAACTTGTTGCTCCCTGATGTTTTTTTCTCCTGCAATTATTGCTGCGTACTTTGAACTCATACAGATTTGTTTAGTGTCTTTTGATATTGTTTTTTTATGCGGGCACCAAAATTAATACTTTGATGGAATTAATTTCATTCTGATTTTGTATTTTGAATAGAAAATGAATTTAACGTTCAGGTAACGATGGTAAAGAAAATAAAAAGGGAAGTTATAGAATGGGTAGTGTTGATTGGAGTAGTTCTGACACTATACTTCACAGGCCTTCATACAGAAGTGATAGGTATGATACAACGGGTTGTACTGGCTCCCGGGCTGATCAAGCCTGAGGTGATTCCTGCTAGTGAACAGCAAGATGCCTCTTATCAATTCAACTTGGTAGATGTAGATGGGAATACTGTTTCGTTCGAAAAGTTCAGAGGTAAAACTATATTTATTAACCTTTGGGCAACATGGTGTCCTCCATGCGTGGCAGAGATGCCGGATATTAATAGTTTGTATGGTAAAATCGATTCCGATGAAATTGCTTTTGTGATGATCTCCAGAGATCAGGATTTTGATAAGGCCATTCAGTTTGCAGCAAAAAAAGCCTACGACTTTCCTATTTATAGTGAGGCTTCACTATTGCCTTCTGTATTTCAAACCAACTCCATTCCTACAACCTTTGTGATTTCTCCTCAGGGAAAAATCGTAGTGAAGAAATCAGGAATGGCTTCTTATGACAGTGAAGAGTTTAGAGATTTTCTCAATGGACTTTAATTCATAATAATTAAAGGTCTATAGGGTCGTAAAACTTTTTTAGCGAACAGGAATTTTGAGAGATTTCCTGCCATGAGCCTGTAGATGACTTCAGATATAGTACTCCACAAGGAGGCATGTTGCCTGTAGGATCTCCTGTAAGTGATTCTCCAAGGTAGCTGATAGAAGGGTTATGGGCTATTACAAAAAGTGTTTTATGTTGATCTGCTACTTTGTTGATGGTACTGAGCATGAGTCTTACGGACGATTCGTAGAGGTCTTCAGTAAATATTACTTTTTCGAAATCATAATTCAACTGTTCGCAAAGATAACGAGTGGTTTCTCTGGTTCTTTCGGCTGTGCTGGATAATACCAGATCAGGTGTATGTCCTTCTTCGGATAGTAACTTTCCCATTCTCATTGCGTCCCGGCAACCCTCATTCGTGAGTATTCTGTCAATGTCTTTAATATCTGATTGCATGCCTTCAGCTTGTGCATGTCTGATTAAAAATAATTGCTTTGACATAGTAATTATCAGGAGTGATTGATCAGTAATTTATGGGATTTTAAAAAATTGTTTTTGCTTTAATAGTTTTTTTTTATGGATATTTGGCACTTTCATTCAATACAACAACAAATTCATGTCGCATAATTTAGTAATAGTAGAGTCACCGGCTAAGGCCAAAACCATAGAGGGGTATCTGGGAAAGGAGTACAAAGTGATGTCTAGTTACGGGCATGTACGAGACTTACCCAAGGGTAATAATGCCATAGATATTGAGAATGGATTTTTACCCACTTACGAGGTTTCTAAAGATAAAAAGGAAGTCATTAACCAACTGAAAAAGGAAGTGAAGATATCTGACATGGTCTATCTGGCTAGTGATGATGACCGTGAGGGAGAAGCCATTTCCTGGCACCTAAAAGAAGCTTTGAAGCTAAAAGATGATAAAACCAGACGCATCGTTTTTCATGAAATAACTCAAAATGCGATAGCCAAAGCTATTGCCAATCCCAGAGGAATAGATGTCGATTTGGTAAATGCCCAGCAGGCAAGACGAGTGCTGGACAGGTTGGTTGGTTTTGAGTTGTCTCCTATTTTATGGAAAAAAATAAAGACAGGGCTTTCTGCGGGAAGAGTACAATCAGTAGCAGTGAGGTTTGTCGTAGAGCGGGAACGTGAGATAGATCAATTTAAGAGTACTTCCTCTTTTAAAATTACTGCAGATTTTTTATTGGATGGAGGGAAGGTGCTTACCGCTGAACTTCCAAGGAAGTTGCAGACTTTGGAAGAAGCCAATGATTTTCTTCAAAAGTGTATAGGGGCTGATTATTCAATTAAAAATCTGGAAAAGAAGCCAGCAAAGAAAACTCCGGCACCTCCATTTACCACTTCCACACTTCAGCAGGAGGCCAGTAGGAAATTGGGATTCCCCGTAGGCATGACTATGAGTGTGGCTCAGAAGTTGTATGAAGCAGGAAAGATTTCTTATATGAGAACGGATTCTTTGAATCTGTCAGAAGAAGCCCTGGCCGGAGCTAAACAAGCTATAGAAAGCAATTACGGGAAAGAATTTTCTAAAACCAGAGTTTTTAAAACAAAAAATCAATCTGCTCAGGAAGCTCATGAAGCTATTCGTCCAACGAATTTCAATGTGAGTACAGCGGGAAAAGACGATAGAGAAAATAAATTGTATGATCTCATTTGGAAACGAGCCATTGCTTCCCAAATGTCTGATGCACAAATAGAAAAAACGGTAGCCACTATAGATATTTCTACTCAGGATGACAATCTGGTAGCAACAGGGGAAGTAGTGAAATTCGAAGGGTTTCTTAAGGTCTATACCGAATCTACAGATGATGATACTGTTGAGAACGAGCAAAAGGGGATGTTGCCTCCTATCAGTGTAGGACAAGAATTGAATTTGAATGAAATGAAAGCCAAAGAGGGCTTTTCAAGGCATCCTGCAAGATACACGGAAGCCAGTCTGGTGAAGAAATTGGAGGAAATGGGAATTGGAAGACCTTCTACTTATGCTCCTACTATTTCTACCATTCAGAAGCGTGACTATGTGGTGAAAGAATCTCGTGATGGGTATGAAAGAACTTACAAGGAAGTAGTGCTCAGGGAGGGTAAGGTAGTTGTACTGGACAAGAAAGAAAATACAGGAGCAGAAAAGAACAAGCTTTTCCCAACGAATATTGCCATGGTGGTAAATGATTTTTTGGTGGAGCATTTTACTACAGTTACGGATTATTCTTTTACAGCCAATGTTGAGAAAGAATTTGATGAAATAGCAAGTGGAAAAAAAGAGTGGGGGAAGATGATTGAATCTTTCTATACAGGTTTTCATAAAAAAGTAGAATCAACAGAAACACTTGAGAGATCAGAAGTAGGGCAACAAAGAAACCTGGGGAATCATCCAGAATCAGGCAAACCAATGATTGCACGTTTGGGCAGGTTTGGTGCTATGGTTCAAATTGGTGAGTTCAGTGAAGAAGAGGGGGCGGAGAAGCCTCAGTATGCCAGTCTGAAAAAGGGACAGTTTCTCGAAAATATCACCCTTGAAGATGCACTTGAACTATTTAAATTACCACGTCAATTAGGAGAATATGAAGAGAAAGTAGTGGTTGCAGCTATTGGCAGGTTTGGTCCTTATATCCGTCATGACGGCAAGTTTGTGTCTATACCGAAAGACAAAGACCCGCTGGAGATTACCTACGACGAAGCGGTAGAATTGATAGAAGCCAAGCGTAAATCAGATGCTGAGAAATTTATCAAGGGATTTGATGAAAACCCGGAAGTGCAGGTACTGAATGGACGCTGGGGGCCTTACATTAAGTTTGAAAAGAAAAATGTAAAAATCCCGAAAGACAAGGAACCTGGAGAACTTACTTATAAGGAATGCTTTGAACTGGCTGAGAAAACTCCGGATAAGAAAAGGGGGAGAAAGAGGTAGTATTTACATTTTTCAGCGTTTTTCACTTTAATTCTTTTTCAAGTAAAAGTTATCCACATCCATTGTGGACAATTTCCTATTAAGATAATCGGGTTTGATAAGTTGAGGTTTATATATTTGTAACTCACCTCAGTTTTAGGAGAGATGAACCACCGCAGAATTTGTAACAACAAATAGATAATGGGTAAGATAATATCAATAGCAAACCAAAAAGGAGGAGTTGGCAAAACAACTACAGCTATCAATCTGGCAGCTAGTTTGGCTGCTCTGGAGTACAAAACGCTAATTGTAGATGCCGATCCACAGGCAAATGCGACATCTGGTGTAGGAGAAGATCCAAAACAGGTGAAAGCTGGTATTTACGAATGCATGGTTGATGGCGTAGATCCTTACGACTGTATTATCAAGACTGATATTAGTTACCTCGATTTGTTGCCCTCTCATATAGATTTGGTTGGTGCTGAAGTGGAGTTGGTTGATTACGACGAGAGAGAAACCAAAATGAAAACGGTTTTGCACGAACTGCAAAAGGACTATGATTTTGTTATTATAGATTGTTCTCCGTCTTTGGGATTGATCACAGTCAACGCATTGACCGCTTCAGATTCTATTATTGTTCCTGTTCAATGTGAGTATTTTGCCTTGGAAGGTTTAGGGAAACTGTTGAACACAATTAAAATTATTCAGTCAAGATTAAATCCTGATCTGGAAATAGAAGGAATTTTACTTACCATGTATGATGTAAGGTTGAGGTTATCAAACCAGGTGGTGGATGAAGTGACTACTCACTTTAAATCGATGGTTTTTGATACATTGATTCCCCGAAATATTAAATTGAGTGAAGCACCAAGTTTTGGTCTGCCAGCTATTGTGCACGATGCTGAGAGCAAAGGAGCAATAAGCTATTTAAACCTTGCAAAAGAAATAGCAATAAAAAACGAAGCACTATTTGTATAAAGTAGTCTTAGAATCTTAGTTGCTGTTCAATTATAAATAATAGAATCATGAGTGAAAATAAACCCAAAAGAAGGAATGCGCTTGGAAGAGGACTTGGAGCTTTGCTTGATGATTCTCCTAATGAAAAACCAGTAAGGTCTCTCAGAGAAAGAACAGGAGGAGTAGGGAATATTTCTGAAGTTTCACTGGATCAGATTGAGGTCAATCCATTTCAACCCAGAACCCATTTTGATAAGGAGGCTCTGGAAGAGCTTTCAGAATCTATTAAAGTTCAGGGGATTATTCAGCCGATTACTGTTCGGAAACTTAACAACAATTCTTACCAGTTAATTTCCGGTGAGAGAAGGTTTCAGGCCTCTAAACTGGCAAACCTTGACAAAATCCCGGCCTATATACGTGAAGCCGATGATCAGCAAATGCTGGAAATGGCTCTGATTGAAAACATTCAACGGCAAGACCTGAACGCTATGGAAGTGGCGTTGAGTTACAAAAGATTGTTGGCAGAGTGTGACCTCAAGCAGGAGCAATTGGGTGAAAGGGTTGGTAAGAACAGAACTACTGTCAATAACTATTTGAGGCTGTTAAAGTTGCCGCCAGATATTCAGATTGCAGTAAGAGATGGTAGATTGTCGATGGGGCATGCCAGGGCATTGATCAATATAGAAGATGCTGCATTGCAATTGAATATTTTCAAGAAAATATTGACAGAAGAATTGTCCGTAAGGAAAGTGGAAGCTCTGGTGAAACAAGCTGCTTTCCCTGAAGAAAAAGAGAAATCTGAAGGCACAGTTTCCGCAGAAAGGAATAGAGAAATAAGCCACTGGCAGGATAAACTTTGCTCTCATTTCGGGACAAAAATAAAAATTACTCCGAAAGATGATGAAAAAGGCGAAATCAAAATACCATATACTTCCGTATCTGAGTTAAACAGATTATTGGAAATTATTGATCCTAAATAGGAATGCGCTTTGTAAGCTTACTTTTATTCTCTTTTATAGCATTATCTACTCATCATTCTGTAGCACAGAGGTTACTATTGTCAGATTCTTCAATTACAAAGTCAGATGCAATAGAGACTTTTACCACTGTCTCCACGTTGGATCCGAATAAAGCATCGTTGTATGCTGCAGTTTTCCCCGGGCTTGGCCAGATTTACAACCGACAGTATTGGAAATTGCCGATTGTGTATGGTGGACTGATGCTATTTGGCCATTATATCAACAACAGGCATGTGCTGTACAATGCATTTCGAAATGCTTACCTGGCGGAAACTGACGGAAATGAAAATACCGTAAATCCATTTGGTGGAAGGTTTGGTTCTGCAACTACTCTGGAACGAAATGCCGAACAACTGAGAAGAGATCGGGATTATTTGATGGTTTTGGGAACATTATATTACCTATTGAGTATAGTAGATGCACACATTGCTGCTCATTTGAGTGAGTTTGATGTAAATGATGACCTCTCTTTCGAGGTGCGGCCGGCTATGTATATGGGCAATCGTTATACCGCACAGAATATAGGAGTGTCGCTGGTATTTAATTTAAGTAAGTAAAGTATTGCAATATTATTTTTTGAAAAAGATATGAGAATAGCATTGGTAGGATATGGGAAAATGGGGCAGTTGATAGAAAAACTGGCGATTGAAAGAGGAAACACCATATCCAAAGTTATAGATCTGAATAATTCAAGTGAAATTACGGAGATCACTCCGGATACTACAGATGTAGTGATTGAATTTACCTCTCCGGAATCTGCTTTTAACAACATTATGTCTGTGCTGAAACAGAAAGTCCCGGTTGTATCCGGGAGTACCGGTTGGTTGGATAAAATGCCCGAAGTAGAAAAGTATTGTAAAGAAAATAGCGGCACATTTTTCTATGCTTCTAACTATAGTCTTGGAGTGAATATTTTCTTCAAAGTCAATAAGTACCTTGCGGAATTGATGGCAGGCAAAGGATACAAAGTGTCAGTAGAAGACATACATCATATTCATAAACTGGATGCTCCAAGTGGTACCGGAATTACCATTGCTGAAGGTATAATTGAAAAGAATAAAGATTTAAGTAGCTGGAAAGAGGGAGAGGCCAGCGATTCTTCCGTTTTGAGCATTTATTCAAAAAGGGAAGGGGAAGTGCCGGGCACTCATAGTGTCAATTACACATCTGAAATTGATGACATCAGGATTACTCACGAAGCGCATACCCGCAAAGGATTTGCCATGGGAGCAGTAATGGTCGCTGAATGGCTTTCTGACAAAAAGGGAGTGTTCAACATGGATGATTACTTAAATTTCAGTCTTTAAGGAATAGTTATATATTTGCCGAAAAAAAATTAGTATGGGTTTCGAATTTTTCAAGAAGAAAGAAGACGTTAAGAAAGGACCGGTAAGAGAATGGGTTGACGCCATAGTTTTTGCTGTGATAGCAGCTACATTGATTAGATGGGCATTTATGGAAGCCTTTACCATTCCTACCCCCTCTATGGAAAACTCTCTACTGGTAGGAGATTTTCTTTTTGTAAGTAAAATCAATTACGGGCCAAGAACTCCCAAAACTCCTTTGCAAATTCCGCTGACTCATGCTAAAATATGGGGAACAGATGCACCTTCTTATTCTGATGCTATTCAACTGCCTCAGTTTCGCTTTCCGGGATTTGGAAGCGTGGAAAGAAACGATGTGGTAGTATTCAATTACCCTCCTGAATTTGAACATCCTGTTGATTTGAAAACACATTATATCAAAAGATGTGTCGCTATTTCCGGTGATACACTGGAGGTGAGGGATTCTCAGGTATATATCAACGGTGAGAAAGGAGAAAATCCTGAAAACATGCAGTTTGGTTACCAAATAGCAACAGATCAGGCCATCAATGAGCGAGTATTTAAGAAAAATGGTGTTTGGGATGTACGTGAAGTCAACGGAGGATATTTTGTACATGCCAGACCTGAAGATGCTAAGAAATTTGAGTCACTTGATTTTGTAAAAGAAGTGGTGAGATTCAAAGAGCCCGAATCTTACATTAACCATCGAATCTTTCCTGATGCAACTATGTTTCCCTGGAACGCTGACTTTTTTGGTCCGTTGGTGATCCCTGCAGAGGGTATGACTATCAAGATTGATTCATTGACCCTGGCTAAGTATGGTTCTACCATCCGAGACTATGAAGGACTGGAAAATGTAAGTACAGCAGATGGTAAACTTGTTATTGATGGCAAAGAACTAAATGAATATACTTTTCAGCAGAACTACTATTTCATGATGGGAGACAACAGACACAATTCTGAAGATTCCCGGTTTTGGGGATTCGTACCTGAAGACCATGTAGTAGGTGAGGCTTCCTTCATCTGGCTTTCAATAGACCCTAACGAAAGTTTCTTGGGCAAAATAAGATGGAGCAGGTTGTTCAATGGTATCGATTAATCAAAAAGCTTTTACCCGGCTCTTTGTTCTTTCAGTTTCAATTCTTCTTCAGCTATGATCTCCTGTATTTCACTGAAGAGCCTATCCAGTGAGCTAAAATCAAAATTGTCTGTTTGCTGGATGCTGTCAATGACAGAATAAATGTGCTTGATCAGTACTTTCTCGTCATCGATGTTCTTTTTCTTCATAAAACTCATCGAATTGTACAAGTGGTCAATTACGATTTTAAGTGAGTGAACAGCTTTGATTTCATGATCATGCCTTAGCTCATCTTCAGAGATTTTTAGATATGTGTAGGCCAGGCTGTTGATTCCTTTTGCAAAAACCAGATTCAATTCATCCACATTGAGCTCATGATTTTGTATATGATTTTCCAGAAGCTGAAGATCCTCGATGGATTTTTCTATAAGGTCTCGGGAGACATTGTCTGAAAAAACTTCAATGTCTTCCATCTCCATTATTGCAATATCTATTTCTTTGAGACATTCATTAATGGCATGATTGTTTGCAGCTTTTTTTGCTATATTCAAATGTTTGTCCGGAGCAGTAGCGAACCAGTCTTCAAGTTTATTATTTATTACATTTTGGTTAAAGTAATAAATAATCCCAATCAATGCTATAACTACTACAGTTCGTACTAATGATGCCATTCCCTTCATGTTGTCGTTTTTTTGTGCAAGAATAAATACTTAAAGCTAATGCATTTTGAAAATTATTTCCAATTAATGGTTGGTAGGTTTTTCGAAAGCAGGAAATCATTTGTTTTACTAAAATGTTTGTTCCCTGAAAATCCCCTGTGCACAGAAAAGGGAGACGGATGAGCTGATTCTAATACCAGATGTTTCGACCTGTCTATTATCGCTCCTTTTTTTTGAGCGTAAGAACCCCAAAGTAAGAACACCACGTTTTGTTTTTCATCGGAGATGCTTTTTATCACTGCGTCTGTAAATTCCTCCCATCCTTTATTTTGGTGGGATCCCGGTTGTTTGGCCCGCACAGTCAGAGTAGCATTGAGTAGCAGTACTCCCTGCTGTGCCCAATGTTCCAGGTTGCCGTTTGCAGGGATGGGGATGTTGAGGTCTTCTTTTATTTCTTTGAAAATATTTACCAGTGATGGTGGAGGGGTGACCTCTTCATTGACTGAAAAGCATAATCCATGAGCTTGTCTCTCTCCGTGGTAAGGATCTTGTCCTATAATCACAACCCTGGTGTTGTGAAAAGAACAAAGATTGAATGCATTAAAAATATCTTTAGCTGGAGGATAAATTTTATAATTTTGGTACTCAGACTTTATGAATTCAACCAATTGTTCAAAATATTCTTTACTAAATTCATTCTTTAACTTTTCTTTCCAACTTTCTTCAATTTTTACTTCCATAGAGTTTTTTATATCAAAATAAAATGACGTAATTAGACATCTAAATTAAATCGAAATTAATTCATTTAATTATTTCTTTCTTAAAAGAATTTATGGTTTCAGAAATAACCAAAGGAGTTAAAGTGACAGTTGAGACAGAGTACCAACCGGAGTATTCTAGTCCCAGACAATTTCATTATGTATTCACGTATAAGGTAACTATTGTCAACCAAAGTGATCACACAATTAAACTGTTGAGGAGGCACTGGTACATCAATGATGCCGGATATATCTCACACGAGGTGGAAGGAGAAGGTGTGGTTGGCCAGCAGCCGATTTTGGAATCAGGGCATGATCATCAGTATATATCGGGTTGTAACCTGAAGTCTGGTATAGGAAAAATGTCTGGTACTTACCTAATGGAAAGAATTTTGGACGGCAAAACCTTTGAAGTGTCCATTCCGGAATTTACCATGATTACACTAGAGCGGCTGAATTAAATTTCCACAGGAATTTGTCTGTTGTGCTTTCTGCTCAGAAACTGTTTCAAATTAAAAGCTATTTCTATTACTGGCTACAGTCAATGGATGATCATTCATTGCACTCACCTTTTATTTTTGGCTTTTATAGAGATGTGGTAAAATCGGATTGTTCTATCCCCGGATTTTCCGGAATAGAAAAAGTAAGAGATAATTTGCTTAACAACACCAAAGAAATCAATGTACTTGATTTAGGTGCAGGTTCTTCAGCAACGCCTAACACAAGAAGAAAGATTTCTGATATTGCGAGATATGCATTGGCTCCTGCTAAAAACTCCAGGCTGTATTATAGAATTATTGAAAGTATAGGTGCGGAGACTGTTTTGGAATTAGGAACATCTCTGGGTATAAACACAATGTACCTTGCTGCACCTTCTTGTGTTAAGAAGCTGGTTACTATAGAAGGATGCCCGGAAACAGCCAGTATTGCTAAATCCAATTTTAGTGGTTTTAGCAATTCCAACATACAGTTAATTAATGAACCTATTGATCAGGCGTTGGCCTCAATATTTAATCGAGTCAATACATTGAATCTTATTCTTTTTGATGCCAATCATACCTATGAGGCTACCATGCGGTATTATCATCAATGTAAACACCATATCAATGAACAATCTGTTTTGATTTTTGACGATATTCATTGGTCAAAAGAGATGACAAAGGCTTGGGAAGAGATTAAACTGGAAATTGAAGTTACACTAACAATTGACCTGTTTGATATGGGGATTGTTTTCTTTAAAAAGGAATTAGAGAAAGAGGATTACGTATTAAATTGGTGATATTCCAAGTGTATTTTTTGTGTGTAGTGAGAAAATGTTAATCATTCTCTCCAAATTCCCACTACTTCTTTAATTTCTTGGTAAAGTGTAATTAAAGCCTAATTTTGCAGTTTTAAAGGAAAATAGAATTAATGGAAGAAATACAGGGAGCAAACAATGCGGGACAAGAAGCTCCAAAAAAGAACATCCTGGTAGCCGTTTTAATCATATTCATAGTAGTCATCGGAGGAGGGCTTGTCTATAAATTCATTGAGAACATGGATTTGGAAGAAGAAAAGGCCAAAACGGAAAAACAACTCGACGAAGCATACTATAGTCTGGATTCTATTGGAGGAGAGTTGGATAAAAAAATTCTTGAAATATCTCAGCTCGGTGGAGAAATTGATACTCTGGTAAAAATCAGAGAGCAGTTGGAAGAAGAAAAACAACAGTTTAGAACAAGAGCATACAGACAGATAGCCGGATTAAAAGATAAAGTGGATGGCTATCAGCAATTACTGCTAAATCAGGATGAAGAAATAAAAAAGCTCAAGCTGATCAATGAGCAGCTGAATGAAGAAAATGTGGTGCTGAAAACGGAGAAGAATGAGTTAAATGCATCTTTGCGAAATCTTGAAAGTAACAAAACTGAGCTTGAAGAGAAAATTGCGGTAGCTTCAAGATTGAAGATTGAAGGAATGAAAATATTGGCTGTATCTGATAAGGGAAGAGAAAGGGAAGGTGAATTCAGAAATCGTCACGTGGATCATTTAAAAATACAATTTGACATAAATGAAAACAAAGTAGCACCAATCGAAGGAAAAGATATTATGATCAAAATAACCGATCCGGATGGCAATGTGCTTTTTGATGTAGCTTCAGGCTCAGGATCATTTATGTTTGAGGGAAGAGAGATATTTTATACGGCAAAGCAGGAGATACTCTACGACAGAACTAAGCAAAGCCTTACTTTTTTATATAGTAAGGGAAGTGATTATGCCATTGGCAAACATCAGATTGATGTATATACTGATGACTACAAAATGGGATCAGAGACGTTTGTGATTAAATAGAGTCTGTCTATAAAGTACGATCCACGCTTTACTAAGCTTTTAAAGATTGGTAAAACTGTTAAAACAGTAAGCTTTAAGAATCCTGAAAGGCTTCTTAAAGCACATTATAGACAGACTTTAAATAGTCTTTGCCAGGCAAGTAAAAATAGACTTAATTTTTTTTGAAGAGTTGTGGTACTTTCTTTCTCTCTCTATACAATACGATAAGAGCAGTTAATAATACCACCATTGCCATGATAAAAAGCTGGCCATTATCTCCTTTTACTTCTATTCCCAGAAATAAGAGATGCGATAGTATGGCTCCTCCCATTAGACCGATGGTTACTAGTGCTCCAATGTAGGCTGTAGCATTTAGAAGGATTAAAATAGATGCAGCTAGCTCTGCTATTCCGGTACCTATACGAATGACTGCTTCCTGGTCAGCACTTCCGAATGTTCTTAGTGCGATAATTCCAAATATTTCTTTTGACTCTTGCAACGCTTCATTCCCACCGATACCAAATTTGAAAAACAATGTTTGCAAGAGGATAAACGCTACAATTATCCTTGGAAGGAAAATTAATAATCTATTCTTTTTCATTTTCTAATGAGATTATATCTATATGTAAAATAGAATATAAACCATTGTCAGGAAAGTGAATTGGTAATAATATCAATTTTAAGAAATTGATATTTGTTTGGGTTGTAAATCAAATGAGATGACTCTTAGATCTTTATCTAAATGTCTTTTAACAATTCGATTATTCCTGCTCGTTTTCCTTTAGGCCTCACTACCATTATGGGTATGGTAGAATCTATATGAATGAGTTTTTCGGCACTACTTCCTATGAAAATGGCGGTAGTATCAGTCCTTCCTTTTGCTCCAATGACAATGGCATCTGCATTCAGTCTTAGTCCGGTGCTGTATATCTTAGCAATAAGGTTGTCGCTTCGATCCAAAGTGTAAACAGGTTCAATATTCACTCCTTTGGTGTCGATTTTATGCATAAAGCTTTTGTAGTCCTTCTCGGCATTTTCTTTCATTATGACTGCAAATTCTTTAAAAGTCCTGCCAGTGTAGCGGTATCCATTTGGTACTTGAAATACATTTTGAATGTATATTTTCACATTGGGAAGGTTGGGGGCTGCAAGATTTATGGCCTGTTTGAGTGCTTCAACTGAGTAGTCTGAAAAGTCTATTGGTACTAAGATTTTTTTTACTCTTTTCTGGTACTCGATTGGTATTACAAGGAGAGAGCAGGCTGCTTTTCTGGCCAGCCTGTTTATTATTATACCACCGTCTTTTCTCGTGTTTTTCCTTCCTACCAGTATCAGGTCAATATTTTTTTCAATACTGTATTTTAGAATGGCACTGGTGGGATTTCCGGGTTTAATTTCAATGTGAGTTTTAGCTTCTTTGTATGAATAGTTCTCTTTCACCAGGTTTTGTATTTCCACAGTTCGTTCTGATACTGCATTAGATATAATGTCTGGAAATTCTTTTCTAATGTTTTTTGGGATATTCAAATCCTTGACAACATTTATAAAATATACATCCTTTGTTTTCGACAGAGTAGAAATGAAAGAGGCTGCATCTACAAGCTCTTTGTCATGCGAGGTGTGGTCAAGAGCGACCAGTATTTTCTTGAACGAATACATAGTTCGTGGGGTTAGGAATGCAAATTTAACTCGAAATAATTCAATATTGAAATTTCTGAATAATAGAACTTTTTTCTATTATTCAGAAACATCCCTGATTTTCTGACCGATGTGGTTGGTAGTCTTTAGAACTCCGAACTACTTACGGTATCCACCAACATTTCTATTTGTTCTTTAGAGTGAGTTGGGAAGTTGGCTATACGGATGTGTGAGTTTTTAAATTCTCCGTAACCGCTACCTGTTTCCATGCCTTGATCTGATAGCCTTTTGATAAGTTTGGAAGAGTCACCCTTCACTTCAGCGACACCAACTGTAAGCGAACGAAAACGCTTTTCACTAACAAATGGGTTTAATTGATCGTGTGATTCAAACAGATTGTACAAAAGGGCAGATTTGTAATTGGACTCTCTTCTGATTACATCTATTCCTTTGTGCAACATGTCACCCACAACTTTCCCCAAGAGGTAAATTCCCAAGACATTTGGAGTGCATGGTGTTTGGTGTTTTTTTGTGAATTTCTCCAAATTCAACAATGAATGGTAAGTGTCATGATATTTGCCTTTGACTTTTAATTGTCCGGCTTTCTCAAGGCATTTTTCGTTGTATATCCATACGCCAAGACCAGCAGGAAGGCCAAAGCACTTTTGAACTGAACAATAAACAGAATCAACCTGACTAAAGTCCAGGTCAATTACCGGAAGTGAGCTCACCGCATCAACAACCAAGAGCTTTTCGGGGTTGTTTTTCCTTAGAGTATATATGTCTTCCAACGGAAGTGCAGCCCCCGTGCTGGTTTCATTTTGAGCAAGGCCGATAAGCTCTACTTCATCTGGAATTGTTAATTCATTCACATTGGCACAGGTTCCGGGAGCAGCCATGTTGGCAATTGCATTTTTTCCAATTGCTTTTGCTGCTTTATGGAATTTGCCTGAAAAGTCTCCATTGACCAGGTGGTATGAATGTTCTTCGATTAAGTTTTCCGACATTCTTTCCCATACTTCTGTGGCAGAAGTTGTAAATGCGATTTGAAAGTTGTCTGGTAGATTTAAGAGTGTCCTGATGTTTTCTACTGTTTCTCTATAAAGACTAATAAATTCACTTCCTCTGTGAGTAATGCTTGGAATTTGATGTTTGAATGCGTTTTTAACATGTTCTTCGACAGTGAAATATACTTCTGAAGGACCCGGAGTGAAATGGATTTTTTTCATAGTGCAATGTTCAGTAAATCTTGTTTTCTGAAAAAGAAAACGAGTGAATTTAATTTCATCAAAAAGAAAAGTTTAGCAGTTCATTGTAAAATGATAATTGCTTGGATAACTTTGTATCAGTTGCTTAAGGTTGACGCTATTGTTATTAAACCTAACATTTTAACAATAATTGAGTGAAGCTGGTTGGCTAAACCGGGCCTCATTTTGATTCGATTCGTTGAGTCAAAACCTCTTGTAGGATAACAGTGGAAGGTTGAATTGATTCGGCAGCTCAAATCCTTTAAATAACAGGGGTTTAATTAACCTTGTCGCCTTAACACTATAAAGCCTTTAGTTCTGCTAAAGGCTTTTTTAGTGCATTCAATATTCTTTCTGGTTTTTAATACAGCACCCTGAATTTTATTGTGCCTTCTATTTTCTTCAATTCTTTAGTAACAGCGGGATCATACCCTTTATCAATATCTGTAATAACGTAACCTATGGTTTCATTTGTTTTTAGGTATTGGCCTACTACGTTGATATTGTGCGAAGCGAGCATATTTGTGATTTCAGCCAATACACCAGGCTTGTTGTGGTGTATATGAATGAACCTATGTGCATTTTCGAATGCAGGTAAGGTTATATCCGGGAAATTTACACTGTTGGTAGTTGATCCTGTATTGATATAATCCATAATTTTAGTAGGTACAAATTCGGCAATGTTTTCCTGTGCTTCTTGTGTACTACCACCAATGTGAGGAGTAAGTATCGTATTTGGTAATGTTCTCAATTCAGAGATAAACTCATCCGCATTGCTATATGGCTCCACTGGAAAAACATCTACAGACGCACCTGCTATTTTGCCACTTTCGATGTTCTTTTTCAATTCTGCAATATCAACTACATGACCCCTGCTCAGGTTTAGGAAAATCATCCCATCTTTCATCCATTCAAATTCTTGCTTACCGATCAGGTTTTTATTTTCCTTTCTGCCATCTACATGAAGAGAAACTACATCAACAGTGCTTAGCATTTCCTGCAATGATTTGCATTTTGTAGCATTGCCCAATGCCAGCTTTTCGTTTAAGTCATAGTAATAAACCTGCATCCCCATAGCCTCACCTATAACTGAAAGTTGCTTGCCAATGTTACCATAGCCGACAAGACCTAATTTTTTACCTCGTATCTCATAGCTTCCTTTGGCAGACTTATCCCATTTGCCGGCATGCATGGCAACTATTTTGTCTGGCAAATTTCTGATTAACATTATCATTTCCGCAATAGCCAGTTCTACAACAGATCGGGTGTTGCTATAGGGAGCATTGAATACTGCTATACCGTTCTTTTGGCATTCTTTTAAATCTATCTGGTTGGTGCCAATACAAAATGCGCCAACTGCTTTTAGTTTTTTTGCATTTTCGATTACTCGTTTCGTGACATTTGTTTTCGAACGAATACCTAAAATGGAAACGTCTTTGATTTTCTCAACCAGTTCGTCTTCAGAAAGACCGGCAGGATATACTTCTACCTGATAACCTTCTTCCTGCATTAGGTTTACACCTACCTGATGAATGTTTTCAAGTAACAATACTTTGATTCTGTTTTTAGGGTATGATAGAGCTCTCTCCATGTTATTGTGATATAGTATTTCGTCTAATGATGGTGCTATATGATCTGCTTTTTCCAATACTTTTTGTCTGGATACATTTTCGGTAAAGGCATAAAATCTTTCGGCCATGCCGTATTCACGGATTTCATAGTCTGTGTATCCGTCTCCAATCACATGAACTTCTCCTTTGAGTTTCATTTCTTTGATTACGGCAGGCTTTCCTTTGTCTCCGGACAGTATGTTGTCCATATCAAAGCCTACTATGTATCCTGCCTCGTCATAACAAAAGGTGTTTGCAAATACATGGTCTTCTCTTATGCCGTATTCCTTTACAATTGGGCAAATGAACTCTTTGAAACCATTGGATATGATGTAAACATTTTCTGAGTGGTTAGAAAGAAATTCTTTATTTCTAATAAATGACTTTGAAACTTTGTTTCTTAGCACAGAGATGAGTTCGGGTAATTGATCTTTGTGCGCATGAAGCAACTTTATTCTACCGTTTAGAGACTCACGAAATGAAATATTTCCGGCCATAGCAGAGTCGGTAAAATCTTTTATCTTAAGCAATACCTCTTCTTTATCAGTTCCCGTGAGAGATATTTCTCCCAATACGTCTAAGGCCTCAACCTGAGTGAATGTGCTGTCAAAATCAATGACAAAATTTTTTACCGCTGTTTTTTCCATTTGGTAATTTGAATTTTTCTGAAAAGTGCCTCTAGAGACTGCCATCTCTCCTAGAAGGGCGCAAAATTATTTTCTCTTTCTTTAAAAAGAGAATGTAAACGAAATAATCTCGTCTAAGATTTGAAAAATTTTAATATTTGGAAAAAGTCGGTTGATTATTAAAAATACTATCACAGATATTGCTACTCTCAATCA
Organism: Reichenbachiella sp. MALMAid0571; assembly: GCF_040151475.1. Classification (NCBI taxonomy): domain Bacteria; kingdom Pseudomonadati; phylum Bacteroidota; class Cytophagia; order Cytophagales; family Reichenbachiellaceae; genus Reichenbachiella; species Reichenbachiella sp. MALMAid0571. Next base: position 127,222 of record NZ_JBDKWG010000153.1, on the reverse strand, counting down.
GCTATTTGCCAGGACATGTCGTAAAAAAAAACTTCAGTTGTAATTTTTGAATTTGAGATTAAAGCTTATGGTGATGATAGAATTACATTCAAAACGAGTATAAAAGACAGGTTTGTTTATAGTGTCTTATACTCTTCCATTTATCTTGACAACCGACTTATTTTTCGTTCATATAAAAATGAAGGATATAATATTTTCTACAAGGGATATTTTGACTTGTATTTTTTTATCGAAAGAGAGTATTTTTGTTATTATTGTAAAGCAAATAGGTTTTTGAACCTTTAATAATAAGTATATTACGATCTATAATATAAAAGAATAGAAATTGTATCTTCTATAGGTTATGCGTAATAGTCGCCTTTGGAAGTTTAACCACCAAACCTAAACAATTGAAATATGGGTATATTAGACCTGATGACACTGTTGATTTTCTTAGCAGCGGTTTTTACACTTGTCAACATCACACTTTTAAAGTTACCTTCAACAATCGGTTTGATGGCCATAGCATTGGCTTCATCAGTTGTAATCCTGATTCTTGGCTATTTTATGCCTCCTATTGTGCAAGGAGCTGAACACATTATTGAAGCTTTTGATTTCAAAGAAGTCCTGCTCAATGTAATGTTGAACTTTTTACTTTTTGCAGGAGCACTATCGGTGAATCTAAAAACTTTACTTGATCAGAAGATACCGGTTATTGTCTTGGCAACATTAGGTACCTTGTTGTCAACATTTGTTGTTGGATTTTTAATGCAGCAGGCTTTTATTATTGCAGGAAAAGAGGTTGATCTTATTTACTGTCTTTTGTTCGGGGCTTTGATTTCACCTACAGATCCTATTGCTGTATTGTCACTGGTGAAAAAATTCGGACTGGTTAAAAGTTTGGAAATAAAAATTGCAGGTGAGTCATTGTTCAATGACGGAGTAGGTGTGGTTATATTTCTTACGATTCTGGGAATAGCAGATCCTTCGAGCAGGCATCATGGCGAAGAGGCTCGAGTACAGGACAATGGTACACACGAAATGGTTTATCAGGCAAATACGGAAACCGGTAATGAAAATATAGTGCAGTATGCTGATTATACCCAACACGAAGGTGCAGCCCAACATGAGCATGAAAGCTCAGATGAAGTGGGGGCAATGGACGTAATATTACTTTTTGTGAAAGAGGTTTTTGGGGGCTTACTCCTTGGTGCGTTGTTTGGGTTTCTGGGATTTAAACTACTCGACTATATAGACAATGATCATGTGGAGCTGGAAGTATTGGTTACTTTGACATTGGTGATGGTTGGTGGCAGACTGGCTGAATTACTCCATGTATCAGGGCCATTGGGAATGGTAATTATGGGATTGTTTATAGGCAATGAGGGTAGGAGCGAACATCTGGCCAATGCTACAGGTGAGTATGTATTTAAATTCTGGCACTTACTGGATGAGGCACTAAATGCTATTTTGTTTATTTTGATTGGTCTGGAGATGATAGTAATAGCTCAGTCGTTTGAAACAGAATATATAACAATAGGAGCATTAGCCATTGTAGTGGTATTGATTGCAAGGTTTTTGGGAGTATCTTTGCCCGTTGTTGCGATGGAATTATTCGGGATAAAATTTGAGAAAAAATCTATAATAATACTTACCTGGGGTGGACTGAGAGGGGGAATCTCTGTAGCTTTGGCACTTTCACTTTCCGACAGTATTCCAGTTAAAGATTTAATAGTAGCAGCAACTTATGCCGTAGTAGTTTTCTCAATTTTAGTTCAGGGATTGACTATTGAGAAGATTCTGAAAAGTTGAATTTTTTAAAAAAGAAGTAAAATAATCTACCAAGTTATGAAATTAAGTATAGCAGAAGGATTAATGCTGATTGCATTAGATGATGATGAAGGAAGACTGTTGGCAGCTGCAGAGCACTCAATAGATAAGGGATTGATAGCTAGTTGTATTTTAGAGTTGTCTCTATCCAAGAAAGTTAGTTTTCAGGGGGGTAAAATAGTGATGAATGATAATTCCGGTACAGGGAATAAAATATTAGACAGTGTTTTGAAAGGTATAGGTAATGGAGGAGATTCAGTGGTGCAAACTATTGATCGATTGGCTCCAGGATTTGACCATATTCAGGATGAAATAATAGAGTTGCTGGTACAGCGTGGAATATTGAGTGTCGAATCTACCAAGCTTCTGTTTATTCCAATCTCTGAAAGAATGGATAATGCAAACTATGCTTTTGAACAGGAAATCAGGGATGTATTGAAAGCGGTTGTATTGAAGGGACAAAAACCTTCACCTGCTGTAGTTGTGTTGATGTGTATGATTTCTTATTGTAAAATTCTGGAGGAAGTTTTTCCTGATGAGGATGAATTGATTGATGCCATTAAGGTAGCAAAGGATGTATTAAAAATAGGAGTAGTGGATAATGAAACTAAAATCGTTTTAGAAGATCTTAAAATTTATTTTGCCAAAATTTAGGAGACAGTGTATATAAAAGACAAAAAGGAAGAGCAAAAACTGTTAGTTTTTGCTCTTCCTTTTTGTAGAATCTTTTCTTGCATAAGTCTTTATTTGCGATAGATTGCTGTTTAATATTTCATCAATTTTTGACGCTGACTCTTCGGTTGTTTCCTCATTTAATTTTGCCATAAGCTCCGCCTGAACCTTCAGTACTGTTTTTAGATATGCTTTAATAGTATCCTGATTGCTTCCAAACCGGGTTCCATTCAATGCCATAAACCCAAACCCCTCATGAGGATTGTTTCTGTCTCTTTCTAATATGAGGTAGTCATACCCGTCTATTTTTATTTTATCAAAATGATATTCCATGTTTTCGTGGATTTCACTGAAATTAGGCCCTTTTTCAGGATTGACCTCTCTGTTCTCGCAAGAAAAAAGCAGGAATGTTGCGATTATTAGTACTATTGCTGATTTATTCATATCTATCGTTTTGCGTCTCTGAAAAAACCCTCTTCTACATTGAATACTTTGAGTATGATGTCGAAAGAAGTACCATTTAATATTACTATAAGATAGTCTCCCAGGTTAATATTTACTTCTCCGAGTGGGTTCTTGATTAGTTTTCGTTTGCCGGATTTGTCCTTTTTACTTATCCCAATCAATATGGTATTATAGCGTCTTTTAAGGTCGAAAAAAGTTTCCTGATATGTCTTGTTTACATACGGATTGTCATGTGTTACTAAAAACTGTTTGATGTCATAATCATTTTCATGTTTTGCAAATGACATGATGTCTTCGGTGTAAGTAGCCACATCCGGCTCAAACATATAACTGGCTAGTATCTTAGAAGAAATCTCATTGGGTGAAATGGCGTTGGTTACACCAGCTCCGATGAATGTGTTTTTGAGGTTGGCATTTTCAATGGTCACCACATATTCCAGATTTTCATAGATTTTTTTGAGGTTTAGAATGTACACCAGTTTTTCAGTGTCGTCCGGTAAGTTTACGAATACCACGCTTGAATCTTCGATATTGGCTTTATGAAGGATTTCATAATTTTGAAAATCGCTGTAAAGGGTGAAAACACTATTTCTGTGGTATTTTTCTTTTATATGATCAACATGTTCTCTTTTGTCGGTCACAATAGCCACATCTTTTCCGGCTCCTATTAGTTGATCAGCCACCATTTGGCTAAATTCATTCCAGCCTATTATTACGACATGATTCATGAGGGTTGTTCCATTGTAGCCTAACATTTTATTTTCTTTTATAGTTGATATTATACTTGCAAACTGACCGACTAATAAGCCGTAAACGCCTAAACTGAGGAAGATAAACATGTAGCCTATATATTGCCCAAAGATGGTTACAGGATACAAGTCTCCATATCCTACAGTAGTAAGAGTGACAACTGTGTACCAAATGGCATGTCTGTAGTCAACGATTGACGACTGTTGGCTGTCTCTTTCAAAATGAATGAGTAAAGTGATCAGGAAAAAATAGATGATTGCCCCAATCAAAATCCTAACCAAATAACCCTTAATTTTTTGCGATTCTAAATGATTTACCACGTAGTAATTTTGGAAATAGTTAAAATAAGTATGCTCTAAATTTACCGTTAATTTATGAAAATCGGATTGGTAAATATAATATTATTGATAATATCTATGGGCAGTATTCAATATTGCTTTTTACTATTTTTGTAATTTGAGTTCTACACGAACTAAAGTTTTTGGGCAATATAAACATAAACTAAATGTTTATATTTGGATCATACTTTTATGTAAGGAGGGGCATATAATCCTATGTACCAATCGTTTTGCGTATAGAATAATATTAATTTTGGTAGGATGCGTTTATTATTTTTATTAATTCTTTTGTCTGTAGTATCGCTAGACCAATTAACGGGTCAGTCGAATGAACGATACGATATCAGGTTGCAAGTTGAAGGTTTGGAAGACAGTGTCGCCTATTTGGGGTATCACTTTGGTGAGAAAAGGTACTATCAGGACACATCATCGGTGAGCCCAAAAGGAGAAGTTAGTTTTTCGAATACCAAGAGGCTCAAAAAAGGAGTCTATTTTCTTTACTCTAAGAGCTTCTACTTTGAGTTTTTAGTAAATGAACAGCAATTTTCAATTAAGACCACCAAGTCTGATCCTTATGGAAGTATGCAAATCCATAACTCTCTTGAAAATGAAGTGTTTAGGGTTTTTCAATTGATGATGAAGGATCATCAGATCAAGATGAGAAGCCTGACCGAAGAGTTGAAACAAGCAAAAAATAAGAAGGACTCTACCTCAATATATGAAAAGGCAGAACAGTTGGGAGACGAAAACCTGGCGAAAAGAGACAGCCTGAAAAACTTATATAAAGAGTATTACGCCGCAGTGCTGTTACGGTTGATGGAACCTCAAAAACAAAATATAGCACAAGCCGAGGGAATGTCTGTTGAAGAAAAAAGAAAGCTATACAACGACTATAAGGATCATTTTTTTGATGGGATAGATTTCAACGACGAAGGGACTTTGCGGGCTCCAATTTTTCATGCTAAAGTCATGGAATATATGGATAAGGTTACTTTTCAGACTCCTGATTCGGTAGTTGCTTCCGTCGATTACATTCTCAATAAGTCTAAAGACAGTGAAGAGATGTTCAGGTATTGGGTGGTGTATTTTTTTCAAAAATACCAGAATTCTAAAATAATGGGACTGGATAAAGCATTTGTTCATATTTCTGAAAACTACTATTTAAAAGGGAAAACCCCATGGGCTGATGAAGAAATGCTCACGAAACTTCGGGAAGAAATGGATTTTCATAGGGAAAATCAAATAGGAATGATTGCTCCCAGATTGAATTTGCTGGATACATTACAAGACCCAATAAGCCTTAGCTCTATTCCTGCTAATTATACTATATTGTTTTTTTACAGTCCGGATTGCGGACATTGCAAGAAAGAAACGCCGGTGTTGCTGGATATTTATCATGGACTGCAATCGGAAGGAGTAGAGGTGTTAGCTGTAGATTCCGATACAGATATTGACAAATGGAAAGCGTTTATTCAGGAACATCAGTTGGATTGGGTAAATGCTGCTGATCCTTTTACGAGAAGTAATTTCAGGCGCCAGTACAATGTGAGAACAACTCCGACTATTTATGTGTTGGATAGAGATAAAAGGATTATAGCAAAAAAACTTGGTGTGGAACAAATCGAATCTTTTATTAAGGATCGAATAGCATTCGACAATAGAGCTAAGCTTTAGGTTCAAAGTGACAGAGTTTTTTTGAGATAAAAGTTATATTGAATTTGAATGCTGAAAAAATATAATTGAACAGTTTTGGAATTGGTTGATTTCCTGTAATTTCGGGCTCAATCTACCTATAATTAAATTTAATAAGATGATAAGTGAGTTTAGTACACTACGTGACGATGAAATAGAGGTGTTGTTGAATGCGCCGGTTTATGTTGCTATATTGATTGCAGGAGCAGATGGTGAGATAGACAAAAAAGAAATTGCACAGGCTTTGGATCTCGCACAGGGAAAACAATCCAGAGAAAGAGAGCAGTTGATTGGTTATTATAAGGAAGTAGGTACAACTTTCGAGAGTAAATTCTTCAAACTTACAGAAGAATTGTCTTCTTCTGTTGAGGAAAGAAACAGTTCCATTATAAGTGAATTGAGAAAATTGAATCATATTCTCCCAAAAATTGATCATAATTTTTCAGTGAAACTTGTAGCCAGTTTGAAAGATATGGCTAAAAAAGTGGCTGGAGCTTCCGGAGGAGTATTGGGATATATGTCAGTGAGCTATGAAGAAGCCAAGCTTGTAGAGTTGGACATGATCAAAGATCCGTCAGACTATTAAGAAAAACATAGTCCCGTCCAGACGGGACTTTTTTAATGCCTAAATTTCAACGAAATAGCATTGTCCCCCCGCTTAGACTCGCATTCCTGATGTGGGTTTTTTTTTCGGTTCAATTCTTTTTTAATATTGATTTGGGGTTTCTTGGAGTTTTTCCAAGAACCACATCCGGGCTTATAGGAATTTTAACTGCTCCGATGATACATGGCAGTTTGAATCACATCCTTTCAAATACCTTTCCTTTAATCTTTCTGGGAACAACCTTATTTGTGTTTTATAATTCTATAGCGGTGCGGGTGTTTTTGCAGTGCTATTTCCTTACCAATATTTGTGTTTGGATTTTTGCAAGAGGGTTTTACCATATAGGAGCCAGTGGCTTGGTGTATGGATTGGCTTTTTTTCTTATTTCATTTGGTTTTTTTAGAAAGAATGTTAAATCCCTGGCAATAGCCATCGTGGTGGTGGTGCTTTATGGTGGAATTATTTACGGAGTGTTACCGTCAAGGCCCGGGGTTTCATGGGAATCACATTTGTTTGGTGCATTGATTGGAATAGGTTCTGCCTATACCATGCGATATGACAAAAGTTTAGACTATGATTGAGGTATTTTTTATGTGATATGCCTCACCGTATATCACGGAAAAGGTTTGAAAATCTATACAAAAGTTTAAGTATTGCTACAGCTGTATTAAATTACACTACAGGTTTATTATATCACCAACGTATTATCATAAAAATTAACGTTTATTATGGACAGAAGAAAATTTATTGCAAGTGGTGCTGCTCTGGGACTTACTACCACAGCATTTGGGTATAGTTCTGAAAAATCAGTTAAAGCCAAAGAAAAACGATTTCAGAATGGAAGAAGTCCATGGCCGATATGTCTGGACACAGCTACTATCAGAACAGCCAAAAGCCTGGAAGAAAAAGTAGATATTGCCATAAAAGCAGGATATGATGCTATCGAGCCATGGGACGGAGAACTGGCTGAGTACGAAAAGTCCGGAGGTAACTTAAAAGAACTTGGAAAAAAGATAAAAGACAATGGTTTATTTGTGCCCAGTATGATCGGCCTTTGGGGTTGTATTCCTGAAAATGAAGAAGCTTTTCAAAAATCTTTGCCTGAAACTCGGAATCGTATGCGCATGGCATCTGAGGTTGGCTGTAAATATGTACAAGCCATTCCAAATAAAGTGGGTGATAATTACGATACCAGGTTTGTCTCTTCTTGTTACAAAAGATTACTCGACATTGGTATCAATGAATACAATGTGATACCGGCTATTGTTTTTGTAGAGATGTTTCCGTTGAAAACGATGGGGCAGGCTACCGCTGTGGCTCTGGATGCAAGTCATCCTCAGGCCTGTATTATCCCGGATGTATTTCACATGTACATAAGCAAAGGTGGATTTGACGGATTGAAATCACTGAGGGGAGACATGTTTGCTATTTTTCAGTTCAATGATGCCCCTAAAGGCATGAGTATAGATGAAATGAAGGACAAAGACAGGGTATATCCCGGAGATGGAATCTTACCATTACCCCAAATATTGAAAGACCTGAAAAGTACAGGGTTTAAAGGATGCGTATCTTTGGAATTGTATAATCCGGAATACCATAAACAAGACTTGCTGGAAGTAGCAAAAACTGGTTTAGAAAAGACTTTGCAAACGATTGAAAAAGCAGGAGTTTAGTTTTTTTGATGGAGTTGTTTTAAAAAAAGGATTAAACAGGAGTCTGGAATTATCTGCCTTTTGAGTTAGTCTCTTTTTACATTTAATCCCGCATGGTAGTAAACACCATTCTCTTTTCGGCTTTTATCTCTTCAGTATCTGTTTTTTTCTTGAAACCACGCGTTTTTGTAATAATGGTATTGGTATCATCAAGAATAAAATTATACCCATATTCTTCTTTGGTAGCAAGCGGGGGAAATGGCTCGGCCTGGGCATTCAATTGTAGCGTTTCTATTCCATAAGGTTCAGCGCACTCAAATTCGTAAGGAAGCTCGTACACTTGATTTACATTGTCGTGATTGATATAGTAGTTATCCAGTAAAAGCACTTTGGAACCGTCAGCCAGATGGTAGATAAACCGCATGTAACATTCCCTGTTTGCTCTTACAAATAGTTTTAGTTCTTCTCCTTCGGTGTAGATGAGATTGTCCCTTCCTTTGTTGGTGTACAGGTCTATATTTAGCCCACCACCTTTTATTTCATCTTTAGCCAGTTCTTTCATATTAACTAACGCCTGCTTGTAGTTCTCAGGAGTAAAAGAAATACCAGCACTCGTCAAAGTATTTTTTGGTAAATAGCAATCCACACTGGCAATGGCAGAAGATGTTTTTTGATCCCTGAGAATTCCTGTAATCTTAAGTTTGTCTCCCTCTTCCCAATAGCTGCCCCTGAGTACAAACCCGTTGTTTTCAACTGCCTGATTAGCAACTTTATACCCTTCCTGAACAAGCTTTTGTTCCAAAGAAGATTGAAGCCTTCTGGAGAAAATACTGCCCATTGGAGTATCCTGATAGGTGAAATTACTCACTCTTACTGGTGCATTTAGGTTGTCTGTTTGGGTGTTTAGTGCAAATGCAATATAGTATGCGGCATCTTCAAGAGTGAATTGTTGAGTATTCCTCACTTTGTTGATTTCGCTCTCGGTTTTCATTTTAATGATCCGACTTTCATTTCTTTTTAAAGATGCCAGATCATAATTTCCGGTTAATGTGATTAATATGGTTTGGGCATGCTCTATGTTTTTGATAAATGTTTGTATTTGAAATAGTAATTTTAAAGCCCCCTGATTATTATTTTCATTTTTGTGGCTGCTTGCCAATTCAAAATTGGTATTGCACTTGTCCAGCAAAGTCGATATCTCATTTTCATAGTGGTTTTTGACTTCCGATTTTTTAGCGAATGCGAATGCAAAACCTGTTTTTTTCTTCTGATCATAATAGGTTTCAGTTTTCAATCCGGCAATGGTGGCATTGCTGAAAGAAGTACTGTTTTTTTGAAATTCTTCCTGGGTTACGGTGTTCACATTGTGGATATTGAGCGTACTGATACTCTTGATTTCTACTAGTATATTTTCCACCAGTTGATCTTTAGCATATCCACTGATTTTTTGAAGTAATTCACCCGGATCGCTACCATTGACATTGGTTTCCGAAATAAATCCGGTAAGATAGCTACTCTCAGGGTAGGAGGCATTGCGCATGGTGTAATTAGTCCAATTTGGGGATTGGGAAAAAACAATACTTTGCGAACCGATGACTATGCCTAATATGTAAAAAAATGCTTTCATGTATAAATCTTAATTATTTTAAATTCAACTGACTTCTCGTATGTTTAAATATGTTCAATTTCTACCACAATAGGAATGATTCCTTCTCCGGAAAATCCACCTTTAAACGAAATATTGTTAGTTGAATAACTAATCATATTCTTTTGAACCAGTTTGTCTTTTAGTACATAATTCAGTCTTTCTACGAAACTATTGCCTGGAGCTCTCTCTAAATCACTTTTGATTTGGTCAATATTGAGGCTACTGGAAGAATACAAGATACAGAAATAATCAGTACCAGTGTTTTGATCCATTCTTATCCAGTGTTTTTCGCTTGGGATTGCCACATTGTTTCCTTTGTATCCTAAAAAAGGGCTGATGTTTTTCTCGTGAGGAAAAATATCGAATGACTTTTTCGATAAATCTGACCCTAAGGCATAAACATATGCTGGTTCGTTATTGGCAATGTAAAGCCTGAATTGTGTGCCACTTGGATAAGGAACGGAAGAGGTATAAATACCTTTGCTTGCATTGTATGATATTTTCATATATCCACCTTCTTTGAGCGAAAGGTTCATTGCTCCTGCCAGTACTTTGTTATCTGGTAGAGATTCTATCATTTCAAAAGCATATTTCACAAACTCATTGTAGTCGCTGTACTTAATCCAAATAAAACCACCGTTTCCCCACTGTGTTCCCCAACTGTTCATGATTAGAAATGCACCACCGTATTTGTTGTCGTCATAACCTATAGTCACCATGGCATGACCTCCAAAAGGTTTGCCGTACTCTTCCTGCTTGGGTTGCCACACATCTTTGGCATAATAAAACGACTCTGGGCAAAGCATGCCGATCAATACTGGTTTTTTTTCTGACAGACTCTTTTTTACCGGCAGTATTTTGTTGTTACCGTCTTGTAAAAAGAGTGTTTTGTAGTCCTTTATTTTATAGGGAGCAGCATGCTGCTTGTCTGCTGAATTTACTGTGTGATTGCAATCAAACTGAAGATCCGTGTATTTGGCCACCCCTTGATTTTTCATTAAATCTAGTGCCTGATTGAGGTAAGTTCCTTTTTCGCACCCATTTTCAAGTCTTATTTGGTTGTATACAAATGTTGGGGAGAAGGTGTTTTTATCAGTCTCACTTTTCAGTGTTCTATTGGTGCGAATAGACTCGGCTATAGTACGAGCATGATAGGCGGAAGACCATGCTACACATGTGCCTGTTTGCCCTTGATTTCCGGGTGTTGGTGCATATTTCTGCAAACTGATATTTGAAGGTAGGTTGTCAAAATCGCCACGTGTCAGAGGAGCTGTTATTGGTAATTGAGCATATTCCTGATCATTGAAATCCATACCGGTTTGGAATGGCTGGCTCATGGATTTCAAAGAAATGAAAATCAGAGAGAAAGCAGTTAGAAATTGAAATGGTTTAATCATTGCTCTATGATCTGTTGTTGATGTTTTTTAACAAAGAAAGTCCCAATAGTTCAAGTAATCGGGACTTTCTGAGTTAATCAAATGTTTAGAGAAAGTATTAAAAATTCATCAACTTGTCCAGTTTTTCTCTGGCGACATTGGTCTTTTCTTCAAGGTCTTTTTTGATTACTTTTTTGGCTTCATCCATAGCCAACTCCTGACTGTAGGCAATTCTTATATTGGCCTCAATGTTTTTAGAGCCAACTTTTCTGTACAACTCTGTAAGCGTAACCACACGTCCCAGCTTTTGCGCTATGATTTCTGTAGAGGCCGATACAGTTTGTTGGATGGTGACAGCATCTTCAGCTGAAATTTGCTCGTTGGCAATGTTGGTTTCTATGATGGAAGCTATGCTTGAGCTGATCCTTCCAGCCAAATCCTGCTTGGCTATGGTAGATGCCTGCAATTTTGCTGCAGATTGAGCTCCTGCTACTGAGTTTCCTGTCCCCACATAGTACTTTGGATATCCGTTTTCATCTTCCTCATACTGCTTCATCCATGCTTTTTCGATTTGTTTGTCCATAGGAAGCGATCCCGGTTGAGTGTACCATCCGTCTTTGGCATAAGATTTGGCTTCTTTTCTCGCTTCTTTTACAGCCTTATCCTTGATTTCTTTAGTAAGAGCCTTTGTATCTTGTTGAGCAGTGGCTCCAAAGGAAATTAAGAGCATAAGGCACATTATTCCCAAAAATTTAATTGAATTTGTCATAACATCAGATTTTTTTGTTTAACCGAATTTAAGATGAATTTTTACAATTAATACTATATTGTTTTTGCTATTCGATGAACAGACACCATTGATTGATGAATTATTGATGTCAAGCCATTAGAATATGAAACAAACTTAGAAGCTTTTTTAAGCAGATGAAATACCCAATAGGTGGTATATTTAGAATATAATTTGCATTTACTGATTATGAACTATAAAATATTGTTGCTTGTAATCCTATTACTTACTTCACCTAAGGTTTTTGCCCAAAAAAACTGGCTGGAAGGTAAAAATGAAAGACGAACTGCTGCAAGTTTGAAAGGGGCACTTAGCTACACGGAAGTAAGTCCTGATGGAAGACACATCGCCAAGGCCTATGGTGTAATGAATCTTGCTGGTAAAAATGCAGGATCAGATATCCAGATTTTTGATGCACAAAGGCTTAAGCTTACTAAGGTCTTGACCGGACATAGTGATTTTATATCGGGATTGAAATTTACACCTGACGGAAAATATCTGTTGAGCATAAGTCGTGACAGGAAGATGATTAAATGGAACATTAAAACCGGACAAAAAATAGCTGAGCAAGAGGGCGAAAGGGGGCTTCCATTTTCTCTGGATATGAACTCCGATGGGTCACTGATCGCACTTACAGTGTTAAGAAGTTTGATTCCTTATGCCGTTATTATGAAAACAAGTGATTTCAGCCTGGTAAAATCATTTAAACTGAGACCTACTGTAGATATCAATTCCATAAAGTTTTATAAAGATAGATACCTGGTAGTAGGCAGACATAATGTAAGTTATGATTACAAGTTGAATGTATATGATTATACAACTGGTAAGGAGGTTTTTCATGATGTGTGGCGACCGTTTTTGTTGCCGCCATCAAACGATATCAATTCAAAATTTCTTTTGGTGACAAACCGATGTGCTGCTCAGTTGCTTACACCAACTATTTTGAACATGGAGGTTGTGGAATTTGATGAAAACAAGGGGAAACCTGTTGCCACTGATTTCAAAATCACGGAAAAAATTGGCTGGGATAGTACAGATAAAATCAACTACACTCCGACAGATGTACTGGCTGGCGAAAACAGGATTTTTGTAGCTACATTGAAACATTTGAATGTATATGATGGTCAGGGAAATTTTTTGAAATCTATTCAGTTGATTGCCAATAACCTGAGATCTCTTGACATGAAGATTGCTGATATGAGTTTTCTTAATGATGAAAAGCACATGATTATTACCGATAACAGGAACGTGTCACATATTATTGATGCGCAAGAAGTGAAGAAGGTGGCTACATTGTATGCTTCTTTGGAGAATAGCCACAGTTATGTATTGATCACTCCGGACGGAAAGACGGAGGGGTCCATAGATGCTGCAGAAGATATCTATTGGACCAATGGAGTCCGTAGAATTCCTGTAGCTGCTACATTTGATAAAATGTACACACCAAATTTGGGAGAGACTGTTTTCAATCAGCAGAATGGAGAGTCAGAAGAAGATATTGAGCGTATGATTGCCAATGCTCCTTCCATTGAGATAGTTTCTGATGACAGTGTTTTTTACAGTAAAAGGAATGAGATAACCGTTACCGTGAAGGTCAGGGAAAATGGAGATCCGGTAAGCAAGGTAAGGATATTTGTCAATGATAAATTGGTGAATGAAAATACCAGAGGTTTCAAGATGGCTTCTGATACATTTGTTTCTTCGGTCAATGTCATTCCCGGTCAAAATATCATTAAGGCTGTGGCAATTAGTGATTCGGGATATCAGTCAGATCATGATCAGATCGTTGTGAATTATAAAGCAGATCAGCTTGAATCTGACTTGTATATTCTGGCGGTAGGAATCAATCAGTATAAAAATCCCAAATACAATCTGAACTATGCCATAGCAGATGCTACAGCTTTTACGGATCATTTCTTGAGTAAATCAATAGAAATTTTTCAGGATGCCGAACTTATATTTATCAAAGATCAAGAAGCCAATAAGGGCAATGTGGTAGCTGCATTTGAGAAAATTGCAACCAAGGCAAAGCCCAATGATGTTTTTGTGTTTTACTATGCAGGTCATGGTATGATGGATGAAAGTGAATTTGAAAATGAATTTTTTCTTGGATTACACGACATTACCCAGCTTTACGGACAATCTGAAATGTACAGAGAAAAAGGAATTTCGGCGGAAGAGTTAAAACAATATTGCTCCAAAATAGCAGCTCAAAAACAAGTAGTGATACTTGATGCCTGTCAAAGTGGAGGAGCTGTAGAAACCTTTGCCAAAAGGGGAGTGGCAAGTGAAAAAGCCATGCTACAGCTGGCCAGATCCGCCGGAACCGTCTTACTGGCTTCTACCGGATCCGAACAGTATGCTACTGAGTTTTCGGAATTGGGGCACGGTGTTTTTACTTATGCCCTTATAGAAGGAATGGCTGGTAAAGCTGATGGAAGTAATGATGATAAGAAGGTGACAATCAAAGAATTGGAGTCTTATTTAAACGATCGTATTCCAGAGTTGACTGAACTTCATAAAGGAACAGTACAATACCCAATGTCCTGGTCCAGGGGGCAGGATTTTCCAATGGTGATTGTGAAATAGTATGATTTTGATGAAGTGAAAAATTGCTTGAATTTACTTCTTCCATTTTAAGTTTCTTTTTTTTAATTCCTTATCAATTTCTTTTAAGGTTTTTGAATTTAACTTGTGGTCATTGATGATTTCTTTATGAGAAGTGTCGGCAAGATTCTTCCAGTTTTTAAAGCCCATTCTGTTGAGGTGTTTTTTTATTCGTATGGAAGTTTCTGAATCAGCTATTTTTTGTGGTAAATCAAATTCTTTGTGACTTATTACCTGTTCAATAAAAGTGTTTAATTCATTGAGTTCCTCCGTTGTAAACCGTTCGAAAAATACTTTATTGATCATAGTTATCAATTCAAGCTTCCTACTACGGTGTAAATAACATTGAAATTACTGTTACCAGAAATAGCTAAAGCACTTGGGTTTATCTTAAACTGAATTGGAATCTGCTCCCTGCAACCAATAAATTCAAAGACCTTTATAGCAACATTTCCCTGGTTTGGTATGGTAATGTAAGCCCCACCATTTTCTGGCGTTAAATCCCGAGGACCTAGTGGCCTGATTATCAAGTCATCATAAGGAATAGCAGCAGGAAATCTCACCCCACTATTAAAAGTTGTTTTTGCCTGAACAACCGTGTTTTGGGGTGGATTTTGGGTATGCATATATACTGAGTACCTATAAATATTTGCCGTACAATTTTGATTGGATGAAGTCGTAAACCCAGTGATAGGATTGGTATAAGGATCCAAAATGAAGGATATTTGAGAAGCATCAAAAACCGATTCGAAACCATAGCTGGCATCATCTTCACCCGCTTCATCAACCAGGTCATTAATTGATTGGGACATGCTTGGAAAACCAGTAACATCCAATGTACCGGGAAGAAGTTGCCCGAAGCTATATTGGGAAATGAAAAATAAGAATATGAATATATGTGTCGTTTTCATGGCTTTTGATTTTTATTGAATTCTGTACAATACTTCAAACCCTGCTGGAAGAGAAGCCCCTCCTGGATTATCAATGGTATAACTAAGCTGATACCCATTGTTTAGACCGTCTCCGGTATATCCGTTGGCAAAATCATATACAATGACCTGATCTGCCTGACTAAGGGTTATCTGATTATAATTAGGATTTTTAGGGTAATCCCCACCAGCGCCTACACTGATAATTTGAACCTTGATGGTCATTCCGGCAGGTACGGGTTGGTTGGTGGATACATAAATCCTAGCAGGCTGATAATTGAGCGCACGGTGTGTAAAGTTGAGCCAGAGGTTATCGAGACTGCCTGCCGTCCCACCAGTCACTGGTAGTCCTGCCTCCATATCAGCTGCTGCCCCACCACCAGAACCAAATGACCCTGGATCCGGCTCTACATCCACTATCGCTACCGGAAGAATATCCACTGACAGTGAAGTGGATTTTTGATCCCCTCCAAAAATGAATGTATTGGGATCGTTGGCATTGAGTGTTTCTTGTGCCTGGCACAAAGATGTGCTCACTAGCAAAACCAGTGCTATATATGTTAGTCGTGTTTTCATTATTGTCCTACTTTAAATTCTTTGTTTTTAAACTTGATGCTGCGCTCTTTCGCTTTCAACTTGAATATAGCCATTTGCGCATTATCTTTCACATCTATTGTAAGCTGCTCTGTGGTAGCCAACAGGTTTGATTCGTTTTTCAGCCTTATAAGGGAAAGCTTATACGATCCAGGTACCACTTGATTCAACTTAAAGTTTCCTTCTTTATCTGATTCAACATAATAAGTGAAAGAATCATTTTGCAGCTTCAAGTAACCCTTAAGGTTGTAGTCGATTTTCGCATTTTCAACCTGGAGCTGGCCTCTCACTTCCACAGCCTTCACCAATTCTATTTGTAAAGATTCTTTCTGGTTTTCAGAAACATCCACCTGAAGAGGTATTTGTGAAGCAGAAACAATACCTCTGGGAAGAGTGGATTCGTCCAAAATAACATAGTTGTCACCTTCTGGTAAATTGTTCAATTCGAAGCGCCCACTCCTGTCCGATCTTACGGAATTTCCTACAGCCATAAACTGCACACCTCTTAAATCTATGGAAGGATCATTTGAAACAACCTGTCCACTAACGCCACCCTGTTTCAATATTTTTTTCAAAGGCGCACCAAAACGGTAGGTGTATTTTACATAGGCAAACACTTCTTTATTATTGATCGTGTTGGGTGTGATGAAATAATTCACACGCGCCTCTAGCTGATGGTTTCTTCCTTTCTTCACCATCACGCTGGCATTGATGAAATCCCTTTTTCTATAAGTGTCTTCCGGACTGAAGCCACTGTTGTAGCTTCCACTAAACCTTAACATCCTATTGACATTGTAGTTGATGCCTGTTCCGTATAGAAAAAAATCCGTATTTATATTGGCTTGGTTATACCTGTTTGTCCTGTTGTGGCTGAAGTTCCCCCTAACAGAAAAATTCTGTGACATTTTATAGATCGCTCCAAGTGAGTGACCATAAGTATCCCTAAACCCATTGTTGTCACCAATCAGGTTTTGGGTTCTGTTGTAAGTACCGCTAACATTCAAGGTCAAAAATTCCCTTGTGTATCTATAGCGATAGGTAATCCCCTTTTCACGGTAATTGAAACTTTGAAGATCACTTTGATCCTCCCTGCTCCTATGGGAAGCCCTAACATTGAAATAGTGGTTTCTGTTTACACGGTAGCCAATGGCAGCATAATAATTTTCAAAACTTGGACGTGCACCAAATAGGGTTGAGTCCACACGTTCGTGAACCTGAGAATAGCCATGCCCAATTCCAAAATTCCATTTATTCAGGTTATAGTTTAAGGAGTTGGAATACCTGGTGCTATTGCTCAAAGTCCCAAAATAATTCTCACCGGCCATGGTCACACTACCGTTATAGAAAAGTTTGCCCATTCTGTGGCTCAAATTAAAGTCGGTGGCATAGTCCATGGTTTCGCTGGTCATACTTGTGGCCAACTCGGCACGGACAGTAGTGGTTTCATCCTGGTAGTCCACTTCGAATACGGCTATTTGACCTGATTGCCCATCTGTTTTCACAGCCTGGTAGTTGTAGTATTGCGCTATCTCTTTCGAATGGGAAACAGAAATGCCCATTTTTAAATAATCAGATGATCTATATACCGCCTTTGCTCCAATGGTAGGCTCTGTGGTGTAGCTAAAAAGCCTTGGCTTGGTATAGAATCCACTTAGCAACCAATTGTTTACTTTTTGATCCACTTTAATGCCCATGCCGAACCTTCCGGTAAAGCCCAATCGGTTCATGTTGAAAGAGTGATCTCCCAAATACACGGTTGTACGATCTTTGTATTTATAGATGAAACTGTATTGATCGGTCACCCCGAACCTACTTTGGCTAGCTTGTTTTGGTGCTCTAATCAATAAGTTAAGGAAATGGTTATCGGCTGAGTCCAAATGCCCGTTTCCGCGCACTTCGAAATATTGGGAATTGGCACTCATGTTATTGCTGGTATAGCTGTTGTGGTATATGCTGGCTTCCATCGGATACCGTAAGTATGCATCTTTAGCAGCTACCTTCGTTGGAATAACCTTTGTTGAACTAAAAGCTTTTTGGATAGTGCCTGTAGTGCTGTTCTCCACTTCCAGGTTAGTGGTCACCTGCCGCATAGAATAATCTTTTTCGTTTGTTGGCTGAACGACTTTTACGAGAACCGTGGAATCAGCAGCTATGTTGAACAAGGCTTTCCCTTCAATCAGATTCCTTGAAGAAAGTATGACTTTTTCACTGACGTTTCCATCATTTCTTATTTCAAAAGTTGTTTCTATCAGTTCACCTGCCTGAATAAATTGCTCTGATATGAGTTTTTCAACAGTAAGATTGTGGTGTTCTTCTATGGTAAAAAGTAATTCTTTGGAGACTATGGTTTCACCTCGATTATTGAGAAGGTTAAATACCCCTTTCCGGGTTCCAGGACTTTCCCCTGTTGGTATAAACATGCTGTAAAACAACAGTTTCTTTTCTCCTGATCTCAATATGGTATTTGCTGGCTGGGTAATCAAATCCCATGTTTCAGGTAAATTGATTTGGGGATTTACTTTTTGCGAGGTGTTGGAGGTATTCACCACTTCCATCACCAATGTATATCTTTCTCCTGGTAGATAAGTTTCTTCCTTTTCTAAGGCGGTGATCCTAAAACCCATTTGTGCATGCACAACAGTACCAGCAAGTAACAGGGCAACTATGATTAGGTATTTTATGCTAGTATTGAACATGGCTTGATGGCTTTAAAGGGTTGTGTAAATTCTTATAGTTCTATCGATGAGTCCAACTGTAAAGACAGGTTTGTGCCTGTAAACTCCTCTCTTGCATCTGCAAGAAGCAAGCACTCGTACTTACCGGCTGGCAAACTGGAGATGTCCAATGAATAGGTCTTACATACACCTGGGAAAACCATATTTCTATCTGTTTCAAATACAGCTACTCTTTTTCCTGCGTCATTATACACTTCCAAAACCAAAGCAACGCCTTCTATAAAAATCCCATTGTTTCGTATTTTGATGCCTAATTCATTTTTATACTTAGGTGAGTCGGTATCAAGATCCACTTCTTCAAAATCAAGAGTTACTTCGTCAAATTCATTTACGTTGGTCAGTAAGCCAACTGCATATCTCACTTTCGTATTCAACCCTATTCCATTGTTCATTATCTCCTCCCGGATGGGTTTTTCTACTGACACCATAAGTGCTGTCCAGTAAGAACCTCGCAAGCTTGGATCCTCTGGAATTCGGATAGTGAAGCGATACACATACTTTTCCCTTGGGGACAATACCTTTTCCATCACTTCACCTTCAAACCACGTGCTGGATGATTGGACATGAGTACTCTTTTCTGTGAAAACCCGACCAGATGTACATGAGAAAAGAGCCTCGTTCAGTTCGAATTTTACGCGCTGGCTTTGATCAGAAGTGTTCACAAGAACTACCTGCCCCTGAATTACATCCCCGGAGTTTCCGTTGTACATGTGGCTAAGCCCATTCATGATTGAAACGCTGGCCAAAGCCGCCTTTGAGGCGATCGAAAGAATGATTAAGAGTGCTATTAAATGTTTCATTTGATTATTTGTTTATGAATTATATCTCAAAAATGCAGCTTTCATATCCCTCAAATGCCCATGTGTCGGTAGTTGGTAGCTTAGTATAGGTGGATGGTCAATATGCTTCTTTTACTGTATTTTGCTTGTTTCCTGTCCACACAGGAAATCTGATACTTCTTTGTCGAGCAGTATCTCTCCACTTTGGATAGGTTGATTTTTCAATTCAGAATTTCACTTTGCGCCACTAAAAAAGGCTTCAATTTTTGAAGCCTTTTGGTCATGAAAAATAAAGTCAGATTTATCAGCAGTAGCCTGGATTTACATAAAGGGAAATGACCACCGATGTTTAGCGATGATCATTTTATCTTTGAACCCTGCACAAATTTGTAATGGTAATTCAATCTTATATGTTCGTTTAAAGGGTGATAGAAATAGAGGGTTGCACCGTGGGTCTAAGCATTCTCATACCTAGCCCCAAGCCAAGCCTTACCTTCCTTATAGGCTCTACATAGGCATGGAATGAAGGTGTGATTATAAAGCCCACATTTGTAAGCCCTGTCCTGATTTTCATGTCAAGCTCAAATATTTTAGATTGCTTTATTGGATAACTGAAGTAAATCCCTTTGAAATGTTCCTCATATAGGTGTGGGAGTTCTTCCTCCTGGAACAACGAAGTATTGGCATGCTTTTGATAAAATGCACCCACCTTGATATTTCCTGAAAGAACAAGTCCTACCGATGTTCCTATTTTAGTGCTAATATGGGTTCGTTCCATGTAGCTTTCGACCATCCATTCCTGGGCATAAGCGGACATTAAGAATCCGATCAATATAATTGATAATAATGCTATTTTTTTCATGACGTTTACTTTTTGGTTAATTAATTTTATAGTAAAAGTATCTTGTAAATCAGCATGTTATGAGGAAAAACAGGTGAATGGCAATTAGCTTTCGGTGAACAGCCGTTTTGTTTCAGTAAGCCATTTGAAAGGCCAAAACCAACATTGCTATTGAAAATGCTGTAACCTTGAAAGCTAGGATTTAAAGGAATAGGAATTGATTATAGCGGTTGAAAACGAAGGAAAACAGCATGATATCAACCTGTGTTCAGTGGACAATTCTTTAAGGAAGATAAAACATGAAAAAGCCCTTGGACTCAGCGAGACCAAGGGCTTAGATTGGAGTGGTATTATCTGATTATTACAGATCAGATATAGTGTATAGAACTGAAGCTGTATAAGTATCGGCCTGATAGGCTGAGAAGTTTCCGTTCTGCTCCAAAGAGTACTCCAATTGAACTCCTTTTGCACCGTCACCACTGTAGATACTTTTGATGTTTTCAACAAGTACCACAGAAGTATTGATCGGGGTAGTTACACCGAATTTAGCCGCAGGCTTGATTGTTCCCCTTGAACTTGCATCTCCACCCATTGGGTCGATAGCTGCAGCCGATGGAGTAATCACAAAGTCCACGCTACCTGGAAGTTCGCTTCCGTTTTCCAATTTTACGTCGATAGTTCTGGTCTGGTCAAAAGTAGTACCAGCCGCTCCTACCACACTTGTGTAATTCAAATAGAGTGAAGAGTAACGCTCATCTCCAAATGCATAGAGACCAGCTTCGGAATTGTTGTTTGCTACTTTTGTTACATTGTCCATGTTCATGGTAATGGGACCTGCTTCAGTACCAGTAGCTGCATCAAAGATATCGATGATGGCTACTTCCGGAACATCTACAGTAAGAGAATGACTTGCTTCGTTTGTGTCATTGTTGTCTTGTGCAGAAAGGTTTTGGAATCCAAATACTACTGCTACTGCGAAAATTAATTTTAACGTTTTCATAATTATTGTTTGTTTTGTTTAAAAATTGTTTTTTGTTATTAATTATGGTTCAAACTTAGGCTGGTAACGCAAACAAAATGGACTGTCTGAGGTAGATAACGTTTTTGTTTCGGTCAATGGAGACTTTACAACTGTGGAGTGATTTACCGAAAGGAGTACAGTATTTGGGCTTAAAAAAAGAAACCGATTCGGGATGAATCGGTGTGAAATCTAAACGAGATTTAATCGTCTCATAAGTTCTGGCCTTTTGGAGCGGCTTATCGGGATCACGTCTTTATCTATCAGGATACTATTGTCTTCGATATCCACAATCCGTGACAAATTAATGATATAAGAACGATGTACCTGTAAAAAGACATTTGGCGGGAGCTTATCTACAATCTTCTTAAGTGTAGTGTGTACTTTATATTCCTTTGCTGTAGTCTTTATAAAAATATAATCCCCTTTTGCCTCGATGACATTAACAGTGTCAGTATCAATCTTGATCAGCGTACGGTCGATGTTGACGTAAAATTCGTTCGTGGTAACCGTCGATTTCGAGCCACTATTGTTTGCTTCAGCTTTCGAATTATCTCTCTGGCTGAACGATCTGGCTTTTTCAACCGCTTTTTCAAATCTGGGAAACAAAATTGGTTTAACTAAATAATCAACAATGCAGTCGTATTCGAAAGCGTCCAGTGCCAGTCCTTTATCCGAAGTGGTAAGTATTACTTTAGGTGGATTCTTTAAAGTCTGTATGAAGTCAAAGCCTGAAAAATCAGGCATATGAATATCCAGAAATATCAAATCAATTTCGTTGGCATTGAGAAATTTCATTGCTTGAATTGCATTTGAAAATTCCTCTATAACATCCAGATCGGATACACCAGAACAATGCTGGTTTAAGATGATACGGGAAGTAAGTTCATCGTCTATAATAATGCAGTTCATACAAGTGAGTTAATATCGTTGCAAAAAAATACGCATTTTTTTTAATATTTCCTCAAAATCCATCAAAAGATTTGGATTGTTATTTCTAAGCTCATTTTCAAATTCTTCAGCTGTGTAATAACTCTGCTCCATTGAGAGGAGGCTTATTTTGTGTTTGATTTTGTGTACCATTTCTGAAGCCTTGTCATAGACACCTTCCTTGATATACTTTTCAAAAGCATCAATTTCTGTAGGCAGTTCCTCTTTCACCACATTGAGTAATTTCAATTCAAAATCCTTACTGCCTCTGGCAATTGATTGAATGTTAGATAAATTAGGCTGCTCCATTGTCATAGAGGGTGAAATAGAAAGTAGATCCCTGACCTAACACTGAATCGAGCCAGATTTCACCTTTATAATAAGATATTACCTTTTTTACAATGGACAGTCCAATGCCTGTCGCCTGACTATCGGATTCCAAACTTTGAAACATTTCAAAAATTTTGTGATTGAATGCTTTGTCAATGCCTTTACCATTGTCCCGAACAAAAAATTCATGTCCTCCTAAGACTGCCCTTGAGCCTATCTCTATCAAACCTTTCTCCTTGTCGTTGTATTTGATGGCATTCACTATTAGGTTTAAAAAGAGTTGCTGTAACCTGTACTTATCACCTCGGATTACTGGTAATTCATTTATAAAGACAACATTTACATTTTGTGGGACTTTCATGACCGTAATGATTTGTGTGACCAAATCATTAAGATTGATAAGGTAACTTTCACTATTGTCTTTATCTATGGTGGAATATTTCAAGATACCATCTATTAATCCATCCATTTTCTCCAAATTGGCTGTTATAAGATCAAAAGTCTGAGTCCCTTTCTCATCTAACGATGCACTGGAGTCCTCCTTTATCCAAGATGTCAGTGCTTCAATGTTTCTAAGAGGAGATTTCAAATCATGCGAAACAACATGGGCATAATCACTCAACTCTTGATTTTGCTTTTCTAGGCTAATCAGTAATTGCTCTTGTTTGATAAAAGCAGCAGATGCCTGTAGCGAAAGAGTAAATTTGTCTATGATTGGTCCTAGTTGATTAAGCTCTATCTCTGTAAACTCCTGTTTTTTAGAGTTGTGTAAAAACAAAAGACCCTCATCTTTTAGATTAAAAACCGCTACACATCCACTTACAAGTGTCAATGGAGCAATTTGGCGAATATCATCGGTTATTGGAAACCACATGGGTCTATTCTGGTTATGTATTTCTTTCAGGAAGTTTTTGTTACAATTCGGAAAATTATCGTTGGTTATGGCTGGTATAGAGTATGTTACCCTACAGTAGTTGCTTTGGTAGGCATGAATCCAACAAGAGTGCAAGCCTTTTCTTGACATGATGAGTTTAAGCAACGAATCACAGTTTTCTTTATAGTTCAAAGATTTTCCGATAGCCATAGAAAACTCATACAGCTGAAGGATATCCATTATGTTTTTGCTGAATGTATCCACTTCTTTCTATTTCTCAAATAACCCAATGACAACTGTTTTGTTGAATAACTGAAGGTATCCATCACCAAAGGATGAAATTTCTCCAAGGGTCAGGGCTCCTTCCAGAGGAATTTGTTTCCCATTTTTGTACAACTTTCCCAATATCGCTTCAAGCTCCAAGTGATAATCATCTTCTAAAAAAAGCACCCTCGAAATGCAA
This sequence comes from Reichenbachiella sp. MALMAid0571, assembly GCF_040151475.1. Taxonomy (NCBI): domain Bacteria; kingdom Pseudomonadati; phylum Bacteroidota; class Cytophagia; order Cytophagales; family Reichenbachiellaceae; genus Reichenbachiella; species Reichenbachiella sp. MALMAid0571. Next base: position 103,329 of record NZ_JBDKWG010000153.1, on the reverse strand, counting down.
TCGCTTATATAAGCATGGTGAGGAAACTCTAGCTGGTCAATGACCGCCTCTGCAGCATCTTCTGCCGCTTTTACCAAGGTTTCGTTATCCCCCTTTAGAATATCCATTACGGTATTTTCCAGCACTTCTCCAATACAGACGAGTTCCCCTTCGTCGGTTACAGACAAGGGATCCCTCACCACGTATTCAGAGTTGTCTTTCAATATTCCAAATGGATATGCTTTTGATATATCAAAAAAATTGTCCTTCCTTATTTCTGCCTTTCCGTGTTCTTCCACAATTGTTTTATATACTTCAAATGCATTTTGCCAGTTGATTTGCTTGATAACGTTCTTTTCTGTTTTAGTGGCAATAAAAGGGCCTGCAACCCGCTTCCATCCGTGCTTGACGCCCAATGCTACTTTGCTCTGTGCAATAAAACCAACAGCTGCGTCCTGAAATATTCCATCCTTATTGAATACACATGGTATTTGTTTTAAGCTAAGACTTCCTGCCCCACTTCCAAAATACGCCATATTACTTCCAAACTGACTGTACAATTCTGATAAATAAAGTGACAAATTGGTGGTAAGTCCATCTACAAAAGTGAAGAAGAAGTTATCTTTGGTTGAATCTAATTCTAAGGAAGGGACTTCAAAATCTGTAGTGTTCAGCCCTTCTACTAAAAAAGTTTTCTCTACATCGGAAAAACCCGTCAAAATCATTCCTTGTTCAAAAACCTGAACGTTGTGGATAATCTTGGGGAAGATACCTCCGATAAATTGAATGTCATTTTCAACCAAACATTCAATAAGTTCATTTATATCAAAATTGGTGTTTTCTGCCAGAGATATGACAACTGTTTTATCTTTAAAGTCTCTAATCAATACCTCAATAATCTCTTCTAAATTTGTAGAATATATATACATGTCGTTATGCAATAAGTTTTTTTAGTTTCACATAAAAAGTAGTGCCTTTCCCCACTTCACTGGTCAGGGATATTTCGCCTCCATATAGTTCTACTATTTTCTTAACTATTGACAGCCCGATTCCTGTGGATTCTGAGTTTTGTTCTGAGTTCAGAGATTGGAATATGCCAAATATTTTTTCGTGGTATTCTTTAGCAATACCGATTCCATTGTCTTGAATTGAAATAAGCCACCAATCGTCCTCTTCTTCACAATTTATTATTATTTCACCTTCTTTTTTGTCCATGTAGTTTATGGCATTACCTATCAGGTTTTGAAAAAGTTGCTGCATACGGATTTGATCTCCATATATTTTCGGCAGGGTCTTTTGAATAGTGATAGTAACATGATCGGGTACGTAAAGCATTTTTACAATATTTCTGACTGTTTCATCTATCGAAATAATAGATTCCTCTTCGCCCTGCGATATACTGGAGTAAGTCAATATTCCATTAATGAGGTTTTCCATTTTTTCTACTGTGTTCTCAATCATCACCAGATTGTTGTTGCCCTTTTCATTGATAATTTCCTTACAGTCTTCCCTGATCCAACTTACTATAGCAGAAATATTCCTAAGCGGAGATTTTAAATCGTGAGAAACGACATGGGCGTACTCATGCAATTCATTGTTGCTCTTTTTTAGTTGTTTTAGTAGTTGCTCTCGGAACTGTTCCGATTTTACTTGCTCAGTAATGTCTTCCAGAATGCCCATAATATATTTCACGTCCCCTTTTGAATCCCTGACGGCACTCACATGAGTTTTTGCATTGATAATGCCCCCCTTCTTTTTGATGTAGCGTTTACTTACGGTAAAATCATCCAATTGACCCTCAAACATTTTTTGACTTAACTCCAAAGATTTAGTTAGATCAGTGGGGTAGGTTATATCTTTAAAAGACAATTTTGACAATTCCGTTTCCGAATAGCCCAGGAGGTTGCAGAATGCCTTGTTCACTTTGGTAAACCCGTTGGTATCTGCCAGGGAAATCCCCAATGGCGAATTCTCAACTATTATTTCGAGTTGCTTTTTTTGTTCTTCAAATATTTCTTGCTTTCTCGATTCTTCGGTGATATCCTTTATGATCGATACTCTGTAATTCGTGCGCTTATCTTCAGATACTACATTTGTTACATTGATTTTGGTCTTTATTAGGGAGCCGTCCTTTTTTTGAATGAAGTGAACAAATTCAATAAACTTCTTACCGGCTTTGAGACTATTTCTTGCCTGGTCAATATCTTCAATGTCTTCTGGTCGGAATAATTGATTGGAATCCATATTGACAAGCTCCCTATGGGTGTAACCAACCATGTCTTGAAAGGCCTGGTTGGCCCTCTTTATGTTTTCACCTTCGGACAACACTATACCAAAAGAAGAATTGTTTACAATGATCGATAACTGCTCTTCCTGCTGGGCTAGCAGTTCTTTCATTTTGGATTCCTGGGTGATGTCCCATAGGAAGCCTTCCGCTGCAATTGGCTTATTGTCATCATCATAAATTGCTTCGGCATTGACATGTATAGTTTTTACAGGATTATTTTTCGAGTAAGCCCGGGCGACAAAGTCAATGTTGTTGCCGTTTTCCACCATCCCCCTGAAAGCGGCCATCACATGGCTGTAGTCATCCCTATATATAAGGTCAAAAGCATTGACCGGTTCATTCATAATGTCATAGCCAAAAACCTTCACTGCCGCTTCATTCATGGCCAGGAAATTTCCGTCCATATCTATTTTAACATAAGCATCATTGATATCTGTATGTGATAATACTGCTTTTATCGCTTGCTTAGGACGACTGCTCATTTTGAGCTTCTGATTGATCTCATACAGCTCAAGCGACTTCATTTCAAGGATGTTTTCCGCTTGTTTTCTAGCTGCTCTTTCCCGTTTTAAGGCCTTTTCCAGGCTTACTATTCTACTGTTTTCCATTGTGGGTAATGGTAAATTTGACTAAAGTTCCATCCTTTTTTAGTTTGTTAAAGGAGATGGTAATCTTATGTTTATAGAAAGCAAATGTCTTAACAATTAATGCTTCGGCAAATTTGTACAACGCCCGTGGTGAGGAATAAGTCATTTCCATTATGTTGTCTGTCACTTCTGATACTTCAAATGTTGGCAACTCTGCATCTGGGTAAATTTTCCTTACCTGAACATGAATATGCCCTTCCACTGACTTCAAAAAATGAGCAGGAGATTTGTAGTGTTCAAATATTTTTGGATGTGTTGAGATCAGATAATTAAAAAAGTATTCACCATATACATAAATCAAATCATCTACGGGTATGGAAGTATGAGTGCTTAGAGAACCTATTAAAGATTGCATCTCGCTAAAATCGTAGGTGCCTATTGAAGTGTAAATACCTTCAGACTTGAGTTCGGATTGCTCTATGATTTCATTTACAGTTTCAAGTCCAAATTTGGTTTCCACCATTTCAAGAAACTCAGTAAAGACAACTCCCTTCATTTTTATAAGATTATTAATTCATTTGTGTTCCAGTAAGATATAACTTTTGAAATCTTTTTCATATAATCTTCATATTTTAAAGGTTTAAGTACGTATCCGGCAATGCCTATTTTATAGCATTCCAGCAAGTCCTTGTGATTGCTGGATGTGGTCAATACAATGGTAGGTATAAATTTCAGGGTTTCGTTACTTTTTAAGATTTTCAAAAACTCTTTCCCGCTGATCCTTGGCATGTTGAGATCCAGGAGGATAATATCGGGCAGTGAGTCTTTGCTTTCCAGTATTTTCAGCGCCTCTTCTCCATTGGTAGCCTCTATGATTTTGTTTTCAAAACCAAGAGAAGTGACCGTACGGTTGAATTTCATTCGTTCGATCATGTCATCGTCTATAAATAGTATGGAAGGGGGTGTCGTCATGCTTTTAAATTCTGGAGTTGATGATTCAAAGATCACTATAATTGATTTTCGATAGAGTCAAACACAGCGAAGCGGACAAAAAGTGTCGGTGAAATGCAATTAAGTTTCGATGAATGGAAAAGCTTCAGCTTCCATTTACTCCGATATAGTTATCTCTACCCTTCGGTTTTTGGCACGTCCTTCTTCTGTACTATTGTCTGCTATTGAATATTTCTCCCCAAATGCGTTGATAGTGATTTGATTGATGCTTAAACCCCCATTTATAAGGTAGGCTCTAACGTTTTCAGCGCGTCTTTTAGATAATGTTATGTTGGTTTTTTTCTCACCTACATTATCAGTATAGCCCAAAAGAACAACCTTCATACCTTCTTGACCAATCAGGGCTTTTACCAACTTGTTCAGTTCTGCATAGTAGTTTGAATTTATTATGCTACTGTTGAAATCAAAGTGTATCTGAGAAATAAAGTCGGTTTGAGGACATCCATTCACTGCTCCCATCACATTTGGACATGGGTCTTCAGAGTCTATGATTCCATCTCCATCTGTATCAGGGCAACCGTCGTGTTGGCTCAAGCCGAAAATTTCAGGGCATTTGTCTTTATGGTCGGGAATTCCGTCATTATCCATATCCGGACATCCTTTTAAGTTGCCCACTATAAGTGGGCATTCATCGTCAATATCTATCACACCATCTTGATCCGTATCTGGGTAGGGGCATCCATTGTTGCTTATAGGGCCGAAATCAGATGGACACTCGTCATCTTTATCATATACACCATCTTTATCGGCATCCAGTTTTCCCTTGAGAGAAAAAGAAAAACCTAGTGACAATCGTCTATAATTTGTCGATGTGGTGGCGTGGTTACCGATTTTGGCGACCAACTGCATATTTTCATTCAGACGGTAGCGAACCCCGACTGCCATTGGCACTTTTACTGAAACGCCATTGACCTTATCGTTTTCGTTTCCATTGAAGTTGGCAAGTGCTAATCCCAGTTCCAGAAACGGAGTGAATTTTTGTTCATTGGGCATAATCACATTATTAAGCTTAAATATTCCTGAAGCCTCTACCTCCGTGAAATTTGCCATAAGGAAATTTGGTTCTCCCTGATTTGAATATCTTGAATCATATACTTTTCCCATTGAAACCTTGCCAGAAATATTGAAGTTTTCAGTCATGTAATGCTCCACGCCTATGCTGAAAGAAGGCTTGTTGATTTTTAATAAATCCTTGATTGGCTTTTGAAAAAGTGATCCAATTTGGTTGTTGTCAGCCGTAACAACCAACCAATTTTTGTCATCCACAAATTGGGCACTTACTGTTGCGTAAGTGACAAAAAACAGTACTGCGATCAGGAGCTTTTTCATAGTTGTATGAGATAAATTTCTCCAAACATAGCTCTATGGGACAGCAGAAATCTCTCGCTATAGGTGAATGACGTTTTAGTTTCGGTTAATCAAAAATTAGTGTAGGTATATAAAAAGCGATATCGATATGTATGTATAACTTACCGATAAGCCACGATTATATAATATAAACTCTAGTCAAAGGATCTTCTTTCTCTTTTCATAATAAAGTAAATTTAGCTTCTGTGAGCTTAACTTACTGTTCAGTCAAATGTATACAATCCAGTCGGTCCATTTTGTGGATAGGTTAGTGACTCTTACATGTCTATAAATCTTTAAATAATGTCACATAAAGGTTTATAAAACTTTATGAAAAATAATTCCACACCTGACTAAGGGTATTTCCTGCATTTTGGCTTTTCATAGAAATCGAGTGTAACTTGATACAACTATCTAAACTGAAGTCACTTTTGCAAAATGTAGAGAAATACGAAGAATGGAGTTTGAAAGAAGTTTTTCAAAAACTCTCTCAATCCAATGATCGTGATGCTTACAACTACTTTTTCAATAAGTATTATCCCAAACTGATTTGGTTTACCCTTCTGTATATAAATGACCACAATACTGCTGAAGAGATAGTTTCGGATGTGCTTTTGACTATCCTTAAAAAACGTGAAAAAATTGCTCAAATGGACAGCATAGAAGGATACTTGTTTATAGTAACCAAACATCAGGCTCTAAAATACCTTAGAAAAAATACACCGTTGGTTTATTCGGGAAAACTGGAAAGTGAAGGTGATTTGTTGTTGACTTATAGCAATTCTCCGGAGGATGAGTACATAGGCAATGAATTTTACACTGTGGTAAAGGACACCATAGATGGTTTGCCTACCAAGCGAAAAATGGTTTTTAAATTGATCAAGGAAGATCAGTTGAAATACAAAGATGTGGCAGAGTTGCTGGATTTATCCATCAAAACGGTGGAAGCCCACATGAGTCTAGCCATGAAGGCCATTGCTAAAACGATAGCAGATTATAAAGCTGGAAAAGCCACTATGACTAAAATTGTAAATATTAAAAAAATAAAACATTAAGGGTAAACGCTTACTTCTGGCTTTTTACTTTGAATAGATTGAAACCATGAAAATAAACAACACACCATACGATATATTGGCTAAGGAACTTTCCGGAAGTGCTTCGACCAGTGAGAAGGCGCAAATTCAGAAATGGTTGGACTCATCTGCTCAGGCCAAAGACGAATATGAGGTGTTCGCCGAAATATGGCAAGACAGGTTTTTTGGTGAGGAAGATCAAATGTTAATCAACCAGGAAGAAGTAGGAAAACAAATTTGGGAAGCCGTTTTTGAACCTGTAACTGCGAAAAGGCCTAACTGGATACGCTCAAATATAGGTAACCTCTTGAAAGTTGCAGCAGTATTGATCGTCATTGCTTCTGCGATCTTGGCGAACGAGATTGATTTCTTCTCAGGGGCAGAGACCAATGAAGTGGCGAGCAAGATAATAGAAAAAGAAACACTACCCGGACAGAAGTCAACCATTACCTTGCCGGATGGCTCTATAGTATGGCTCAATTCCGGGAGTAAAATAAGCTATTCGTCTAATTTTGGACAAGAAAACAGGGATATTCACCTAACAGGTCAGGCATTTTTTGATGTATTCAAAAACCCTAAAATGCCTTTTGTGGTTGATTGCAGAAATGTGAAAGTAGAAGCAGTTGGAACATCATTCGATGTGGATGCACTTGCCCTACATGAGATACAGATAAGCCTGGTTACTGGAAAAGTGAAGTTGAAGACTGATAGAGGTAAAAACGGTCAAAAAAATGAAATGACGCTGTTGCCAGGGCAATTTTCCATAGTGAAGGGCAACAGTATTTCAGAGCCGGACACTTTCAATGTAGAGGAAGTATTGGCATGGAAAAATGGCAAGCTAATATTTCACGACCTTACTTTGGAAGAAATTATTCCTACCCTTGAATTGTGGTATGGAGTAGAGATTCAAAACCAAACGAAATTAAAAAAGAGAAAACACTTTTTTGGAACTTTTGAGAAAGAAAGCCTTGAAAGAGTGTTACACAACGTCGGTTTGTCCATGGGATTCGATTATGAGTTTCATGACGATATAGTTATTTTAAAATAAAAAGCATGCCTATGAAAATATAACCAAAACCACTACAAAAAAAGACCGACCTCAGAGGCCGGTCCTATTGGTTTCATGAAATAGCGCCAACAATCACATGAAGCCGAGACTCAAACGAATTATTCATCTCAAATACAAAATTATGAAGTTAAAATTACTAGACAAGTTAATTATGCTTTCTAAGCTGTCACTATACGGTCTTGTCGTTCAATGTTTTATGTTGAGCTCTATATGGGCGGAAGACACCAGTGCCCAAAAAATACAAAGTGTAAGCGATGTTACTGTTGAAATGGAATTTACCAACGCCAAATTGGAGAAGGTATTTAAAATGCTGGAAAATCACACAGATTTCCGCTTTTCATACAGCAAAGAAGACATTGACAGATCATTGGATATCTCCTTTCGTAAAGGAGAGTCTTTAAGAGTAAGGGATATTTTGATTGATATATCTAAAAAATCAGGCTTGAAATTTCGTCAGGTAAACAGAAATATCATAGTACAAAAAGGAAATATTCGAAACAAACAAAATAATGATGTTGAAGTCATTATCGAAGATGTGGACATATCAGGCAAAATTACTGATGAAAATGGAGAGGGATTACCTGGTGCAAGTATTGTTATAAAAGGGACTAGTACGGGTACTACTTCTGATTTGGATGGAAACTATAGTATGAGTGCTGCCATTGATGCTGTCCTTGTAGTTTCATTTGTAGGGTATAGTACACAGGAAATCACAGTAGGGTCGCAAACAGTAATAGACATAGCAATGCTTCTTGATGCAGCTCAATTGGAAGAAGTAGTAGTGGTAGGATATGGAACTCAGAAGAAAGTGAACCTGACCGGATCGGTGGAGCAAGTGGAGGGATCATCATTAACCAAACAACCTGTATTTCAGGTTTCATCCGCATTGACAGGGGCAGTACCTGGTCTCACGGTAGTTCAGGGTAGTGGGCAGCCTGGAAAGGATGTTGGATCCATTGTAATTAGAGGACTAGGTTCTTTAGGTTCCGGATCTAAAAATGAGCCGCTTGTATTGATTGATGGGGTACAGGGTGATATTAACGGAATAGATCCTAGTGACATTGAAAATATGTCTGTCCTTAAAGACGCTGCTGCATCCTCTATTTATGGATCCAGGGCAGCAAATGGAGTGATTCTGATTACCACAAAAAGAGCCAAAGAAGGTGAAATCAAAGTAGGTTATAAAAGTTACATAGGCAAACAGTCAGTAACAGGGAGACCAAAATTTTTAGGAGGTCTTGAATTCCTTAAGCATGATGGATCCTCTTCACAAGCTGTAATCGACGATTATGCTGCTAATATTGGAAAAGATCCTGATCGCTACGCTGATACAGATTGGGTAAATGAATTGTATTCTGAAAGTGGATTTATGCAGTATCATCAGATCAGTGCTTCCGGTGGTACTGATAGGTTGACCGTGGCGGCATCCCTTTCCTATCAGGAGCAAAATGGAAATATTCCCAATTTTAATTTCAAACGGTACAATGGTCGATTCAATTCCGATTTTAAAGTCTCAGATAAATTTAAAATCAACTTCGATTTAAATTTCAGTCAGGGACTAACCAAGGAGCCTTCTACAGGACTTAATCTTATTAATCGAGAAGCATTCAGAACTCCCCCTATCTATTTTGTGCGTCACAGTGACGGGTCTTGGGGTGACGCTTGGGGTGGTCAAAACCCAATAGCATTTGCAGAAGCAAGTGGTTTGAATGTAGTAGAGAATAATTACTTCCGAAGTGTTACACGGTTAAATTACGAACCAATAAAGGGATTAAACCTGTCATTGATGTATTCACCTGAATATGGGGATACTTACGGTAAAGAGTTTGTCAGAACTATTGACACCATTATTGATTGGGATTTGAAAACAACCAGGACTACTCCAAACAGAAGTTCACTGAGTCAAAGTAACAATCGATCTTTAACGCACAACCTAAATGCTATAGCATCTTACACCCTTGATTTCAACAATCAAAGCCTGACCGCCTTGGCTGGATATGAAATGATCAAAACCAATAGTTCCGGGTTTGGTGCCTATAGGGATCAGTTTATCCTACAGAATTATCAGGTACTTAATGCTGGTTCACAAGAAAATGATAGCAACTCTGGCAGTGCCTCGCACAATGGTTTGCTGTCTTATTTTGGACGTGTAAACTATTCAATAGGAAACAAATACTTATTTGAGGCTAACATTAGAAGGGATGCATCTTCAAGATTTGCTAAAGCCAACAGGGCATCTGTATTTCCATCGTTTTCTGTTGGCTGGAGAGTAGCAGAAGAAAGCTTCTTCCCAGCAAACGGTCTGTTTAGTGATTTGAAATTGCGTGCCTCCTGGGGACAATTAGGAAATCAACAAATAGGTAGCGATTTCCCTTATGTATCTTCTATTGCATTGGGTAGCAGTAATTATGTATTTGGGAACACAGTTTTTACAGGAGCTACACAAAATGTATTGGCAAATGAAGCGATCCAATGGGAAACTACCGAGACAACCAATTTTGGTGTTGATGCCAGTGCTTTCAAGAACAAGTTGAATTTAACAGCTGAATATTACATCAGAAAAACGAATGACATTTTGTTGCAAATTCCTATTCCGCTGAATGTTGGATTGGATCCTGCAACACAAAATGCTGCTAGTCTCGAAAATCGTGGATGGGATCTTTCACTGGGTTGGCAGGATGATATCAATGACTTTACGTACAACGTACGATTCATTGCTTCAAATGTTAAAAATAAAGTGACAGATCTTGCTGGGGTAGGGCCAATTATTAGTGGTACAGGGATTACCACTTTAGGAAAGCCTATCAACTCTATTTATGGGTATGAAACACAGGGTATATTCCAGTCCCAGGATGAGATAGACAATGCACCAGCCCAAATTGGCACTTTGAAACCAGGAAACCTTCGCTACAAAGACCAACTGACAGTAGATACGAATAATGATGGTATCCCTGATGCTGCTGATGGTTTGATCAATGGTGATGACAGGGTGATCATAGGAAATTCTTTTCCACAAATGAGCTATTCATTTAATCTGGGATTCCAATATAAAGGGTTCGACCTCTCATTTGCTTTTCAGGGTGTAACAAAGAGAGATGTCAGACTGGGAGGAGATGTAGTATGGCCGCTTTACAATGCTGGTAAAATTCAGGAATGGCAACTTAAAGAGAGTTGGACACCTGAAAATCCCAATGCTAAATTTCCTATTTTATCACCTACCAGTGCTGGTAGCAACGACATCCAGACTTCCAGTACTTATGTATTTGATGGTTCTTATTTGAGGCTTAGAAATATCAATTTCGGTTATTCTCTTCCAAGTTCATTACTGGAGAATATCCTGATAAGTTACGCACGAGTCTATTTCTCAGGTCAGAATTTAATCACCTGGGACAAAATGCCTGATGGTGTCGATCCCCTTGTACCGAGCGGATCTCAAGGTGAATTCTATCCCATCGTTTCATCTTACACTTTTGGTATAGAGGTTAGGTTTTAGTCTCAATTGATATTTTAAAAATGGAAATTATGAAAAACATTAAGAAAATATATTTAGTGCTTACAGTACTCTTTTCAATGAGTGCCTGTGAGAAAGAGGTGTTGGATCTTAACTCACTAACACAACCAACAGATGCTACTTTTTTCTCCAATGAGCAAGAACTTGATTTGGCTTTGACGGGGGTTTACAGGTCTGTTGTTTGGCAAGGAGGGTATAGTTTGCCTATTCCGGTAACTATGGACAATGCTGCTACAGATATAGGATTGGTTAGAGGTGGATATACAGGGTTTGATGAGTTGGGTGCAGGTACCCACAGTGCTTCTACAGCTGGTTTTAAGGACATATACTTATCTTTGTACAGAGGTATAGGTCGTGCCAATAATTTGCTGGTAAACATGGATCGGGCGAAGGATGTAGTTCCGGAAGTAGCATTCAATGAAATAAAAGGTCAGGCTTTGGTTTTACGGGCTTATTATTATCATTATCTAATCGAATTGTTTGGAGATGTTCCTTTCACTGAATCATTGGCAAAATCCCCGGAAGAAGCTTTGCTACCCAGAACAGCAAAAGCAACCATTGCTGCGAATTTGTTAGATGACCTTGAAACTGCGGTAGGCCTTTTGCCTGCGACCCAATCAGACCCGGGAAGGATTACCAGTGGTTACGCATTGGGTTTGCGGGCAAGGATCGCTTTGTACAATGGTCTGTTTGCGGAAGCCGCTGCATCAGCGAAAACTGTCATCGACAATGATAATTATGATTTATATCCAAACTACGAGGCTTTATTTACAAATGCAGCAGATAATTCCGATGAAATAATGTTTGTGATGCCGTTTATGCAAGGATTTGCAACAACAAATTTTCCTCAGGCTCAGGGTTCAAGAAACAGGAATGGTTACAGTACTGTAGTTCCTACTCAGTCCATGATTGACAGCTATGAAGCTACTGATGGCCTTCCGATAGATGAGTCTGCTATTTATGATCCTAAACATCCATTTGACAATAGAGACCCCAGGCTGAAGGCATCAATAATCACTCCTCAAAGTGAGTGGGCAGGACTTATTTTTGAGAGTCACCCTGATAGTTTAATAGTGAGGCTAACGGATGGATCAAGTGGAGGGTCAAATAAAGACTCAAGGGTGGTCATTTGGCCGGCAGCATTTTGTGGTTACCTGTGGAAGAAATATACAGATGAAGAGGCTCAAAAGATCAATCAAGTGTTCAGTGATCAAAATTTCACTTTGATGAGGTTTGCCGAAGTACTATTGATTTATGCTGAAGCTAAGATTGAGCAAAACAGTATTGATGCTACAGTATTGACAGCCATCAATCGTGTGCGTGCAAGAGCTTATGGTGTAGATGTGACGGATACGGGTAACTACCCTGCTATCACTACCACCAATCAGGCTGAGTTGAGAAAAGTGATTCGACGTGAGCGTAAAGTGGAGCTTGCCAATGAAGGCTTTCGTTTGTTTGATATACGACGTTGGAAAATAGCCGAAAAGGTGATGCCGGTTACCCTTTATGGAAGAATTTTGGACGAGGCAAATGCCACCCTGATTCCTCAAATTGATGATGACTGTTTCGTTTCTTATGAGGGTATTGAGAGTCAGTATGACTTGAATACTGACCAACGTTTCCCTAATTCTCAAAATAGAACTTTTTCTAATCCAAGGGATTATTTGTTGCCTATACCACAATCAGAAGTTGATACCTATGCCGGATTAGGAGCTGACATAAATCAAAATGAAGGAGGATATTGATTAAAACCGATATAAAAGCCCGGTTGGTGGTTTTGCCAACCGGGCTTTTTATATCTGTAATTTGACAAACTATGAGCTATAACAAGTATAGTCTTTGGAGTTGTGTGCTAATCACGCTTATAAGTTGTAATATTGAAATGCCGGAAGACGTTTCTCAAGCCTATGAGAAACTTCCAGAAGAAATAGATTTTAATATCCACATCAAACCGATCATCTCTGATCGATGTTATCAATGCCATGGCCCGGATGATATGACAAGGGGGGCGGATTTGCGATTAGACAATCCAGAAGGAATGTTTTCAAAAACGGAGAATGGAAATTTTGCTTTTGTTTCAGGAAATCTATCAGAAAGTGCATCGATTAGCCGAATTTTGAGTGAAGATAAGGAGTACATGATGCCACCTCCTGAATCCAATTATTTCTTATCAGCGTATGAAAAAGCATCGATTATCAAATGGGTGGAACAGGGAGCAAAATGGAAGGAGCATTGGGCATTTATTCCTCCAGAGAAGCGAGACTTGCCGAAACCCATTGACGGGTGGAAAGTAAATAATGAAATTGACTTATTTATCCAGAATAAATTAGGTCAAAATGGTTTGGAACCCTCTAATGTAGCTGCGAAGAATCAATTGCTTCGGAGGGTAACCATGGAGCTCACGGGTATTCCTCCGACTCTTGGTGAGATTGATGATTTCATCAATGACAATTCTGATAATGCCTATGAAAAGGTTGTGGATAGATTACTGAGCACCGATGCTCATGCAGAACGATTGACCTTGGAATGGTTGGACTTGGCACGATACGCCGATTCTCACGGGCATCATTCCGATGGATTGAGGACTGTTTGGCCTTGGAGGGACTGGGTGATCAATGCTTTTAAAGAAAACAAACCTTACGACGAATTTGTGAGTGAGCAACTGGCAGGTGACCTAATGCCTAATGCTACGAAGGATCAAATCATTGCAACAGCTTTTAATCGCAACAACCCCACCAATTCAGAATCAGGAATAGTCGATGAAGAATATAGACTCGAATATGTGGGGAATAGAACAAATACGGTGGGCACTGCTTTTTTGGGATTAACAGTGGAATGTGCCAGATGCCATAACCATAAGTTTGATCCCATTTCCCAAAAGGAATATTATCAGCTTAGTGCCTTTTTCAATAATATAAAAGAACTTGGGATGATTGGGAATGATAATGACTTTGGTCCTATGGTTCTGTTGTCCGACGCAGAGCAGGATGCAAAGATTTCTGAACTGGACGCTAAAATTTCTGACTGGGAAACCTCATACCGATTTGAGAAAACTGAAATAGAGGCCATTTCATCTTTTGTAGAAAGTAATGAATTTGAAAAAATAAAGCCTATTCTACACCATTCATTTGAAAAGTTAACCGAGACTAAATCTTCAAAATATATAGACGAAAGACCATTGACGGTTCAAAACAATACTGATGAAATTGATGGGATCTCAGGTAAAGCACGTTTTTTTGATCATCAGGATGATCGTGTATTGATAAAATCATTTGGTCAGTTTGAGGCCACACAGTCATTCTCAGTATCAGCCTGGGTCAAGCTCTCCGAAGAGACAGGAAAAACTAAATTAATCATCGGTAATGGTGGGTGGAAAAATAGCTATTGGCGTGGTTGGAATTTTTACCTCGATTCTACGAATCAGGTAGCAGTACAATTGATAAGCCAACTTCCTCATAATTACGTCCATGTAAAAACAGTTGATAAAATATCCCTCAATGAATGGTCTCATTTGTTTTTTACTTATGATGGATCTTCTAGAGCTGAAGGCATATCCATATACATAGACAAAAAGAAGGCCAAGAAAAAGGTGATTTATGATGAGCTGTACAAAAGTATTTTGCCACTTACAGGGAAACTAGAGCGAGACTCACGGGGATTGCTAATGGGTAAAAACACCAGGATAGGAACTGGCGATAATGGTGTATTGAAGGGGACTATTGATGAATTATCTGTCTTTGATGTAGAAGTGCTCCCCTCGCAGGTGGAATCGATATTTAACCAATCTCATGAAGGTAAAGTACCTGTAATTTTTCACCCTAAAAAGAAAAAAATAAAGGAGGTATCTGAAAAGTTATTGGCACTTAGAACCGAAAAGTTGAATATTCTGGATTCGATTGCAGAGTTGACAGTGATGCGTGAGATGGATCCACCAAGACAGACATACATATTGAACAGAGGTGTGTATGATGCCCTCGGTGAATCTGTAGAAGCAGGGACACCTGCTAAGATTTTAGAAATGTCAGATAGCCTGCCAAAAAATCGGCTCGGATTGAGTCAATGGTTGTTTGATAAAAAAAATCCGCTTACAGCAAGGGTGGCAGTAAATCGATATTGGCAGATGATTTTTGGAAGGGGGATAGTCGGTACAGCACACGATTTTGGCAGTCAGGGAGATCTTCCAACCCATCCCGAATTGTTGGACTGGTTGGCCATTTGGTTTGTAGAATCTGATTGGAATTTAAGATCTCTTATCAAGCTTATGGTCATGAGTCATACCTACCGTCAGGATTCCAAGATCACGGATATTCATCTCGAAAAGGATAATGAAAACATATGGCTGGCAAGAGCACCAAGTTATCGTTGGCAGGCGGAATTTATCAGGGACAATGTTTTGGCTGCAAGTGGTTTACTCAATGAAAATATTGGAGGGGAAAGTGTAAAGCCCTATCAACCGGATAGCCTTTGGATTGAAAAGGGGAATTTCTCTAATAAACTGATGTATTATATTAGAAATCGGGATGAAAGGCAATATAGAAAGAGCATGTACACCTTTATTAGGAGGACTTCCCCGCCACCATTTATGACAATATTCGATGCTCCAAGCAGAGAGGTGTGTACAATTAAGAGAGAGCGAACCAATACGCCCCTACAATCTCTTGTATTGCTCAATGATCCCCAGTTCCTTGAAGCGTCCAGGGCTTTGGCGTTGCGAATAAAGAAGGAGGCTGGAGATTCTTTGAAAGAAAAAATCGAAACGGGGTTTAAACTGGCATTAAGCAGACTTCCAAATGAGGAGGAGTTGTCTGTCTTTGAGTCCCTCTATCATGAAGAAATGACTGAATTCCGCAAAGACGAATCAGGAGTAGTTGATTACTTATCAGTGGGTGATTTTAAGGTGGATAATAAATTTGATCCGGTGGAAATGGCTACCCTGACAGTCTTATCAAATACCCTTTTTAATATGGACGAAACTTATAATAAAAGATAAAAATATGTGCAATCACCAAAAGAGTAATTACACTAGACGAGATTTCCTGACGAAAACTTCGCTAGGATTAGGTGCTCTGACATTAGGTTCGATGATGCATCCATTTAGTTTAAATGCGGGAATACCAGAGTCTGGGGGTATTCTGGGACAGCCGCATTTTACTCCTAAAGTAAAAAGAGTGATTTACTTATTCCAAAGTGGAGCTCCGTCGCAGTTGGACTTGTTCGACTATAAACCACTGTTGAATAAACTGAACGGACAAGAGTTGCCTGAAAGTGTAAGACAAGGACAGAGACTCACAGGAATGAGTGCTGGCCAAACTTCTTTTCCATTGGCAGGTTCACTTTTCAATTTTAAACAACATGGACAAAGCGGAGCATGGGTAAGTGAATTAATGCCACATACTGCAAAAATCACCGACGAACTTTGCTTCATAAAATCAATGTACACCGAAGTGATTAACCATGATCCGGCAGTTACTTTCATTCAAACAGGTTCACAATTTCCGGGCAGACCATCTATTGGTTCATGGGTGAGCTATGGATTAGGTAGTGATAATTCCAATTTGCCGGGTTTTGTAGTTTTAGTAACAAAGGACAAATTTGGTCAGCCGCTTTACTCCAGGCTTTGGGGTAATGGCTTTCTTCCTTCTGAGCATCAGGGCGTACAATTTCGAGCTGGAAAAAACCCGGTACTCTTCTTGTCAAATCCTCCCGGCGTTTCTGAAAAGAACCGACGTACACAACTTGATCATTTGAATACCCTTCAGGAAATACAATTTGATAGAGTTGGTGATCCTGAGATTAGAGCCAGAATGTCTCAATATGAGATGGCATTCAGAATGCAAACTTCGGTACCTGAAATCATGGATACCACTGGAGAGCCAGACTACATCTATGAGATGTATGGGGAGGATAGTAAAATACCAGGCACTTATGCTGCCAATTGTTTGCTTGCCAGACGATTGATTGAAAAAGACGTGAAGTTTGTGCAACTCTACCATCAGGGTTGGGATCAGCACGGCAACTTGCCCAATGCGATAAAAAAACAATGCAAAGAAACCGATCAACCGTCAGCTGCCCTCATCATGGATTTAAAACAAAGGGGGCTTTTGGAAGATACACTCGTAATATGGGGAGGTGAATTTGGTCGCACAAATTATTCTCAAGGTACACTGAGTACTACGAATTATGGTAGAGACCACCATCCTAAATGTTTTACTTTGTTTATGGCAGGAGCCGGAGTGAAAGCGGGTACTGTATATGGTAGTACCGATGATTTTGGATATAACATAATAAGTGATGGCGTTCATGTTCATGATTTTCAGGCTACCTTAATGCACCTGCTTGGTGTGAATCATGAAAAACTCACTTTTAAATATCAGGGAAGAAGATTTCGGTTAACGGATGTTCATGGAAGAGTAGTAAATGAAATTTTATCGTAATTAAAAACAAATACAAAAATGAAAACATTAGTAATTGCTCTTATTGCTTTGTTGTGCTATACGACAGGCATAAGTCAAAATAGAAATGCTGTTTTGATAGAAACAGAAAGTTTCGACAAAAAAGGTGGTTGGTTCATTGACCAGCAATCTATGGATGTAATGGGTTCACCGTATCTATTGGCTCATGGTATGGGGAAACCAGTAGCTGATGCATCAACCAAAGTTACATTTCCCGAACAAGGTACTTACAAAATGTTCGTAAGAACAAGAAATTGGAACGCTCAATGGTCAGACAAACCAGCAGGTCAATTTCAGGTTGGAATAAATGGTGTCTTGAATCCGAAAACATTTGGGATTCAGGATCGGAATTGGAATTGGGTTTCTGGGGGAAAGGTGAAAATAGATGACCTCAACGTTGAGATTTCACTTCATGACCTTACTGGCTTTGATGGCAGATGTGATGCCATTTACTTTACTCAAGAGAAAAATGACGTTCCACCAAATAATATCGAGGGGTTGGAAATGCTAAGAGGTGAATTGTTGGGATGGAGTAAAGAACCCAAAGAAAGTGATTTTGATTTTGTAGTTATTGGCGGAGGTATGGCAGGTACCTGTGCAGCCATATCTGCAGCAAGGTTGGGGGTTAAAGTTGCACTTATTCAGGATCGGCCTGTGCTTGGCGGAAACAATAGTTCAGAAGTAAGGGTACACCTAGCAGGACGTATTAATTTGGAACCCTATCCTGCCATAGGCAACCTGGTCAATGAAATTGGACCAGAAAAGGGAGGAAATGCCCATCCAAAGGGTCACTATGAAGATGATAAGAAGTTGAAGGCTGTTTTAGCCGAACCGAATCTTACACTCTTCTTGAACCACCATGCCAATCAGGTAGAAACAAAAGAAAACAGGATCGTTAAGGTGATCGCCCAAAATTTGGAGACGGGTGAAAAACTGGCATTCAATGCTCCGTTATTTGCAGATTGTACTGGTGATGGAACGATCGGTTATCTGGCTGGAGCAGAGTATATGACTGGTAGGGAAAGTCGGAGCAAGTTCAATGAGCCTACTGCTCCGGAGGAAGCAGATAATCTGACTATGGGTATTTCAGTGCAATGGTTTTCTGAAGATGCCGGTATGCCTGTTGATTATCCGGATATTGAATGGGGTTTACCCTGGAGTGAGGAGAAAGCATTCGCCATTACCCGTGGAGATTGGAATTGGGAGACTGGAATGGGCAAGGACATGATAAAGGAAACTGAATTTATCAGGGATTATGGTTTAATTGTAGCCTACTCCAATTGGTCTTATTTGAAAAATCACTATTCCAATAAGGAGAAATTCAGAAACGAAAAACTGAAGTGGCTGGCTTATGTTGGCGGTAAACGTGAGTCTCGCCGACTGGTTGGAGACTATATTTTGACGGAAAATGAATTAAGAAATCAGGAATTATTACCTGATGGAACGGCACCCACATCCTGGACGATTGACTTACATTATCCAGATGAAGAAAATTTAGAAAAATTTGAAGGAGAAGCATTTCGTTCGATTGCCAAGCACATTAAAATTTACCCTTATCCAATTCCATTCAGATGTTTGTATTCCAAAAACATTAAAAATCTAATGATGGCAGGTAGAGATATCAGCGTTTCTCATATTGCACTGGGAACAGTAAGGGTGATGCGTACCGGAGGTATGATGGGAGAAGTAGTTGGAATGGCGGCATCAGTAGCCACAGATCATAAAGCTGAACCAAGAGATGTTTATCAAAATTATTTTTCAGAACTTGAAAAATTAATGCAAAAGGGTGTGGGGGATACGAGCTTACCGTTTATTCAGAATTATAATGAAGGAGGAACACTTATGGAGACACAGAAAGTTAAGTAATGCTCAGATTAGTTGGTTTACTGATTGCCTTTGCGCTTTTCAATGAGTCAGGAACATCTTTCAAAGAAGGATCAAATTCCAGTATCGACCTTACTGATTCTGTCGAAATTGAGCTTCATCAGGTATTTGATAGTTTGGGATTGCTCAATGGGTATAAGGCGCATATTTTTACTCCCATTTGCGAAAAAGACAAATGCTATGCGGTAGAAATTGATTTTTCATGGGATCCAATTGGAAGATTTCTTCGATATGATACCATCCCGGGTCAGGAATTAACCAAACTGGATCATGAGCCTTTTACCAATGTCGATTACATCAAACTTCAAAATATCCTGAGTAACCCAAATTCTGTATTGTCAAAATACACAAAAGATAATCTGGTGAAAGACACTCGTACTTCAGAAGTGGATGGTGTTACAGGTGCTACTATTCAGGAGGTCAAAGACAATGTCATCGAAGGGGCGGTGTATTCATGTTATGCTTTATGGCATATTGCCAATGGATCGGTGGTTGACAGCATTCAAACCTCAACTATAAAGTTGCTTGATAAAAACCTGGTAAGGGAATTAGTCAGACAGGCAGATCAGGAGATAAATTATTTCCTGATCAATAATTTCTCTGAAAATGATTTTGTTAAATATTTACCGGAAGTACTGGAGACCTTTCAGAATAGTAAAGGGTATTATGCGAAAAATGCCTTAGAGAAAATGCCTGCTAAAGTAGTTGCGGACAGTATGTCACAAAGTTTTTTTGCGAAGCGTTTTGGTCAAATGGATTACTTTACACAAATAGCTTTACTAAAAAAGCTGACACCAGCTTCCTTGCACAAAGACTTGGCTATTGTTTTGGAAGAGAATATTAGTGATCGGAAATCTTATAGGAATGATATCATCAAAAGCTTACTGGAAAATAACCTTTGATCTGATATTTTACAGAAACCACACCTCATTCTGAAAATCATTCATAAAACTAGCTTTTGACTTCTTTTGACTTTAGTTTGTTTATAATCGATCATTTCATTTGGCTTTGATCGCCTGGATATTGCACATTTTGATTTAGACTATTTAAAGTAAAGTGCATACATTTGGAGTCACTATAAGCAAAGATCTTAACCTTTGTGAGAAATAAACCCGAATGCATGGAGTCAAATAATGTGCGTGGTGCTAATGACCTGGAATTGATTCGTCAGATCAATATGGGTAATAAAATGGCATTTAATGCATTGTTTGATAAGTATTGGAAGGATTTGTATGGGTTTGCATTTAGTTTGTATAAGCAAAAGGATTTGGTGGAAGACTGTTTGCAAGAAGTGTTTACTGCCATTTGGGAACGACACGATTCTTTGGAAATAAAGAACCCTAAAGCTTATTTATTTCAGGCGGTACGTTTTCAGGTGGCCAGTCAGATTCGGAAGATAAAATTTGATGACTCTACAGATGCTATCGTTAACAGTTTGAATTATTCAGATAAAATTCAGCATCAAATAGATTTGAACGAGCTGCTTCGTCAAATTGATGATATTACAAAAGAGTTGCCCAAGCGTTGCGCTCAAATATTTCAAATGAGCCGGTTCGAGCACCTGTCCAACAAAGAAATAGCAACAAAGCTGAATATTTCTATTCGTTCGGTAGAAAATCAAATTACCAAAGCACTTCAAAAAATACGGATTCGACTCAACAAAGACATTCATTTTTTGTTGTTTGCCTTTCTCTTTGAATCCCTGTAACTGTATTTTCTCTACTCAAAAGTGCCTTATTTGACGTATTAATTACCTTTTGAAAAAAAAGTATAAAAAAGTGTGTGTGTAAAGTCTTGGTAACAACACTTATTATCAAATCACACAAAAAATGACAAAACAAGAATTTTTCGAATTGGCAGATAGATACAGTATGTATCAGTGTACCGAAGAAGAAAAGAAACTATACGAACAATTTTGCAATCAGATGTCAGAGCATAATGTTATTGATTCCTGGGATGTAAATGAATTGGAAGAAACCAGAATTCGCTTATTGTCTAAATTAACTGAACGGATAGTATCTGACGAACAACCAACAAGGCAATATTGGAAATCTACACTTAAAATAGCCGCATCCATCACGGTGATTTTTGGTTTAACCTGGTTTTTTTATCAGAAAGACAGTGTATATCCCGAACAAGACAGCTTACAGTTGGTTGAAAAACGTACCAGTGCAGGTCAAAAGTTAACGGTAGTTTTACCAGATGGCTCTACCGTAAGGTTGAATTCTGAAAGTGAAATAAGTTACAATGAAAACTTTAGTAATTCCATTCGTGAGGTACAACTTAAGGGGGAAGCTTTTTTTGATGTAGTGAAAAATCCAAACCTTCCCTTTAAAGTAATTACTGAAAACCTGACAACCACAGTGCTTGGTACATCTTTCAACGTGGATGCCTATAATGCAGCTGATCAAAAAGTTACAGTAGCAACAGGTAAGGTTGAAGTTGAACTCAATAATACAAGTGACTCAAAAAAATCGAAAGTGTTTCTGATTCCACGTCAGCAGGTAGTAGTCTCTGAGACTAGTAATGATTTGATAGTAAATACAGTAGAATTGGAAGAAGCACTGGCATGGAAAGACAATCGCTTGGTTTTCAAAAATGTCAGTTTGTTGGAGGCGTCAAAAGAACTGGAAAAATGGTTTGGTGTAAAAATTAAATTTTCAAATGAAAAAATTAAGAGTTGCAAATTCAGCAATGTGTATTCCAATGAACCTCTGGAAAAGATTCTTAAAGAATTGAAATTCATTCTCAATGTGGATTACGAAATATCGAAAGAAAACATCATCACATTAACAGGAAATGGCTGTACCATTTAAAAACGTGCAATATGACGAAGTAAAGATTTGTTGACCCTATTTTATGTGCCTGCTAGGCAGGAAATAAAAAAGCTCAGGATTGCTGTAACAATCCCAAGCCGAAAACTAATTATAAGTTTTACCATCTTAATTGTAAAAATATGTATTTAAAATTACTTAAAGTACTGATGTTCGCATCAAAGCAACTTTTTTATGTCTTTTTGGTTCAGGTAGTGGCAATGCAATTGCTACTGGCCACTAATTCTAATAGCCAAAAATTGGAAGAGATTTTTGTTGATCTCGCAGTGGAAAATGTGAGCTTGCAGCAGCTACTGGATCAAATTAGTCAGAAAACAAATTTTACTATTGGCTATGAAACCAATCTTGTAAACAAGGATGAAAAATATACTTTCGTTTCAAAAGGTGAAAACTTTGAGCTTCTATTGTTAGAAATAGCCAAAAAGGCTGAAGTGAAATTCAAAAGGATCAACAACAAACTGTTGGTATCCAAAGACCCCAGAAACATTGCTGAAAAGAAAATTGAAATTATCCTGGAAGTGGATATTTCAGGAAAAGTCACAGATGAAAACGGAGAAGGTCTTCCGGGTGCTTCTGTGGTTATTAAAGGTTCAGCAACTGGTACTACTACTGATTTTGACGGTAATTATAAATTGGCGGTTCCTTCAGATGCTACCATCATAGTTAGTTTTGTTGGTTATAAAAATCAGGAAATAGTAGTTGGCAGTCAGTCGGTAATTGATATCACCATGCAGGTGGATGCGGAGCAACTGGAGGAAGTGGTAGTGACAGCACTGGGAATAGAGAAGGATGCAAAAGCCCTGGGTTATGCGGTGACGCAACTGGATGGAAAAGGCTTTACTGAAGCCAGAGAAATTAATGTTGGAAATGCATTGACTGGAAAAGTTGCAGGTGTAAATGTATCAAATATTGCTTCTGGTCCTGCAGGTTCTACCAGAGTGGTCATTCGAGGTAATAGTTCAATTTCAGGAAACAACCAGCCGTTATATGTGGTAGATGGTGTGCCTATAGATAATACTACTTTGGGTTCTGCTGGTCAATGGGGTGGGAAAGATTGGGGAGATGGTCTGTCCAGTATCAATCCTGATGATATAGAGTCAATGACCGTTTTGAAAGGAAACAGTGCTGGTGCTTTGTATGGCTCCAGAGCTTCAAATGGTGTGATTTTAATAACTACCAAAAAGGGTAAAAACAGAAAGGGAATTGGGATAGAACTAAACTCTAATTTCACTTTTGATAAAATAATAAACACTTACGACGACCTGCAAACCGAATATGGTCAGGGCAGATTGGGGCTAAAGCCAACCACTGCTGAAGAGGCTTTGTCGTATGGAAAAAATACCTGGGGAGCTAAATTGGACGGGTCACCAGTTTACCAGTTTGATGGGGTAGAAAGACCATATTCTTATGTCGGAAACAATATCAATAATTTTTACAACACTGGAAAAACATTATCTAACACTGTCTCTCTGACCGCAGGTGATGAAACGAAGAATATTAGAGTGTCTATTTCCGATATGGACAACACTTCGGTTATTCCGAACAGTGGTATGGATCGTAATACATTTACGGTAAGTGCAAATGGAAAATTCGCTAAAAAATTAACCCTTACCACCAAAATTCAATACAATATTGAAAACGTAAAGAATAGGCCAAATCTTTCAGATTCACCGGGTAATACCAATTACTCGGTGGCCAATATGCCTACCAATGTCGATGTACGGACGTTAAAAGGATCAACCTCCAAAATAGGAGCAAATGCTGATGGTACAGAATTGGGGCAGAACAATAATGCTTTTGTAAACAATCCATATTGGACTGCTTATCAATATGAAACCAGAGATAAAAGAGACAGGTTGATTGCTTCTGGTCAGATGCGTTACGATTTTACAGACTGGCTTTACCTTCAGGGTCGGGTAGGAACGGACTGGTACACTTCCAGAAGAAGAGACTTAGTGCCATACGGTACAAATGGTTCCAATGGAAGTTTGACAGAAACGGAGATCAGACAAAGGGAAACCAATGCCGAATTTATATTTGGCATGGATAAAACCTTTGGTGACTTCCGTATCAATTCATTTTTTGGAGGAAATAGAATGAGGAAATCAAATGAAAGATTCGACCTGAGTGGAACAGATTTTCAGGTACCGTTTTTTCATTCAATAACCAATTTTGTAAACGTTCAGAGCAATTTGGATCAGGGAGAGGTTGGAATTAATTCTTTGTTTGGATCTGCCGAAGTTTCTTACAAAAATGTGCTCTTCTTAACAATGACCGGAAGAAATGATTGGTTTTCTACCCTTGAACCGGAGACCAACAGTGTGTTTTATCCCAGTGCAGCATTAAGTTTTGCATTCTCTGACCTTATGGAATTACCTTCATGGTTTACATTCGGAAAGGTCAGGACTGCATGGTCTGAAGTTGGCGGTGCACCACTAACTCCATATAGAACAAATCTGACATACAACATAGTTGGTGGCCATCAGGGAGCTTCACTTGGGAGTGTTTCCAGTTCAGAAGTACCAAACAGAGCATTACGACCTTTAAAAGTATCAGAAATTGAAATCGGAATGGATTTACGGTTTTTCAACGATAGGTTAGGACTGGATATCGCCTACTATGACAGAAAAACAACCAATGACATATTGAGCGCAACTTTATCAAATGCTACTGGTTTTAGTTCTGCTGCAGTGAACATTGGGGAAATGACCAATAAAGGTGTCGAATTGTTATTGAGAGGAACACCAGTGAAAGGGGCATTTACGTGGGATGTATCATTTAACTATGCGAACAATAAAAATGAAGTTGTAAAGTTAGCCGATGGGTTGGATGTTCTGGTAGCAGACCAGTCCAGAACTCAGCGGGCCTGGATTCAGCATATTGTTGGGCAACCTTTTAGCTCTATTGTAGGATACAGACAACAAAGAATTGATGGTCAATTGGTGTTTGGAGAATTTGGCGGACCTTTTGCAAAAAGGGATTCCGAAACCAGCATACTTGGCAAAGGAGTAGCACCTGTTACCGGGGGCATATCAAATGATTTTTATTATAAAAACTTCAACCTGAGTTTTCTTTTAGGTTTTCAAATGGGAGGAAGTATCCATTCAGGTACAAATACATTGTTTTATACCAATGGGCTACATGAAGGAACATTGGCAGGAAGAGAGAATGGATTGTCATTTACAGCCCTTAATACGGAAGGAATATCCGAAGATTATGTAGTGACTCCAGAAGAATTGGAAGACTATTATTGGGTTCAATCCAATTGGATTACAGAATATGTGGTATATAGCAGTGACTATGTCAAATTACGTTCGTTCGTATTGGGCTATACATTGCCTGGTAAATTAATAGAAAGAACACCGTTTAATTCTGTAAACATCTCATTCGTAGGTAGAAACCTTTGGTTAATTCACAGTAAGACAGACAATATCGATCCTGAATCCACCTATAATAATGGAAACAGCCAGGGATTGGAGTACACAGCTGTACCACAGTCCAGAAGTTTTGGTTTCAACCTGAGTATTAAATTCTAAAGATCTCTATCATGAAAAATATAAAATTTAAGATAATCATTGCACTATCCATTTTAATATTTAGTTCGTGCAATACAGATGAACTGGCAGATTTAAATAAAAACCCTAATGCAGTCAATGAAATAGATATGAGCTTTTTATTGGCTCAGGCTCAACTCCAAAATTACTCGCATAGATATGGAATGCATCCTTTGGAGACAAATTTGCCTGGCTATGTTCAGCTTATGGCGGCTGTTAGTGGTGCCTGGAATGTGGGGGACAAATACTTAGAAGCATCTCTGAATCAGGGTCAATTTTTTAGCTACTCATACCTGGGGCCTGTTGTCACTATCAATGAAGTGGTAGAACATACTAAAGACGATTCCGACCTTGCAGGTTTAAATGCGGTTGCACGTATTACTAAAGTGATCATTATGCACAGGCTTACCGACTTATATGGTGACATACCCTATTTCGAAGGTGGCAAGGGTTTTATAGATGTGAATTTTTTACCAAAATATGACCCACAGGAAGATATTTATGCGGATATGTTAAAAGAATTGGAAGAGTCTGCAATTATTTTATCAAGTGGTGCAACATTTCAAAATCCAAATCAAGACCTGATTTATGGTGGTGATCTGGAAAAATGGGAAAGATTGGCTAATTCTCTGATGCTCAGGCTTGGAATGCGTATGTCAAACGTTGATCCTGCATCTGCTGAGGCTTGGGTAAAAAAAGCAGTAAGCAGAGGGGTTTTGTCCGGTAATGATGATAATGCCATGATTATTCATACAGCAGGCCCAACAGATGAAAATAGCAACCCTCGTTATGACGCTTATGAGTTGGAGGATTCACAAAAGTTAAGCAAGACGTTTGTGGATTGGCTTAAAGGTAATGATGACCCGCGTTTGATGATTTTCAGCGGTGGGGTTGGTCCGAAAGATGGCCCAATTGATATGGATCCCGCAAATCAGAACGGAATGCCTAGCGGTTATGACGTTGTTACTATCAAAGATTACGAAGGAGTAACCGAGGATGTTGATATCCAAAATACCTATTCAAGGAATAATTTGTTATTGGCAAATAGGGTTGCCCCTTCTCTGTTGTTGGTATATCCCGAGGTAGAGCTACTACAGGCGGAAGCGGCTCAAAGAGGCTGGCTGAGTAGCAGTGCAGCAACACATTACAACAAAGGAGTGGTAGCTGCAATGACCATGTATGATGTTTTTCAGGGACTTCCTACATATGCAACGGAGACTGATGCTAATGATTATCTTACAGCTCATCCATATATAGCTGCGGATGGTTTGGAAATGATAGCGACGCAATATTGGGCACTAAATTTCACTAATTTACCTGAAGCTTTTGCCAACTGGAGAAGGACAGGGTTTCCTGAATTAACCCCAACGGAGTACATTTCCAGTAGAACAGATGGAGTGATTCCCAGAAGGTTTGTTTACCTGCCTAGTGAATCGGCTACCAATGCGGCTAACCTCAAGGAAGCGATAAGCCGTCAGGGACCAGATACCCACACCACCAGAGTTTGGTGGGATGTGCAATAATTAAAATGCTATACCAATAGGAGTACTGATTTCTCTTTTAAAAAAAAGTGATGCAGGCTTCTATTGGCCATATCTGAATCGCCTGGAATTTTTTGATGTCAATCTTCTATTTCTGACTGACATTGGAAACCTGTTTCTCAAGACTAAATGTACTATAAAAGTATGGCACTCAAATTAGATGTTAGACATAGGCAAACCTGGAGGCTTATAAAATTCTTGCTGATAGTATTTGCTTTAAACAATGAATTAAAGGCACAACTCAAAATACAGGTAGAGGATCATTCTGGTATTGCCAGAAAATCTTGGCCAGTCACTGGTGGTGTTCCTTTTGCTAAAGGCAGTGTGTTTCAAAAAGAAGACATTGGGTTAGCAGAAAAAGCCAGTCAATCACGTGTGCTTTCCCGTTGGAGCGACGGATCAATAAAATGGCTACTTCTTGACTATCAGGTAGATATTGAGCCTGAAAATAAGAGTAGCGACACAATAATAATGTCCGGAGAATCTTTGTCAGAAGGTAATGAACTGATAGAATCGAATGATGAGATTTTTGTTGATACCGGAGTATTAAAATTTTCAGTGAGTAAAAATAAATTTGGCTTTATTAATCAAATGTGGCTGGATCTCAACAACAACGGAAAATACGAACTAGGAGAGCAAATAGTGTCTGCCAATAGCGGACAAGATCATTTTATCGACTTACAAGCCAACAATCCAAACCGGCCTACTATTCCTTATTCTATTCGTAATTTAAATGAGGGTACTTCCAGGTCGGTTATTAATGAACAACCCACTGTAAAAGGTGGTTCACGATGGATACGACCTGAAGGTGGAGGAGAAGAAACAAGAAAACGGGCTAGAGATGGAATATATACTGCTGAAATAGTTGAACACGGTTCCCTTCGTACTGTCATAAAATTGAAAGGACGAATTGGGTCTTCTGGTGACGATAATGACTATTCGATATGGATACACGCCTATAATGGAAAATCATTTTTACGGATTCAACACAATTTTATGTTTAGGGGAAACCCGCAAATCACTAACATTCGTCGCATGGGTCTGACTCTTCCTCTTGATTTTACTTCAGCACCAAAATTCAAAGCAGCCGGATTACCGAAGGACGTAACAGTAGGCAATGCTGATAATGCCTATTTATACAATGCAGGACCGGAGGATGTTTTTCATTTGGAGCACAACAGTTTTCCATTGTATTGGAAAGTTCAGGCTGGAACACAAAACGTAGAAGGAACGCAAAAAACGGATGGTTGGATAGAGGTCAATTCCGGGAAATTTGGAGTAACAATGGTGATGAAAGATATGGCATATAAATACCCCAAAGAACTTTCTTACAATGGAGATGGGAAGTCTCTAACTGCTTGGATGTGGCCTGATCATGGCAATCAGGTACTTGATCTGAGAGCGTCAGGATGGGACTATGGCATGCAGGGAATCAGCTTTTCTCATGACATATTTTATAATTTTTCAGGTAAAGCCGATGAGTTGAAAAGCTCAGAATTTGCGGCATTAGTCAATGATCCACTACAGCCTTATGTTAATCCTGATTGGTATAGTTACAAGGAAACCAAAGCTGCTGGAATGATTATGCCACATTCCGATGATAAATTTCCCAAAACGGAAGCGCTGTTGGCAACCGGAACTACTTTCATAGAACGTTCTATGACAGAGTTTGGGTGGCTTGGGATGTTAAATTATGGTGATATGATGTTTATGTATGCATACCAAAAGGAAGACAGGCCATTGGGTACCTGGGGCATATCCAGCAGGTCAGATGATTATGATGGATGGAGACGGGGAAATACCATGATCAGCTATCGCTTGTTTATGCAATATCTACGAACAGGAGAATACAGGTATTGGAAGGCTGCATCAGCCCATCTGGAATTTGTTAGAGATGTACTTATCAAACATTACAACAGCAATGACAGTCGTTTTGTAGGGTTTGGGCGGAGGCATTCAGCTTATTGGGGAGTGACACCTGCTGATGAGAATGACAGAAATGGAGGAGTGGCCTGGGATGGATATGGTACCAATTGGCTGGGTCATTATTTACACTGGAATATGACTGGAGACTGGCGAACCTATGAGGTGATTAATGATATTCGGTATGCATGGAATGAATGGGGAAACAAGGATGTCGATCAGATAAAAGGTGGTGCCTTTGTCGGGTTAAAACTCATCGGTGGTATTCCGGGATATGAAGAGGCTGTCACAGAAGCAGATTCTTTTTATGCTTCTGCCCTAGATAGGACAGCCAATCCCGGAGATGAATGGAGAGACAACACCTGGTTTTTTGGGTATGGCCTTTACCTACAGGATAATCCTCATCCTGGCATTGAAAAGGCAATCATAGATTGGTGGAAAGCAGGAAAGCATAATAAAGACAGATGGGGTTTGTACTGGCATAGAGAATCTATGTCGGCAGCATACTGGGCTGCTAAAGACGATTATAAAATGCGCAATAGTATTTATAAGGAACTATCGACCATAGGAAGTACAGAAAGCCAATCCAGTTCTCGCATAGAAGCGCAAAGTGGGCTTTACAAGACTTATGGCCTTTCGGGTTTGTTTGATTGTGATATAGTGCCACTAGCCGATGCAGTGACAAAAGACACCCAAAAAGGATACTGGAGAGCCAAAGATGATATCATGCAGCAGCAATGGGATGAACCTTTAGGAATGGCTGTTATCGATCACTATAGAGAAAATTTACTAACTTCTGTTGAAAAAAAGGACAGTGAAAACAGCTGGTTTGACTTGGCGGTTGATTCTACAAATATGAATGAATTGTATTTTAAAATCACACTAGATCGTGCTTCTGATTTTGAATTAGAAGTATTCACTATGACAGGTCAAAGCGTTTGGAATTATAATCAAACGGAAAAGAAAAAGGGAGAATACAAAGTGGCGTGGAACGGCTACAAAGATTCAAAAGGGAAAGAAAGAAATGGATTTTACATTGTACGACTTATGGTCGATAGTGATCAAAAGACAAGGAAATTTATTGTTAGATAAAGTATTTAAAAACACGTTAGAGATGCATTTATTTCTTTTCAATAAAACAGCAGGTCGATTGACAATTATGGCTGCACTGTTGTATATCTTATCTGGTTGTCAGCAGCAGAAGAGTTCATTTTCTTTTCATAGTCATTTCAGTCAGGCATTTAAGAAAGAAAAAAATTACACTTTATACCTTCCCGAAGGTTATAATACCTCGGGCAGTGCTTACCCTGTTGTTTATTTTTTTCATGGATGGGGAGGTAGAAACTTCAAGTCCGTTGACGGTAGTGCCAATCTGGAATACGAAATGATAAAGGATTTGGTAGATAAATATCAGGTGATACTGGTAATGTGGGATGGCAACATGGAAGAAGGAGAGCCACGACCTTACAATGTAGGCAATCACCATGAAGTCCGTTTTGAGGCTCAAATGAAAGACTATTTTCTAGAATTGGTTGATCATATTGACAATACTTACCGTACAAAAACAGATCGAAATTCAAGAGGGATAATTGGCTTTAGCATGGGAGGATATATGTCCTTTTTTCTTTCTGGAAAATATCCCGATAAGGTTAGTGCAGCTGTTAACCTGACCGGAAGCCCTGAATTTTTTATTGGCCATCCTGATAATCATACACTTTACCCCTTACGATACACCTTCACTAACCTGAAGGATGTTCAGCTAAGGTTTCACAACAGTTCTAAAGGGGAAATCAGTCCCCTCAACAGAGAGGTACACAATGGTGCACTTTGGGAGAATGATCTTAACTATCAATACTGGGAGTTTGATGGAGGTCATAAAATAGACGATCCGGGGGAAACCCGGGTTTTCGAAATGGCAATGAAATTTGTGACAGATGCTTTTAGAGATCCTATGCCAAGGAAGGAAAAATGGTCTCATTATGACCTGTATTCAGATTTTGATGTTTGGGATTATTCTATTAAAAGTGATAAAAAGAAACCCGGCTTTTTATACCTGAAAAATGTTTCTCAACAAGGTTTTGGTTTTTATACACAAAAATGGCTTCCGCTTGGCCCTCCAATTGGAAGTTGTCAGACGAGCATCAACACTGCTGGTATCTACAAACCAAAGGCTGAATATACAATAGCCAAATACAATAAAAAGGATGGTTCAATGGAGACCTATTTACAGGCTAGTGATGGAGATGGAAGATTGCAATTTCACTTGCCGGGCGATGGGTATGAAGTTGGAATTTATAAAAAAGGAGACGCTCCAAAATTGACGTTTCTGGATTATCAAATAAACGAAAACCAAAAACTCCTTAGGATTGGAAAGGAAAACAAGATATCGCTAAAGATTGGTAATCTGGGTGAAATGGTCAATGCAGAGACCAATATAAAACTCACACTTAGCACTAAGGATAAATCTGTGTCAATTGAAAATGGCGTAATAGAGTTTTTACCAAAAAAAGGAGAAAGGATGTTCCACTCAGACCCGTTCGCAATATCAGCAAATAAGACTCCTCCTACTGATGGGTCACCTGCTTCTATAAGGTTTTTATTATCCATTGAATACGACTCTTATATTTCTGAAGAAGAATTCATAATTCCAGTATTTTTTGATGTTCCTGACTTTAATAGTGTGTCGATTGATGATGGAGTAGTAGTGAATGATGCTGCATATGGTACTGGAAATGGCGATGGGAAAGTTGCACCGGGAGAAGAAATAATGGTTTATACCAATGGTCACAGGACTCAGGTTTTTACTGATGATCCTTACGTGGATCATTTATCCGAAAGGCTTCATGATGAAATGACACCTGCTAAGTGGGATGATGGTATTACCCTGAGTTCGATAATTAAAATAGCTGAAGATTGTCCTGTTAACCACAAAATCGAATTGCTGGCCAGGTATGAGACCAAAGTGTTTGACCCAATAGAAAGGGAGGTCAAGTGGGGAAAGATAGTTTTGACGGTTTCAAAATAAAGAAATCAAGTTGAACAATACTGCTGATACATATAACCAATTTACCAGAGTGATTATGATTGCCATTCTCGTAATTTTAGTTGCTATGAATCTTTCTGCTCAGACTACAACGGAATTGTTCAGCTTACTCAATCCATCTCAAACAGGAGTTGATTTCAACAACAAAATAGTTGACACCAAAGAACACAACATCTTGATTTATTCAAATTATTATGGTGGGGCAGGTGTGGGGCTAGGCGATTTTAACAATGACGGCTTATTGGATATTTTCTTTGCGGGAAACCTGGTGAGCGACCGTCTTTATATCAATGAGGGACAAATGCAATTCGTTGATGTAACCAATTCGTCAGGAATAGAAGACAATGGAGGCTGGTCTTCAGGAGTGGTCGTTGGGGATGTTAACAATGATGGTTGGCAGGATGTCTATGTCACACGGGAGCTTTATGACAACCAACCCGAATTACGCAGAAACAAGTTATATATCAATACCACCAAAAACAATCCTAATCGCAAGGTTTCATTTAAAGAATTTGCTGCCGATTATGGATTAGATGATAGTGCCAGAACAAGGCATGCTGCTTTTCTGGATTATGATAAAGATGGGTTTTTAGATATCTTCTTACTTAATCAACCTCCAAATCCAGGGAATTTTTCTGATTTGTACGACATAGACCTGAAACAGAAAAAATATTCTCCAAGGCTCTACCGCAACAACGGAGACGAAACTTTTGAAGATGTCACTTCAGATGCAGGGTTGTTAAAGTCTGGATTTGCCAATAGTGTTTCCATTTTTGATTCCAACA
Organism: Reichenbachiella sp. MALMAid0571; assembly: GCF_040151475.1. Classification (NCBI taxonomy): domain Bacteria; kingdom Pseudomonadati; phylum Bacteroidota; class Cytophagia; order Cytophagales; family Reichenbachiellaceae; genus Reichenbachiella; species Reichenbachiella sp. MALMAid0571. The sequence goes on along the minus strand of NZ_JBDKWG010000153.1, from coordinate 70,449 downwards.
ATGATGGATGGCAGGATATATACATCAGCAATGACTTTGAAGCGCCGGATTGCATATACATCAACAATGGTGACAACACATTTACGAATGTAATAGATGAGTCCATGCGCCATATTTCTTACTACAGTATGGGAGTAGATGCTGCGGATATCAATAATGACGGCAACCTTGACATTATGGTCGTTGACATGGTGGCAGAAGACAATTACCGACTTAAGTCGAACATGAGTGGAATGAATCCAAAGTCATTTAATGACATAGTAGAAAACGGAGGGCATTATCAATACATGTTCAATACCCTGCAATTGAATCTGGGGAGTTTCGATGGACAACCCCAATTTAGTGATATAGCCCAAATGGCCGGAGTATCCAGTACTGATTGGAGTTGGTCAAATGTGCTTGCTGATTTTGACAATGACGGATACAAAGACATTTATGTCACCAACGGCCTCATGCGTGACATCCGAAATACAGATTCGGACAAAGCTGTTTCTAAGTATGTAAGCCAAGTAGTGCAAGACTTCATACAAAATAATCCAGATGCAGGTGAAGTGAGTATTTGGGATATATTGGATTTAGAAAAAACGCTCAGTCATATTCCTTCTGTCAAAATGCCTAATTACGCTTATAAAAACATGAATGGGCATGTTTTTGAAAAAGTGTCAGAACTTTGGGGATTGAACCAGAAGACTTTTTCAGCCGGTTGTGCTTATGGCGATTTAGATAATGACGGTGATCTGGATTTGGTAGTGAGCAATGTGAACGATGTAACGTACATATATCGAAACAACGCAAATGAAATCTCTTCAGGTGGATACCTCAGGGTAAAGCTGACCGATAATAAGAATAATCAGCCGATATTGGGTGCCAGGGTTGAGTTGTTTCAACAAAATAGTAAGCAACTATATGAGTTCACTTCTGTACGGGGCATGTATTCCACCAGTGAGCAGGTAGCACATTTTGGACTAGTCAGTAATTCCATAATCGACAGTGTTAAAATAGTATGGCCAAACGCTCAGGGTTCACTACTGAAAAACGTAACTCCGAATCAGCTGATCTCAATTGATATAAATGAAGCAAAGGATATAGAGGCTGATAAATCGGCTTACAATCCACTCTTTTCTAAGAACGATCAGATCACCCATGAGCATATGGAAAATCATTTTGACGATTTTGAAAAGCAAGTATTACTTCCACATAAGTTATCTCAGTTTGGCCCGGCATTGGCCGTTGCGGATGTAAATGCTGATGGTTTGGAAGATGTCTTTATCGGTGGGGCTTCAGGACAGTTGCCAACTTTGTATTTACAAAACAAACAGGGTGCTTTCGATCAAACATCAAGCAATACATGGTTGTTTTCTAAAGAGTTTGAAGATATAGATGCCGTTTTTTTTGATTCCGACAATGACGGTGATCAGGATTTGTATGTGGTAAGTGGTGGCAATGAATGGCCGGAAAACAGTTCTAATTATCAGGACAGGCTATATATCAATGATGGAAAAGGTGGGTTCACTTACAGCAATGTATCCATTCCAAAATTCACTGAGAGCGGTTCGTGTGTACGTCCATTCGATTATGATGCGGATGGGGATTTAGATATCTTCATCGGAGGCAGGCATACGCCCTGGAATTATCCTTCACCTGCATCAAGCAGGATATTAAACAACAATGGAGGAGTGTTTACAGATGTGACCAATACCATTGCCAAAGATTTACTAAATATTGGCTTAGTGACTGATGCAACCTGGATAGATTTTGATCAGGATGGACTCACGGATTTGATGCTTTTGGGTGAGTGGATGCCCATCACGTTTATAAAAAACACAGGAAAAGGATTTCAGAATATCACCGATCAAATGGGCATATCAAATTCAGAAGGGTGGTGGTTTAGTATAGAAGCGGAAGATATAGATGGCGATGGCGATCAGGATTTAGTGGTTGGTAATTTGGGGCTCAACCACAAATACAAAGCTTCGATTCAAGAGCCATTTGAAGTACATTATGATGATTTTGATCAAAATGGGAGCAACGATATAGTATTGAGTTACTACAATTTTGGCAAGCAATTTCCACTCAGGGGAAGGTCATGCTCATCGGAGCAAATACCCATAATCGCCAGTCGCTTTCAAAGCTATAATGTGTTTGCTGAAGCTACTTTAATGGATGTTTATGGAAAAACAAACCTGGCATCTGCCCTTCACTATAAAGCAAAGACTTTTGCAAGTGTGATTCTGGAAAATCAAGGCAAAGGAAAGTTTCTAATGAGGCAATTACCCGTAGAGGCTCAGGTTTCCAGTGTCAACGATATTCTTGTGGAAGACTTTAACCAAGACGGAAACTTAGATTTGGTAATTGCGGGAAACCTTTATCCTACTGAGGTAGAAACCACAAGAAATGATGCCGGAGTTGGGCTGTATTTGGAAGGAAATGGAAAGGGTGATTTCAAGCCAATTTCACCAGAAAAAAGTGGCTTTTTCTTGTTAGGAGATGTGAAAAAACTTAAAACCATAAAATCGGGAAGCAAGCGATTTGTAATGGCTGTTTTAAATAATGAAGTATCAACAATATTTGAGATAAATGAGAAATAAAAAAAGAGTATGTGATTTTTTCAATCAGCAAGGTGCTGACTATAAGTTAAGTGAGGTATTAAATTATTTTTTAAAGAATATGAAATTAAGAATTGTATTGTACTGCTGTATCGTTTTTTTCTATTGCCAGAATAGTAATGCTCAACTCAAACCAACGATAGGCGGAGAATGGTGGCAGGTAGCCGGAAATCCCGATTTGGGAGATTATACCACAAAAAAACAGCAACCGGTGGACTTTGGAATATGGCAGGCAGCCGATGGTACCTGGCAGATATGGTCATGTATAAGGCATACTAAAGCAGGAACCAAAGAAAGGGTGTTTTATCGTTGGGAGGGTAAAAAACTTACCGATAAAAATTGGAAACCTATGGGCATAGCAATGGAGGCTGATACTACATTAGGAGAAACATCGGGAGGGTTACAAGCTCCTTATGTGATTCAAAAGGATGGTGTCTATTATATGTTTTACGGGGATTGGAACAGGATTTGTCTTGCGACTAGTCAGGACGGTAAGAACTTTACAAGAGTGAATGATCCTGAACCGGATATTTTCTCAGGCCCATACTACAATACACGGGATGCTATGGTTTTTGTCGAAAATGGACTATTCTATTGTTATTATACAGGGCACACCAATGAAGAAAAAGTTGTGAAGGAAAATGGGCAAGAGGTAAAGAAAAGATACATAACTGCCATTTTTTGCCGTACCTCAGCCGATCTCAAAAATTGGAGTGAGCCTGTTGTTGTTTCAGCGGGAGGATCACAAGCAGGTAAAGGGCCGTGGTTTGGGGGAGATGCCGAATGCCCTTTCGTATTAAAAAAGGATGGGTATTATTACTTATTTAGAAACCATGTTTATGGAGAGAAAAACCTGAATTCTCAATATGCATCCCTCAATCCATTTGATTTTGGAGTGGGCAATGACAACTATTTGGTAGGAGAACTTCCAATTGCTGCACCAGAAATAATTACTTTTCAGGGAGAGTATTTTATAGCTGCCTTAAACCCAACTTTGGATGGTATCAGAATAGCGAAACTGGAATGGCTGCCAGCTAATAAGCCAGAGTAATTAAAGTATCATACGTACTTACTTGACAAAAAGCAGTATATTAAGTAAAACTGAAACCATACAGAAACTCAAGCAATAAATAATCAATAAAATGAAAGCGACACGATTGAAGTTACTTGTACTTTTTTCTTTAGCCATATTTGCATCTTGTTCTGATCGGATTGAAGAATCATCTATATCAGTTGTTCCCGATCAGAATGTTAAGGTCATTTATGCTACCAACAAAGGAGAGATCAAAAAGGGTAGTGAAAGTATCGCCATTGTAGGAGCTATGCTGATAGATGGCAATGGAGGGGATCCGGTTTCTAATTCATTGGTAATCGTAAATGGAAATACCATCGAGTTTGTTGGGGTGCAAGGACAAAACGATATTCCATCAGGCATGAAAGTTTTGGATGCTAAAGGAATGACACTCATGCCGGGATTGATCGATGCTCATTACCACAATGGGTACGATACTTTGATGGCATTAGAATATCTGAAAAGAGGGGTGACTTCAGTTAGAGATCCGGGTGCCTGGATGAATTATTACGATCCGGTTCGAAATACAAAAAAAGACATTCCAAGATTATTTCTTACCGGGCCACATATTGATACTTACCCACCTGCCCATCCCGATAATAGTTATTTAATCAAGGATGCCTTGGAAGGTGAATTGGCTGTCAATCGGTTTGCGGATAATGGTGCAACGGCTATTAAAGTTTATTACGGCTTATCCATTGGTATGATAAAGTCTATTTGCGATGCTGCTCACAACAGAGGAATTCCTGTTACTGGTCACTTGGAAACAACAAATGCTGCTGATGCAATATTAGCAGGTATGGATGGAATCGAGCATGTGACTTCATTTGGAACTGTGCTTTTGCCTATGCGGGAAACTGAAAAGTACAAGCAGTTGATAGCGTCAGATAATGAGGCGAGGGAGCGAGGCAGATACGAAGTGTGGAATTCTTTAAATTTGGAAAAGAACAGTGCGGTTGAACCACTGATGCAATTGCTGGCAGATCAAAAGACTTTTCTCAGTCCTACATTGGCGGTGTTTGAAAAGCAATTTGACAAGGGCGATAGTGTAGAAGTGAATGGGTTTGCCAATATGGTAAAGTTCGTCGGTGTGGCAAAAAAGCGTGGGGTTAAAATAGTGGTCGGTTCACATACATGGGTGCCTTACGCAGAGGATGGATATGCTTATTATAGGGAATTGGAATTGCTGAAAGAGGCAGGGCTAAGCAATATGGAAATCATTGTATCAGCTACCATGGAAAATGCCCGGTTTTTCAGAGTGGATAAGAGGCTTGGAAGTATTGAAAAAGGAAAACTGGCAGATTTGATTTTATTAGCTGAAAACCCTTTGGAAGATATCAAATCTATAGCCAGTGTTAAAAAGGTGATGCTGAATGGTGTTTTTGTTGAGAACTGATCACTCTTTTGTGTAAAAGAATACCTCCCGGTACATCAAGAAAAGCCTGATCAACGCCTTCTTGTTTCCGCTACTTCTGATATTTTGGGAATCGCATTGGTGATCTTCAGGGCAAACGCACTTAAAAACAAAAACCACCTTACTGCGCTCGTTGCGGTATCTAATAAAATTACAGTTAACTCTAACAGACCCCAGAACACTCGCCTGCCTCGGCAGGCGAGTGTTCTGGGGATAGTAGGATTTTTTAAATGCGTTTGCCCTGTAGCGATCTTGTCTTTATTGATCGCAATATCCAAGTTTGCATATATTTGTGAAATTCAGGCAATCTAGTTTTGAATCGAGCAAAGGATAAGCTATCACATGTTTTCTTCCAACTATACAAATAAGGATGATGCTTCCATTTGGGAGGACTTTAAGGCTGGCGACAGGTCAGCACTTTCTTATATGTATTTCCGCTATGCCAAATTGTTGATGCTCTATGGAAGAAAAATATCTGAGGATCATCAGATGGTGGAAGATTGTATTCACGATCTTTTTTTTGAACTATGGAAAAAACGTGAAAGACTCGGATCAACTGATTCCATCAAATTTTACCTTTTTAAAATTCTGAGAAGGAAGATAACCGAATCGCTTCGAAAGAAAAAGGATTATATTTCACATGAGGAAAGTCACGTCAGTGGCTTTGCCAGGTCTGTTGAAAATCAAATTATCGACAAACAAACCGATAAGGAACGCCAGTCTCTGGTAGAAAGCCTTTTGTTACAACTCAATGACAATCAAAGAGAGATTATACATCTGAAATTTTATGCAGGACTGAAAAATCGTGAAATCGCTGATTTACTCGACATGGAGCATCAATCGGTTAAAAATGTATTGTTTCGAACCATTACCAAAATCAGAAAATACCTCCAACAGCACGATATCAGCATGCCCTGGTAAGTGGTAATCTTTTACTTGTTCAGACTATTAGAACCTGGTTCTCAACAGGGCAACCGCATTTAAAAACAAAACCACCTTACCGCACTCGTTGCGGTATCCCTTGAAATTACAGTCAACTCTAACAGACTCCAGAACACTTGCCTGCCTCGGCAGGCAGGAGTCTGGGGATAGTAGGAATTTTTAAATGCGTTTGTCCTGTAGTTCTCAACTTTTTTTTAAAAAAAGTATGAAAAAGTGAGTACTGTTTTCAGAATCCTTCCATTACTTATTTAAAGAATATCAAAAAGCACTAATAAAGAATATCAAAAAGCACTAAAATTTCTTATGGCAAAGTCAAAAGAGAATGTAGAGGAGTTCATGTATGATGACAGTTTCTGCAAGTTGGTCATTGATCCTGATGCAGAGACACTGGAGAAATGGAAGCGTTATCGTCAGAACAATCCAGATAAAGTTGAAGCTATGGAAGAAGCCAAACAGATTGTTTTGATGCTTCGAAATGATAGTATTGGGGTTGAGCCGGATGAGCGCATAGCATCAGTATGGCAAAAACTACAGTCCAGTATTGATGAAAATCATAAACCAAAAGAATTCAGTATTAAAAAGAATTCAAATTGGAAATTGTGGAAGGTGGCAGCTGTAATTGCACTTTTGATTGGTACTGTTTTTATTTTAACTGAAATAGTAAATGATCCGGAGGTAGAAATAAAATTGGCAAAAGCCAATCAGTTCACCAAGTCCACACCTATGGGGCAAAAAACTACAGTGTACCTTCCGGATGGCTCTCAAGTGATGATGAATGCAGGCTCTACCATTGAATATTATGAAGATCAGAAAAGCAATACCAGAAAATTGATATTAGAGGGTGAAGCTTTTTTTGATATCAAAAGAGATACGCTTAGGCTTTTTACTGTCAATACAGAAAATATCAATACAACCGTGCTGGGAACTTCATTCAATATCAGAGCCTATAAAGGTGAAAATGAGATAGAAGTTGCACTGGTTTCTGGAAAAGTGTCACTGACCAATAATTCATCCCCATCTCAAAATATTATAGCTCTTTTACCCAATGATATGGTGTCGTATCGAAAGGCTGAAAAGACTATTTTAAAGTCAAATTTTGATCCTGAAAAGGTACTGGCATGGACTGATAAAACCCTCTATTTTGAAGATGTAAACTTCGAACAACTCATGGTGACCTTAGAAAGGTGGTATGGGGTTGATTTTGTTATAGACAATGACCTATGGAAGAATAAAAAATTTATTGAAAGAAAGGATTACAGAGGAAAGTATAAAAACAAAAGTCTTGAAACGGTATTGGAAGCGGTAAGCTTTTCCTACGGGTTTGATTTTGAGATTGACAATAAAACAGTTCGGATTAATTTATTAAAAAAGAAAGGAGGGATCAATTGAAAAGATAATACTCAAAAAAAGCCAGTCATCCGAAGACAACTGGCGATAAGTTCGAATGTGATGAAGTATATCCAAAATCTTGGCGGACAAAGAAATACTACCAATCACAAAAGGTCTTTGATGAAATAAACTATTCACCAAATCATGTAAAAATATGAAATTTAAATTTATACGGCAACTACTCCTTATGTCACAGTTTGCTATTATTGGATTTTTAGTACAGTGCCTCACTTTTACCTTCTTACTTGCAAGTGAAGTAGATGCTCAAAAGAACCAGAGCATTGAAAACATATACCTGACACTGGAAATGAAAGAGGCATCTATCAAGGATGTATTCACCACGATTGAAGGCAAGACATCTTTTTCTTTTGCTTATAAAAGGAGCATCATCGAAAAAAATAAAAGGATCAGCGCTTCATTCGAGCAAGAATCCCTAGCCAACCTGCTAAGGTATATCTCGAAAAACACAGGTTTGAGTTTTAAACGTGTGGATGAAACCATACAGGTAAATAAAAATGATTCCGAAGGATCATTTTTAGAAGAGTTTATCGATGTTTTAGCCGATGTGGAAATCTCCGGTAAAATTACCGATGAAAACGGTGATGGCCTGCCAGGTGCATCTGTTGTTGCAAAAGGCACTACGACTGGAACCACTACAGACCTGGATGGAAATTACAAACTGACCGTATCAGAGCAATCGCTGATCACAGTGTCGTTCGTTGGCTACAAAACCAGCGAAATCCTGGTCAATAACCAATCGGTGGTCGATGTACAGATGGAACTGGATGCACAACAACTGGAGGATATCGTGGTGGTGGGTTATGGTACCCAGAAAAAAACCGAGCTTACCAGTGCCATTGTCCAAATCGAGGGCAGTATGGCTACTAAAACACCATCTGTTAATTTGACTAACTCATTACAAGGTCTTTTACCAGGGCTAAATATAGTACAAACAGCTGCTTCACCAGGTTTTAGTAATCCTGTAATTAATATTAGGGGTTCAAATACTTTTAGAGACAATGCAGCATTAATAGTAATTGATGGAGTGGCAAGTGCAGATTTTGAAGGGCTGAATAGGCTCAATCCAAATGATATCGCTTCTATTTCAGTATTGAAAGATGCTTCAGCAGCTATATATGGAATGCAAGCATCTGGAGGTGTTATTGTAGTAACAACTAAAAGAGGGGAGCTTAGTAAAACTAAGGTACGGATTACAACTTCAAGCTCTTTTCAGTCTCCAACGAGATTGCCTAAATTAGCAGATGCACTTTCTTTTATGAAGGCATTAAATGATAAAGAAGTGTTAGATGGGCTTTCACCAACATACTCGGATGATGATATTGCCGAGTTTACTTCCGGAAGAAAAACCAGTACCAATTGGATGAAATCCTATTTAGACTTACCTATATATCAGGGAAAATATGATATTACAATTTCCGGAGGAACAGAAGAAGTTAAATATTTTGTTAGTGCAAGTACAGCAAACCAAAATTCTGCTCTTGTAAATGATGATAAATTTAAAAACGATCAGAATAACATCAGGACTAATTTGGATTTTAATTTATTTGAAGGATTGGAAATGGGTTTGGATCTCTCTTTTAGATCGAAGACTTCACGAGTAAACACTTATGGTACAAGTGCTGGTTTAGATTTAGCTTCAAATATGAATCCTACATTTGAAGCATTTATTGATGATGATATAAATTTACCTACAAATGGAGATGCTTACTGGTCTCCGGTGGCAGTATCATTAAGTGAAGGTTTTCAAAAATGGGACACAAAGATATATAACGGTAAAGTTAATTTGAAATACCTTATTCCGAATACTGGTGGATTATACGTAAGTACATTTATCTCAAAGATACACACTTCTACATTTAGAAAGAACCTTGTCACCCCATACCACTATTTTGGAAAAGATTTAATCACGGGGGAGATTCAAAAAATACCATCTATATTGGCTGGGACTTGGACTTATGGAGTACATGATTATTTTGATCAAAATGTAAGAAATACACTTCATGTTCAAATAGGTTATGATCATTTGTTTAACAATGCGCATTCAGTTACGGTTTTTGCTGCTTATCAGGATATGACCTTTAAAAGTAACAACTTGTATGCAGGAAGAACGGAATATAATACATACGCAATTCCAGAACTTTTTGCAGGCGTTGCAGATACTGATTTCTTTAAGAATGATGGTTCATCAAGTAATGTAGCAACTCAAACGTTTTTTGGTAGAGCTTCTTACGATTACAAGAAAAAGTATTTATTAACTTTTAATTTCAGAGCAGATGGTTCAGCAATTTTTGCTCCATCAAAAAGATGGGGATATTTTCCTGGTGTTAGTGCAGGTTGGCTAATTAGCGAAGAAGAATTTATGCCCAAAAATATTTTTTCACAAGTAAAGTTGAGAGCTTCTTGGGGCAAGTTAGGGAATGATAGAGTAAATCCTTTTCAATTTTTAAGTGCTTATGGTATTACAAACGGTGCTGTTATTGATAATGCAAATACGCAAGGGTTGAATGAACTAGGGTCTCCAAATCCCGATATCACATGGGAAGTCGCTACATCATCGGATATAGGTATGGAAATGAGTTTTTTAGATAATAGATTATTTCTTGAGTTTGATTATTTTAAAGTACTTACAGAAAATATTTTAGCTAAAAAGAATTTTTCAGTTCCCGATTATACTGGTATAATATTACCAGATCAAAACATAGGAACAATGAAGAATCAAGGTTTTGAATTACAATTAGGTTTTAGAAATAGAATCAACAAGTTTAGTTATAAGATAGCTGGAAATGTAGCTACAAATAAAAATGAAATTACATTTTTTGATGAGGTACCTAATGCTGACCCTGAAGTAGCAGCCTATCAAAATCTTACTGGACATGCATTAGGATCCCCTCTATTATTGCATGCTGTAGGTATATATAAAACCGATGATGAGGCACTGGAGGGGGCTACTTATTCGCAAGCTAGAGCTGGGTTTTTAAAATACGAGGATAAGAATGGAGATGGTATTATAAATTCAAATGATAGGTATAGAAAGAATTTGAACTCGGAGCTTAAATATGGTTTTCAATTTACTGCTAACTATGCTGGTTTTGATTTAGCTATGTATTTTAATGGTAGTTATGGGGATTTTTGGCAATTTGGTAATGATTTTAATATTACACATGGTAATAATTTACAATATGTTGCTGAAAATAGTTTTAACCTAGAGAATCCAAATGCCGAGTTACCTAAAAGTGGTCAAAACAGCATTGGTATTGCCTCGGATTTCAATATGCAAACCAAATCTTGGTTTAGATTTAAAACTTTGAACCTAGGATATACAATATCAGACAATAAATTATTATCAAAGGCACATATTTCTAAATTTAGAATTTATGCTTCAGCCGATAATTTCTTTATGGTATTCAATAATATGGATAAATATGGTGCTGTCGATCCTGAATTGAGTTCAGTGTTGGGAGCTTATCCTATGATGAGTACGTATAATTTAGGAGTAGATATAACATTTTAAATAAAACCATGATGGAAAAAATAAAAAACAAATCGTTTTTAATGTTTGTGTCATTAATCACAATATGTATTTGTATACTAAATACTTCTTGTGAAAAGGATACACTTTTAGACATAACACCTACTGATAGATTTTCAGAAGATGTGGTATTTAACGATGAAAATCTAGCACAATCATTGGTATATAATACCTATGAAAGTTTAAGGCGACTTACAAATCCAGCTTTTGGTGGATACGATGGAATAACTGATATTATGCTTTGGAGTAGAAATATTTCAGGGTATTACCCTGATCCAATTAACTTTCAGGACGGCTTTCGCGATTATATTCATGGTGATATATCACCTGACAATGTTGAGAATTTCGCTGGATGGGGTTCATATTATACGAGTATTGCTACAATCAATTCTTATTTTGAAAAGATTGAAGGTTCAACAATTGATCCTGACAAAATAAAAATTATGAACGGAGAGATGCGGTTCATAAGGGCCTATTTATATTTTGATTTAATCCGTTTATATGGTGGCGTACCTTTAGTTACTACTTCTTTTGATTTCGCAGATGAGGAGAGTTTACAAATAGGCAGGAATACGTATGACGAGGTTGCAAATTTTGTAGTTTCTGAAAGTAATTTGGCTATTGAAGAGTTAGCATCAGCACCTGAAGTTATGGGTAAAATAACCCCTATTGCAGCAAAGGCCTTAAAAGCAAGAATGCTTTTGTACATGGCAAGCCCATTAAACAACCCGGGAAATGACATGTCAAAATGGTCCGCAGCAGAAACAGCAACTATGGCTGTGTTGAATTCTGGTAAATCGTTGACACTTGATTACACACAAATTCCTTTTAAAACTAATTATCAATCAGATGAAATTATTTTCGCAAGGGCATATAATGCTACATCAAGAATATATCAGTCTGATATTAATTTTATGTTGTGGCCAAGTTTTGGTGGTTTAGGATCGAACCATATGATGCCGACTCAACAATTTGCAGATATGTTTCAGATGGCAGATGGTCAAAGGATAACTGATGAAGGTTCTGGATATGATCCCCAAAAGTTTTGGGAAAATAGAGACCCAAGATTTTATTCATCCATTATGTATCCAGGTTCTGGGCCATTTAATTTTAAGTATGATGATGGAACCGTGCAATTTAGACGTCAACAAAATTATGAAAGTATTACAGACCCAACAGGGGTAAGTTGGAATACGGAACCTTTTGTAAATCCAAATTATCCGGATAGGAATACAGGCGTTAGAACTTTTGGTTTTTCAATGGCTTGGAATTTCGGATCAGATGGATTTACATATGCTGACAAAGTATTTGGATGGCCTGGAAAAAATGCAATTACAAGATATAATGTTTTAAAATTTATAGATTGGAATAACATAAGATGGAATACAACAAGTGATGTACCTCAGATGCAGTTATTTTTTAGAATAACAGAGTTTTATTTGAATATGGCTGAAATTAAAATTGCATTAGGTCAAGAGGCTGAAGCTAAAATTTATTTGGATCAAGTAAGAGCCAGATCTGGTATGCCCGCCCTTACAAGTTCTGGTGTTCAATTAGTTGAAGATTATAGAAAAGAAAGAGCAATTGAATTGCACTTAGAAGATCATAGATTTTTTGATATTCTTAGATGGAAAATAGGTTCTGAAACTATTGGTCAACCAATTGAAGGTATTGTAGAATCATTCATGGATTGGAGTGTACTTACTCATCAATTAAATGAACCAGGAGGTGCGTTTGGTACATTATCTTTTACTTTTGGGTCAATCGCAAATCAATACCCAAGAAATTGGGATGATAAATTATACCGTTTGCCAATTCCTGCTTCAGAAATAAATAGAAGTGGTGAAAAAATAACCCAAAACGAAGGTTACAATAGATAGTTCATGTCTAATACTGGGAATGGGAGAATATCTCTAAGTAAGTTAGCACAGATAGCTGAAAACCAATGAGTAAATTTAAGAGTGTATCGAAGCAGTTTTGAGGGAGGCTATTTTTTGGCGAGTTCTTGAAATGTCACCAATGAAGTAATAATGGAATATATAAAGATCGTGAGATAGAAAATAACGATGAACGATTTGAGAGGTAGAGCCAGTTCAGTAGAAATTACGGAAGATAAAATAAGGCAGGAAAGAGGGGTGGAATTGGCTTTTGAATCACATGTATTTTGGGACTTGAGAAGGTGGAATTGCTGTAGCTGAACTTGACGGTGTAATGCGTCATAGGATGCACTTTAGGTACGATTACGATGCGGATACCTATACAATAGCCACTGCAGATGGTGATAAGGGAACATTAAGATCACATACAGAGAGAAACTATTATTATGCCCTTGGCCTGGGAAAGAGGGCTGATAATCCAAAATTGGTAGAAAACCCCGGATACTTAAATTAGCATTTAATATATTGTAATTAAGAAGAGGTTGATTCAGTATATTGCTGTACTGAACAACCTCTTTTTTGTCTGGTTCAAATTTACTATGCGATAAACAAGATTAGTAGTAGGTTGAGTTTTGAGCTATTACTCATAAATTAAAAAAAATCTTTGTGTTGTATTATTTCTGTTGATGCGAGAAAAAGACATTTTGGTTTAAAAGGATAAAAGGAGCTAAATTGTGAATATATTTATACCCGTAATTCAGACGTTTATTTACCTAAGTTAGAAAACAAGCAAATCGTTTGAATCTTATTAAAACTAAACATTTACTTATGAAGCTTAATATCTGCATTTTTTTGTTCATCCTTGGATTTATAATATCATGCTCCACCACTAACGATACCAATTTATTCAATTATAGTTGGGAAAAGGTGACAAACCGAACCTGGACAGGGGGCGACTTCTGGGCAAACAGACTACAGGATTGGGAAGTGAAAAATGGAAGACTGACATGTATAGAATCCGGGGCAAAAAAACCAATGAGAACTGTTCATTTGATGAAAGGTAGGTTGGAAAGTGAGACGGGTGATTTCACACTTTCTGTTAAAACAGGATTGGTGAATGAAGGGCAGGTAAATAGTGATGCTGCTACCGGTTTCCTTATCGGGGCAGGTGCCGGGATAGATTACAGAGCAGCAGCTTTGATTCACCACAGTCCGGGAAAAGGTGGGGGCTGGTTTGTTGGAGTGTCTGCCGATAAGAAACTATTTATAAGGGATTTTGAAAGTGATACTACCGGAGTATTGATCGAAAAAACTCTTGAAAACCTTCCAAAGGAATTTACACTTACAATTAAAGGAAGTGGGGTTGAAAAAGGCTATAAAATATTGGTTGATGTGGAAGGAGTTGGGGAGTTGGAGTATGTGATTGAAAAAGAAAAAGCTATTGGAAATGTAGCTTTGGTTTCTCATCCCGGTAAGGGAGAAAATGGAGGCATGTATTGGTTTAATGACCTGAAGGTTAGTGGAGAGAAGTTTGTATTTGACAAAAGCAGAAATGTAGGGCCAATCATTACAACTCAATACACTCTCACAGACAATACCTTAAAAATGAATGCTCAATTAATGCCTATTGGCAGCAAGGATGCTCAAGAGGTAATATTGGAATTTAAATCCGGGGATATCTGGAAAGAGGTAGCTAAAGGCGAAGTGATCAGTCCCGGATATACCGCTTTAATGCGTGTAGAAGGATTCGATTTTTCTGAAGATGTGCCTTACCGTGTAAAATACCAGGAAATAAACGAACCCGAGCCATACTATTTTTCGGGCATTGTAAGAAAAGACCCGGTGAACAAAGAAGAGATTGTAGTGGCTGGATTTACAGGAAATCATAATGTAAGGAGAGGAGTGGAATCCAATTATTTTGATTGGGACAGGTTTATCTGGTTTCCACACAATGAAGTAGTCCAAAATGTGGCAAGGCAAAAACCTGACTTATTATTTTTCAGTGGAGATCAGGTGTATGAAGGAGCCAATCCAACCAGTCCTGATATCAAACACATTGAATTGGACTATATGTATAAGTGGTACCTCTGGTGCTGGGCATATCGGGACATTGTGAAAGACCTGCCCACAATTTGTCTGCCCGATGATCATGATGTATATCAGGGTAATGTCTGGGGTGCCGGAGGCCGTATTACAGATAAAGATGATAAGGGAGGTTATGTTCATGGTGGAAAATTTGTCCAAATGGTAGAGCGTACTCAGGTGAGCCACTTGCCGGATGCTTTTGATCCCACCCCTATTGGCCAGGGAATTGGGGTATATTATACCCACATGAAATATGGCAGAATCAGTTTTGCAATCATTGAGGATAGAAAATTTAAATCAGGGCCAAATGGTCTGGTTCCCGATACAAAATCCGGTAGGGCTGACCATGTAATTGATCCTAATTACACACCACAAATGGCTGATGTAGAGGGGGCTACATTACTTGGAGATCGGCAATTGGCTTTTCTGGACGACTGGGCTCAAGACTGGTCAGGTGTGGACATGAAAGTGGTATTGTCACAAACCATTTTTGGTAATATGGCAACCCACCATGGGCCAAACCTGCAATACTTAATTATGGATTTTGATTCCAATGGTTGGCCACAGAGAGGTAGAAATAAAGCATTGAGTGCCATCAGGAAAGGTTTTGGTTTTATGCTTGCAGGAGACCAGCATTTGGCTACTATTGTTCATCATGGTATTGATGATCAGAATGATGCCGGGTGGTCATTTTGTGTGCCGTCTATAGCTAATTTTTACCCGAGAGCCTGGATGCCTTTAACGGATCCGGTGAATCACATAGAAGGATTGCAAGAGTACACCGGAGAATACAAGGATGGATTGGGTAACAGGGTTACTGTATTTGCCCATACCAATCCGGGAATAGAAACAGGAGTATTTCCTTCTGAATTGCATGATCGTATGCCGGGTTATGGTATATTGAGGTTGTCTAAAAAATCCAGAAACATCACTATGGAATGTTGGCCCAGGTACGTAAATCCTAACGATCCTGCCACGGGCAGTCAATATCCCGGATGGCCTAAGACCATCAATATGGAAGAGAATTACGATAGAAAAGTGGTAGCATGGCTTCCAACTATTAACGTAGAAGGTGTAGTGAACCCAGTGGTACAAGTGAGGAATGAAAAGTCAGGGGAAGTAGTTTATACATTAAGAATCAAAGGGTCGAGCTATGATGCCAGAGTATTTGAGACTGGCTATTATACCATTGTGGTAAGTGAACCTGATTTGGGTAAAGCTGAAACCATTGTTTCAGTGCAATCTATTAAAGCGAAAGGTTCGAAATCAATTGTAGTCAAATTGTAAAACTATTATAAAGTCACGATCCACGCTTTACTAAGCTTTTTAAAGATTGGTGAAGCTGTTAAAACAGTAAGCTTTAAGAATCCTTCAAGGATTCTTAAAGCACATTAAACCGAAGATATATATGAAACATTTCAACCTCATAGCATTGATTTTTGTCGTTTTGATAGGATGGTCATGTGCTACATCTACTACAGAAAATACCATTGTTGAAGAAAATCAAATCCCCGGCAAGCCAAACATAGTGGTCATAGTTTCTGACGATCATGGATCCCGGGATGCAGGATGCTATGGCAATACTGCTATCCAAACACCCAATATTGATTACCTGGCTTCCGAAGGAGTACGATTTATCAATGCCTATTGTACTACGCCATCGTGTAGTGCCAGCAGATCGGTGATACTCACTGGTTTGTACAATCACGCTACCGGACATTTTGGACATGAGCATTCTTACAACCACTTTAGTACATACGATCATGTCAAGTCTTTACCTGTTTTTTTGGAAGAATACAGTGGGTACAGAACGGCACGAGTAGGGAAATACCACGTAGGTCCTGAGTCAGTTTATAAGTTTCAGAAAGTATTTGAAGCCAACGGAAGAAATGGTGTGGCAATGGCTGATAGTGTAAAGGGGTTTATTCATAGTAAAGACACCAGTCCGTTTTTTCTTTACTATTGCACCAATGATCCTCATAGAGGTGGAGGAACTGTGGAGGCCAATTCATTAAAACCCGATGCATTTGGCAATAAACCTGAAGGCTATCCGGGGATCAAGAAATTTAGAGTTTCTCCTGAAGATGTGATAGTGCCATCTTATTTACCTGATCGACCGGAAACCAGAGCAGAATTGGTGGAATATTATGAATCAGTATCCAGAATGGATCAGGGAGTGGGCCAGGTCATTAAACACCTGAAGGAAAGTGGAAAATGGGACAATACTGTGGTGGTATATATTTCTGATAATGGGATTGCATTTCCCGGAGCTAAGACCAATCTATATCAGCCCGGGACAAGACTGCCATGTATTATCAAGACTGCAAAAGGTACTCAAAAAGGAACTGTGCGAGAGCAGAGTATTACCTGGGCAGACCTCACTCCTACACTTCTGGATCTTGGAGGTGCATTGCAACCAGCTCAACAATATATAGCTGATTTATTTGCCAAGCACAGTAACGGAGGAAGAAACCCTATGTATGTAGATGGCTTTCATGGCAGTTCTCTGGTTGATATTTTGCAAGGGAAGCCTGTGGTTGACAATGAAGCATTTTTGTCCCACACTTTTCATGAAATCACTATGTATTACCCTATGAAATCGTTGATTTCCGGTGACTATAAATTGATTTGGAATGTGGCTTATCAGTTGCCGTATCCACATGCATCGGACTTATGGAAGTCTGCCACCTGGCAGGCAACTTTAAAATCTAAGGATCAGCTTTATGGCAAGAGGACTGTCGATGCTTATTCCTTTAGGGATCAATTCGAATTGTACAATTTGAAAAATGATCCTGACGAAGTAACCAATTTGGCCAACGATAAAAACTCATGGGAGGTGTTGGAAAGTATGAAAGCCAAATTGAAATCATTTCAAACTGAAACCAATGACCCATGGAAATCGAAATGGGTGCATGAGTAAGAGGTTGTTCTTTTAGTTGACAACCATTTATAGGTGTTTTCCTGTTTCTTTGCAGATAGATACTAAAATTAATCAAGATATTGATTGAAAATTAATTTCTGTTTGCAAAGTATGCCTTAATTTTGGGATGAAAGAATTATAGATCAACCGAAATACCGCAAATGCCGAACCACCGTGAAAGGCTGGGAAATTTTCTGGAAGGAAATCGTTTCCACAATTTTATCATCTCTCTTATAGTATTGAATAGTATCACCATTGGAATGGAGACTTCTTCATCCTGGATGAAAAGTTATGGACACTTTTTCGAACGATTGGATGATATTATTCTGGGTATTTTCATTATTGAACTGGTTTTGAGAATGTATGCCTTTGGGTTAAAATTTTTCACCAATTCATGGAATGTTTTTGACTTCTTGATAGTTGCCATTTCAATAGTTCCTGCGGCGGGACCATTTTCTGTGTTCCGGACTCTAAGGATACTTAGGACACTTCGTTTGATTAATAATGTTCCTAAACTAAGGTTGATCATTGAGGCACTATTGAAGTCCATACCCAGTATAGGTTGGATATCACTGCTGCTCATGGTGGTGTTCTACATTTTTGCCGTTTTGGGAACCAATCTCTATGGCAATGAATTCCCGGAGCTTTTTGGTGACCTGGGAAGTTCAATGTTCACACTTTTCCAAATTATGACATTGGAAAGCTGGTCGTCCGGTATTGCCAGACCGATGATGCAAACCATGCCCTATGCGTACCTGTTTTTTGTTCCTTTTATTTTGATAGCCACTTATACCACTTTAAATATCTTCATTGCTATAGTAGTCAACACAATGAATGAAATGCATCATCAGGATAACATGGAAGAAGAGCAAAATATGAAAGATTTTGTTCATGATGAGCATGAACATACTCAACAGAAACTGGATAATCTACAGAAGAAAGTAGATGCGATTCTTGAACAAATTAAGGCTCAGAAGTAAGAAAGAGTTTGAAGGAAATCCAAAAAATCCATAGGGGCTTAAGGGATTTATCGGCCTATACAACTTAAAAGAATGAGTTGAAATATTCATTAAGGTTAATGAGGTTTCGGATTCGGTCAGAGAAAAGTTTATCAAGGAACGTCAACACCTTCTTTTCTTAACGAAAACCTGGTTTGCCCTTCTGGTTAGATAGGATTTGAAGTATTCAGATAAACTATTTACTTACTATAGTAAGATGAAATTAGGCGATTGCTTCTCTCGCCTATAGTATAAATATCAAGCGTAATTAAGATTACTGAAATTACCCCCTGTTGGTGATTGAAATACAAACCTTTTCATGAAGACCATGATGTAATTTTGAAATTTATAAGGTTCTCTGGTATTATCCATTTCATGAATAGAACCTGATAAAATTCTAAGTCATTATTCGGTTATGTATTTCAAATTTTCTATTGCTGGTTTTTTCCTTACCCTGATTATTGTGTTTGCTACGTGCAAAAAAGATAAAAAAGCTCAAAACTCAGATGAAAAACAGTATTCCAATGTACTTGACAACATTGAAGTTGTACCCGAATGGCTCAATGTTGTGGTTGATGATGCACTGCCTGATTCAGGATTAAATGTATGGATTCCTACTGGAAATTTTCAACTGTCATCATTGATCCGTGTTCCAAGGTTTCCAAGGGTTTTCACTGAAAATGAAATAAAATCAAACCCATCTCTTAAAAAATTTGCCGTTAATCAGTTGGAGACCAAGGATAATCTGAATCTGGTAGGAATTCGCAATGAACAGGTGTCGGCACAATTGGCAATGGCAGCCAGAGAGGACTTGACAAATGTGTATTCGCAAGTAAGTGAACTGAAATCGAAACAGGGGGATATTATAGAAGCTAATAATATTCAGGTCAGATATGTCAGGTATGTTCCGGTGCAAAGAAGCCGAAGTGAATATATCTGGTCTGCCAGGTATGAAGATGTTGCGGGTGAAGAGGTTTCCGGGTTTATGTCACCGGATGTTGTAGGAGATCCTTTGGTGGAAATGGAGTATGTGGATGTGCCGGCTTATCGTGCTCAGCCTGTTTGGTTTACTTTCAACATACCAAAGAATGCTATGCCCGGTAAATATTCTGGTACTATCACCATATTTCTGAATGAATATGAGCAGCAAAGTTTCAATATTGATTTGGAAGTACTGGAAAACTCTATTCCCGATCCGGTTGATTATGAGTTTTTTCTAGATATGTGGCTCAATCCAAATTCAATAGCATACAATCATCATGTACAACCCTGGTCAGAAGAGCATTGGTCGTTGATAGGGAAATACATGGCAGACCTGGCCTCCAGAGGAGGTAAGACGATTACGGCTTCTATCACAAGCGAACCGTGGAGAAAACCGTGGCTGAATGGCTCTTTAAGTCCACAGACAAAATCAGGTTTCGAGAGTTTGGTTCAGTGGAAATTAACTAAAGATGGTATCTGGAATTTTGATTACTCTGTATTTGACCGTTATGTACAACTGGCGATGAATATGGGGCTCAAAGAAAGAATTAATATTTATTCCTTAACATCTTTTAGCGGACAAGAGAGGATTGAATATTTTGATGAAACGACTAATAGTATAAAGGAACAATTTTTTGATTCGGTGGGTGATTTAGAATATAAAAGCATTTGGGCAGCTTTTTTGCAAAGCTTTGTTGCTCACCTCAATGAGAAGTCTTGGCTGGATAAAACCTACCTGTGTTTCGATGAAAGGCCTTACGAAGTGATGCAACAAATTACCAGATTTGTCAATGAGCAAGCACCGGAGTTTAACGAAAGGTTGTCTATTGCAGGGCATCCTGAAAGTACTGATTTTGCACAAAATTTTCTTTCTATTGCGTATGAATTTTTTCCAGATCAAAACTTATATAAAGAAGCGACTCTTTCGGTAATCAAGGAAAGAAATGAAGAGAAAAAGCTTACTACCTTTTACCTATGTGGTCAGCCTGCTCACCCCAACACACTGACCTTTTCCCCGGCAATGGAATCTCAATTGATTCCCTGGATTGCATTGAAATATGATATTGCGGGATACTTAAGGTGGGCCTATTGCAGTTGGCCGGAAGATCCTTTTACCAACCCTGTACACAACTACATTCAAGGCGATGAATATATTGTGTATCCAGGAAAAAATGGCCCGGTTTCCAGTATTAGGTGGGAACTTATGAAAGAAGGGATAGAGGATTATGAATTGTCCAGAATAATCATAGAGGAAGGTTCAATAAATGAAGAAAACCTAAGTAAAGTGATTGATTTGACTACAAGAATGCCTGATGGAAGGTTTAAGGAAGTTGCTGATTTTAATTTGGCTAAGAAAATTTTATTGAATTTAGGCGAATAAGTAGATGAAATGTTAACAAAACGAATTAACACCTATGTTCTAACCAAAATTCAATCCGGTTGCACACCTGTCGATCCTAATTTTGTTATGAATTATAAATAAATTGTTTAAATGAATTTATCGATTATGAAAAAAAACAGACTCACATTATTTGTTTTAATACTGGTGTTGGGCTCAGCAGTTTTGTTTTCATGCGTTGACGATGAAAACCTTATTTCTTTTGAAGAAATAGAATTGAGTGAGTCAACATTGTTGATAGCTGTGGAAGAAACGCAGCTAATTACAGTCAAAACTACCCCTGAAAATGCAACAGGGAAAAAATTGATCTGGTCATCCAGTAACCCCGAAGTTGCTATTATTCAATCCAACGAGGCAGGTTTGGTGACTGCAGTGCAGGGGCTTACCCTAGGGTCAACTACTATTACTGCGAAAAATGATGATGGTACCATTATAGAAACCGTTGAGGTGGAAGTGATAGTAAAAGTAGAAAGCATTGCTTTGGAAGAAATTCCTATGGCAAGTTTATCGGAGACATCTTATCAGGTGCTTTTTACCCCAGAAGATGCTTCAATCAAAGGAGTAATATGGACTTCCAGCGATCCGACTATTGCTACAGTAGATGAAAATGGGAAAGTAACTGCAGTTGCATCTGGAGAGAATGGAGCACCTGTACTGGTTGTCATTACAGCTACTACTGAGGAAGGTGGCAAAACAGCTTCTGTCGAGGTAACCATAAGCAATGACCCTCCTATAATAGGTATCCTTTATTGTACAGCATCGGGTACTGGTAGCTACAATGCTGAAACTATTACAACGACAGGTGCGGATGCCAATATCAATTATTCCGGTGCGCAATCGGCTGGTAACTATGAGCATTATGAAGGTGAAACACTAATTGTTCAGCCGGGAGGAAAATTTAATTTGTCATTGACACAATCCAATACCTGGTCTATTTCGGTTATCTGGATAGATTGGAACGGAGACAATGATTTTGAAGATGATGGAGAATTCGTGCAACAGTTTGGTGTGCAAAGCCAAATTAATAATGGACCGTTTGATGCAGAACTAAACGTACCAGGTGCAACGATACCCGGGCTGGTAAGAATGCGTGTACTTACAGGAGATGCCTGGACAACAGACCCAACAGTAGCTCCTTGTGGTGAAATAGCCAATAGCTCGACCAAGGATTTTAATATTGAAATTGGAGGAACGGCATATTGTGCTGTTTCAGGTACTGGCTCGTACAATGCTGATGCAGTAACGACAACAGGCGGTAATACCAATATAAACTATACCGGAGGCCAGCCTTCTGGCAACTATGAACATTATACGGACGAGTTTGTTTCAGTTGATTTGGGTGGAAACTTCACACTTTCATTGACTCAATCCAACAATTGGTCAATATCTGTAGTGTGGATAGACTGGAATGCCGATGGAGATTTTGAAGATGATGATGAATCAGTGCAGGTTTTTGGTGTTGGAAGTCAGTTGAACGACGGACCATTTAGTGCCCAAATTGATGTGCCGGCTTTTGCAACTCAGGGGAATTTGAGGATGCGAATACTCACTGGTGATGCCTGGACAACTGATCCCGAAGCAGGGGCTTGCGGTGAAGTAGCAAACAGTTCATTGAAGGACTTCAATATAAAGGTTTTATAAAAAAATCAGTCAATGAATCATCAGAGAATGATTCAACTATTTAAACATTCAATATAATGGAAATAAATAAACAAAAATTGATGCTAATGCTGGCTTTGGTTGTCACGTTTTTTCAGTTTGATCTGGCTTTTGCCAAGGCTGAAAAAACTCAAAAAAAAGAAAGGCATACGATCAAGGCTGTATTGGAAGATGTAAAAATATCCGGGAAAGTGACGGATGAAAAAGGAGAAGGGTTGCCGGGAGCTTCCATTGTTGTAAAAGGAACAACTACGGGCACTACAACAGATTTGGAAGGAAAATACTCTTTTATAGTACCGGAAGAGGCTATTCTGAACATTTCTTTTGTTGGGTATTTAAAGCAGGAAATCCCGGTTAACAACAGAAATGTCATTGATATAAAAATGGTACCTGATGCTGAGCAATTGAATGAAGTGGTGGTTGTCGGGTATGGAACACAGAAAAAAAGCGATATAACCGGGTCAGTGTCTTCTGTTAAGGCTGAAACATTACAGAACTTACCTTTAGCAAGGACAGATGAAACTTTGCAAGGCCAGGTGGCAGGCGTAAGAATCCAAAACAATGACGCATCACCCAATGCAGCCATTACTATAAGGATAAGAGGGGTGAGTTCTATCAATGGGGGAAACAATCCGTTGATTGTGATTGATGGTATCCAGGGTGTTAATTTAAAAGATATTCATCCCAACGACATTGAATCGATTGAAGTGTTGAAAGATGCATCCGCAACGGCTATTTATGGTTCCAGAGGTGCTGGTGGGGTGGTATTGGTTACTACCAAAAAAGGTAAAAGCAGAAAGCCCTCTATCACATACAATACGTATGGCAGCTTGACAACCGTAAGAAATAAGTTGGAACTGCTTGATGTCGGTCAGTATGCCGAAGTAACAAATGCAAACAGAATATCCCGTAATTTACCAGCAGTATATACTGACGAACAAATTGCGGAATTTAAGCAAAATGGCGGGACAGATTGGCAGGATGAAATTTTCAGGCCTGCTTACACTCACAATCACCACCTGACAATTAGCGGTGGAAATGATGAGATTTTGTACAGTATTGCCGGGGATTATCTGGAAACGGAAGGAGTGGTAATAGGATCTTCATATAAGAAGTATGCCTTCAGGCCCAATTTTTCAGCTGATTTATCCAGGAAACTGAAATTTACCTTAAATACGTTTGCTTCCTGGTCAACGGATCATCCAATTGAGCTCAATAACCGTGATCGTGAGGGAAGCCCTATATATGCAGCACCGCTTTTTCCACCTACAAAACCTGTGTACAAAGACGATGGTGCTTATTCCCAACCGGGAGGTGGCGTAGGTTCCAATACCGAATACAATCCGGTAGCATTGGCGTTAGAACCGGTGAGGGATAATCTGCAAAACCAGCTTATTGTGAGCCCGACACTTCAATATGAAATTGTAGAAGGGCTTACGGTTAGTACAATGATTTCTCATCAGTTGGTGACTAACAATAATGGGCGTTATATCAATGAGAAGATAGTTAATGGCGGTGAATCAGACAGGCAGGCTTCTGTTTCTAACAGTCGATGGAATTCATTTCAAAATAGTAATATAGTTTCCTATGAAAAGGAATTTAATGATAAGCACAATCTGAAATTAACAAGTGTTTTTGAGCAGCAACGTCAGGTATCTACAAGCAATTGGTCAGGTGCCAGAGATTTTTTAACCAATGCTGTCTTGTATAATGACTTGTCGTTGGGAGCTCAATCAGAGATACCTTCTTCCAACAGGACCGAGCAATCGTTGGAATCTTATATGGGAAGAATAAACTACTCTTATGCGGGTAAATACCTGTTGACACTTACAGGAAGGTCGGATGGGTCTTCTGTATTTGCAGCTAATAACAAGCGGGCATTTTTCCCCTCTTTGGCTCTGGGATGGAATGTAACCAATGAATCTTTTATGGAAAATTCGCAATTGGTAAGTAATTTAAAAGTAAGAGCAAGCTATGGAGAAGTTGGTAATGCTGCCATCTCCCCATACCAATCATTGGCTCAGTTGGTAACAGGTTCGAATTTCTCATTTACCGGAAGTGATGTTACTACCGGGATTAACCTATCTACACAAGCACCAAATCCGGATTTGAAATGGGAAACCACAAGACAAGCCAATTTGGGAGTGGATTTGGAATTGTTTGATGGAAGGTTGTCTTTAGTTGCGGATTATTATGAAAAAAATACCAAGGATTTACTTTTGAGCAGGGCTCTTTATCAGGCATCTGGTTTCCAAACTCAATTGATCAATGCAGGGGAAGTAGAAAACAAGGGAGTAGAGGTTCAATTATCAGGAAATCCCATTGTTGGTGATTTCAAATGGAATACAGGGATTACCTTTTCCAGAAATGTCAATAAAGTGATTTCTTTGAATGATGGTGAAACCAGCATACAGCTTGGAGATGCTGGTTTACCCGGATTCTCCGATGCATTATGGATCGAGGTGGGGCAGCCACTGGGTTTGGTAAAAGGATATGAATATGCCGGAGTTTGGAAAAGTACCGAGGCAGTTTTGGCAGCCGGATACGGCGTGACTCCCGGATCTCCCAAATATGTAGATCAGAACAATGATGGAATAATCAACAATGATGATGTGGTCAATATTGCCAATACTTTACCTGAGTTTACTTTTGGGTGGAACAACTTCTTTAGCTACAAAAGTTTCGATCTTTCCGTTTTAGTCCAGGGCGTTCAGGGAAATGATATTTATAATATTGGACGTTCGAGAATTGACTCCAATGATGAAGGTACCAGTATAAGGTTGTTGAATGCCTGGACTGAGGACAATGAAAATACCAATATTCCGGCTCATAATGGACTGGGAGGTTTTCGCAATGACAGTCGATGGGTTGAGAGTGGTGCCTACATTCGGGTGAAAAATATTAGTGTTGGATACAGGTTTCCTTCTTCTGTTCTTGAATCTCTCGGAGTATCTTCTGCACGTATTTATGCTACGGGTACAAATCTCTTTACTTTCACTGATTATACAGGGTATGACCCTGAAGGATCAACCAATGTAGATTCCAGAGGAGGTATAGATTACGCCACTTTTCCTTCTCAAAAGAAATACACAATTAGTTTGGATATAAAATTTTAAGTTATGCTATCAGATACAATAAAAATAAAGAAAACGGTGGTGTCACTTGTAGTGATTATTGTTTGTGCCACAGGTTGTGCCGATATTGAATTGGATGAAAATCCTCCATCATTGTTGAGTCCCGGATCTTTTTTTACTACCGAAAGTGAGTTTCAGGCAGCTTTGGCAGGAGCTTTCAAACCGCTTTACTCAGATTGGGAAAGCTTTGATTACGGGTATCCGTTGATAATGACTTCCGGTGCAGAAGATGTAAGGTCAGATGCTGGTATTTTCAGGGATTTGAACAGGCTCAGTGCTAATGGAAATGACCAGTCGATCAATGCCGTATGGAAAAATCTTTACAGGTCAATCTCCAATGCCAATACTATTATTGGAAACCTGGAAAATGCAGAAGGAATCCCGGAACAAACTTTAGGGGAATTGGAAGGGCAGGCAAAATTTATTCGTGCTTTTTCGTTTTTCTTTTTAACCAGATGGTTTGGCGAGGTGCAGCTTACCACATTTGAAAATCAAACTAATGTAGAAGAGCTGAGGCAATCTTCGGTTGCTGAAATCTATGATGCCATTGTGTTGGATTTGGAAGATGCTGAAGAAAAACTACCTGTTGAATTTGCAGAAAAAGGCCGGCCAACCAAAGGTGCAGCAAAAGCACTGCTGGCCAAAGTATATCTAACGATGGCAGGATGGCCATTGGAAAAGACAGAAAACTATACCCTGGCAAAAGACAAGGCAGCAGAATTGATTTCCGGTGAATTGGCAGGAACTTATGGTCTTGAAAGTGATTTTTCCGATTTGTGGAAGGAAGAGAATAAGACTACCAATTCAGAATTTATATTTACTTTTTTGGGTACAATTGCTTCAGGTGGCACACCCAGCCACATGCATACGGCTTCCAGGCATTGGGGCAATGGAGAAGGTGGGTGGGGTGATTTCTACAGCGAAGACCATTTTTTTAACGCATTTCCTGAAGGTGTTAGAAAAGACGCTACTTTCACCTCAATATTTGCAGATGGTACATCATGGGAGGATGCCGGAGTACAGCCTCATATGGCTAAATACAGGGATGCCGGAGATACCAATGGAAACAATGGTGAGGGTTTTAGTGTATTGCTGCGATATGCAGATGTACTTTTGATTTATGCTGAAGCAGCAAATATGGCTGAAAATGGCCCGTCAGGTGCAGCGTTGGAAGCTGTGAATCAGGTGAGAAGAAGGGCTATGGGGATGGATCCAAATATACCTGATGCTGGTGTGGATTTACCTTCTGGCATGTCCCAACTTGATTTTGATGCAGCAGTACTTGAAGAGCGAAATTGGGAGTTGGCATTTGAGTACAATCGTTGGTTCGATTTGGTCAGGAGAAAAATGGTTGTACAAGTGAACAAGGATGTGCACCCTGGTGTAACTGAAAACAACAGGCTTTTACCCAAACCATCAGCACAGTTGATTTCGGAAATACTCATGCAAAATACCGGATATTAGAATCTGTTTTCATATTAATCTTTTCACCTCAAAGCATCACTTATTTATATAATAGGAGGTGCTTTTTGTTTTCTATTATAAAGGCAAAATGAAGCTAAACCTGCTTCTATCTATTAAAAATATAGGTGAAAATAAGAGCATGTTTTATGGTGTCAAAAAGTTTTTTACCATAAAAAAGCATCATTCATTTGATTATCCGTCGATATTTCTGTTACCTTTAAAAGTTCGTATTTTCAAAGTAGAGTGGCTAAGGCGAACATTTGACAGATTTAATGAAAGCAGATTCATTTAATATTGAAAGCATTCAACATCGGATTTCCAAATCTGATGAACCTGCTTTCAGGTTGTTATTTAATCATTTTTACGCCCGTTTACTCAATTACGCTTTTGTGATAGTTAAAAATCATGAGTCGGCAGAAGATATCGTGCTGGAAGTAATGCACACAGTATGGGAAAGAAGGTCAAAGCTTCATGAAGTTAAGAATCTGGCAAACTATCTCTATGTCTGTACCAGAAACAAAACCCTGGATTATCATCAAAAGAACTCAAAGCTTATGGGTATCTCATTTGATGATCCGCATTACAATGAGTTTGTTGTTCATCACAATCCGGAATTACATCTTATTCATAAAGAATTATTTGATTTCATAGACCAGGCTATTTTAAGCCTTCCTGAAAAGACCAGGTTGGTGTATAGAATGGTGAAAGAAGAAGGCATGAAATATCAGGAAGTTGCCGACCTTTTAGGTATATCAGTTAAAACAGTCAACAATCAGGTATTGAGTTCAATGAAAACGATAAGACAACAAGCTACTTTATATCTGAACAAGGATAAAAAGAACCCCCTTTTTAGAACCATGTTAAGCTTTCTTTTCTTTTGATCGCTTACTAAAAATTCACATTTCATTTTTTTTCAAAAGACCAATAGGTACTTTTTGATTATTTCCAGTCTATAATACAATTCGGAGATTTTTTTAAATACGGATAGATTGGAAAACACAGAAATTGATCAGATAATTTTAACTTTTTTGGAAGGTGAAGCCACCGCCAATGAAATTGAAATATTGAGGAAGTGGTTGAGTGAAAACAAGAATAATCAAGCTGCTTTTGAATCGGTAAAGCTATATTGGGAAAGTAGCACACCTGGTGTAGAGTATCCGGATCTTGATAGGGCTTATACCAGAATGAAGTCATTGCACAGACAAGAACCTGATGAGAATGTAATACCCATTAATACCACAAAAACCAACAACAGGTTTGGGTGGTTTAAAATAGCAGCGGTCTTTTTGGTACTCATTTTATTTTCCGTTGTGACTTATAATGTTGTTGTCCAAAAACCGGTAAATCCGCCCGTAGCTGTTATTCAGAAGATAGTAAAGCAAAATCCTAAAGGACAAAAGCTTACTACATACCTGCCTGATGGTTCTACAGTGATATTAAATTCCCTGAGCAAAATCACCTATGACCGTCGTTTCAATGGCAAAGAACGAATTGTTGAACTTGAAGGAGAGGCGTTTTTTCAGGTTAAAAAGGATTCTACAAAGGCATTTAAAGTCATAACTAATGGTACTACCACAATGGCATTGGGTACGAGCTTTAATGTGAATAGTAAGAACAGAGATTTTGTGGAAGTAGCTCTTGTGACAGGCAAAGTGCAGGTATCGAACAAGGACCACAAATCAGTAATCTTATATCCGGGTAATTATGTAGCGGCAGGAAAAAATGGTAAGATGCAAGTTCTGGAGTTTGATTATCTGGATAAAATAGGCTGGAAAGATGGTGTATTGACATTCAAAAACAATTCCTTGTCTGAGATTACCACAAAACTGGAAAATTGGTACGGAGTGAAATTTGCCGTGCAGGACAAGTACTTAAATAAGTTCGATTACACGGCTAATTATAAAAACAAATCTTTGGAGGAAGTCATGAATGGGATTGCTTACGTCCTCCATTTCGAATTTGAAATCGAACAAGAAACAGTAAAGATTAAATTTTAACAAAACAAAGGAGATGCCTATGAAATAAAGGAACTACAAGCAAAAAAAGAGCCTATGGATGTTCGAGCATCACATAGGCTGAAAATATTAAAATTTTCTAAGTATTAAACATTTCAAAACTATGAATTATATACGATTACGACAAATTTTATTCAAAATGTCAAAGAGATCGCTACATGCGCTAATTGTTAATTGTTTACTGATGAGTACCATCTATGCAGATGGACTGAAAGCACAAACGAGCATTCAAAGTGTAAAAAAAGCCTCAATTAACATTGAATTCGAGGATTTCAACCTTACACAACTGATTGGCGAAATAGAAGCCATTACCGATTATGAGTTTTCCTATAACAGAGAGGATCTGGATAGGAAATTCAGGTTTAGTGGCAAATTTCGAGGTACGACTGTAGCAGATTTATTGGTGGAGACATCCAAGCAAACAAATCTGAAATTCAGACAGGTAAATAATATCATCCATATTTCTAAAAAATCAACCTTGTCTAAGAAGGAAGAAGCTTTGGAGGTAATTATAGCGGATGTGGAAATTTCCGGTAAAATTACGGACGAAAACGGTGAAGGGCTACCTGGTGCAAGCGTTGTAGTTAAAGGCACTGCTACTGGGACTACCTCCGACATAGAAGGAAGTTATAAATTGAATGTTCCAGAAGAAGTTATACTGACCGTTTCATTTGTTGGGTATAAGACTCAAGAGGTTACTCTAAATGGTCGAAATGTGCTGGATGTTCAGATGGAATTAGATGCCGAGCAATTGGAAGAAGTTGTAGTGGTAGGTTATGGCGAACAAAAGAGGGTCAATGTAACAGGGTCATTAGCCACTGTAAAATCAGAAGAACTTACAAAAACACCTTCAACAAATAATACCGCAATGTTGGCTGGTCGTATGCCAGGCTTGATTGTGCACCAGACAAATGGACAACCGGGAAATGATGAAGCCAATATCAGGATCAGGGGCTTTGGTAATGCGCTGGTCATAGTTGATGGGGTGCAGCGTGATTTCACACAGCTTGATCCCAATGAAATTGAATCTATTTCAATTCTAAAAGATGCGGCTGCAGCTATATATGGTTCAAGGGCAGGAAACGGGGTTATTCTAGTAACCACAAAAAGGGGTATAAAAGGAACTCCTGAAATCAACATTAATTCCAGCATTTCAAATTCAAGAAGTACATTTTTCCCAGATTACGTAGACGGTTATCAGTTTGCCACAATGTACAACAGAGCACAAGCTCAGGATGGTGTCACTGATTTAAAATACTCGCAAGAAGATTTGCTTAAGTTACAGGAAGGCACTGAATCAGGTTATATAAACCCCAACTGGCAAAAGAAGGTAATGCGGGATTGGGCACCCCAATCACAGCACAACCTCAACGTACGGGGAGGTTCAGATAATTCACGGTATTTTTTTAGTGTTGGTTATTTGGATCAGGGGTCTATTTGGAAATCTGGGGATGGTGTGTATCAACGGTACAATTTGGCTTCCAATATTGATACAGATATTTCCGAGAACTTGACTGCAGGTCTTGACTTTAATTTCAGGAGGGAAGACAGGGATAATTTGTTTTCACAAGACGAAGTTTTCAACGATCTTCTTTTTGCGGATCCTACAGTAGATGTGGATAATTTTCCATATACAGATTTAATATTGGATATGGCACCCTTGAGATCTGGAACAGATAATGCCATAGGAAGTTCCACACAAGACATCTCAGGGTATACTAGGAGCAAAACAGATGTTTTAAACGTAGCATTGTCTTTAAAATACAAATTGCCACTGAAAGGATTGTCTATAGATGGTAAAATGGCATTGAGGAGTCTTAATATGAATCTTACAAAATTAGGGATTCCTTTTGAAGTTCATGGGTATGATTATCAGAGCGAAACACTTTTGCCTACATCAACCATAGGTAGTAGTTCACTCACTAAGTCATCTACTGAAACACAACGAATCACTACCCAACTTGCTCTCCGGTATAGCAGGGAATTTAGAAACCATAAAATTTCTGCATTACTGTTGAACGAAAGGATCAATGAGGAAATGAAAAGTTTTCAAACCACAAGCCGTAATCTTCTCTCTTCCAGTATACCTTATCTGGACAATGCCGATGGCACTACTGCCACCAATACAGATGACGCTTCACAAGATGGTAGGGTGAGCTGGGTAGGAAGAGCCAATTATTCTTATAAGGGAAAATATTTGGTAGAAGGAACTTTTCGTTATGATGCATCGCCCAGGTTTCCACAGGATACACGCTGGGGATTTTTTCCAGGCATTTCTTTGGCTTGGAGAATGTCCGATGAAGCCTTCTTACAAAACAGTAATGTTTTAAGTAACCTTAAACTCCGGGCTTCAGCAAGTAAAGTAGGCAATGACGGCACTTCATCTTACAACTACCTAACTGGCTATGGTGTGGTATCAGGAAGCAATAGTACTTATGTCCTTAATGGAAACTCATACCCCAGGATTCAATCGACAGGTTTGGCCAATAAAAATATAACCTGGGAAGAAGTGTCTGTATACAACCTTGGTATGGAATCTTCATTTTTTAATGGCATCATAGGTCTGGAAGTGGATTTGTTTTACAGAAAGAGGACAGGGTTATTAACCACCAGCAATGCAACCCTGCCCAATACATTTGGGGCAACACTACCTCAACAAAATATTAACAGCCAGGACAACCGTGGTTTTGAACTAGTGTTAAACCACAGAAATGCTATTGGGGGATTCAGGTATAATATTTCTGGCAATGTAACTCTGACCCGAGCCAAATGGATTCATTTTGAAGAGAGGGAGTTTGACGAAGGGGATGATCAGCGTATCAATAAGCAAAGTGGACAATGGGCTAACAGGACATTCGGTTATTTGACAGAAGGATTTTTTAAATCCCAAGATGAAATTGATGCTGCTACCATTGACTATGATCAATCGGGAAATGTGAGTCTTTCGCCTGGAGACATTAAATATGTGGACACCAATATGGACGGAGTTATTACAGGTGATGATAGGGTAGAACTTGGTAAAGGAACCACTCCTGAATTAATGTTTGGATTAAATGCTGAGGCAACATTTAAGGGGTTTGATTTTAGTATGTTGTGGCAGGGAGCCAGTAATTATGTTACAATATTTACAGGTGCTAATTTGGGAGGCTTTCAATCCGGGGCAGGGATACCTTTGACTTATCAGTGGGAGTATCAATGGAATGAAGAAAACCCGAATGCAGCTAAGTTGCCTGCAGCAAACTTTTCAGGCATTTCAAATTACAACAATAGACAAAGTGATATTTCGGTACAAGATGCTACTTACTTAAGGCTTAAAAATGTGAGCATAGGTTACGTTATTCCTAAATCGTTGCTTGACAAAGTAGGGATAAAAAAAGTAAGGGTATATGCCTCCGGAATGAATGTGTTTACATTTAGTGGTTTGGGCATTTTTAAAGACTATGACCCGGAAATTAGCAGTTCCAATGCACAATCTACGTACCCTATCCAGAAAACATATTCGCTGGGAATAAACATTACTTTATAAAATTTTAAAGCAGTAATTATGAAAAAGATAATATATATAGCTTTTGGTGTATGCTTGTTTATTGTTGGGTGTGAAGATCCTCTGGACAAGCAACCTTTAGATCTCATAAGTGAAAAGGATGTGTGGTCAGACGAAGTGCTTGCTGACTCATATATTGCAAACCTTTATGACCAAGCAAGATTTTTTAGAGGATCCAATGATGATAATATCGGTATGGCCGATGTATTAAATGGTGGTTTTGCAAGAAATTATGCAACTTGGCCAACGGGATATGCACATGCTACTTCTTCCATAACACCAGATATTGGAAGTGCTGCGGTTTTCCATTATTGGATTTATTCAGATATCCGAGCTATGAATGAGGCCATTGAAAAACTGAGTAACGAATCGTCTGAATTAAGTAAAGGATACCGTGATACAAGGTTAGGTGAAGTATATTTTATTCGAGCTTGGAGCTATTTTGTGATGGTGCGGCTGTACGGAGGTGTACCATTGGTCGATAGGGTTCAGGATATTGATGAAGCTGAAGAGGATTTATGGATACCTCGGAGCTCAGAAGAAGAAGTCTACGATTTCGTAGCTTCAGATTTAGACAAGGCTTACAATTTGCTTGTCGGTAAAAACCTAAATGAATATGGCAGGATAACAGAATGGGCTGTTTTGGCCTTAAAAAGCCGTGCCATGTTGTATGCAGCCAGTGTTGGTAAATTTGGGATGGTTCAGACTATTGGCAGTGGTGACTTGCAAACTACCTTGGGCATATCCGATCCTGACAAATATTGGAAGCTATCGAGGGATGCATCCAAAGAAATTATAGATCATGGTCCTTTTGAGTTGTATGACAATAATGCAGATCCAGCCAAGAATTTTGTTGAGATATTTGATAACGAGGGACATAGTGAAATAATTTTGGCGGAAGTGTTTACAGGGCAGGGGGATCGCTGGAATAGATGGGATCAATGGATGTGGCCTACACAAGGGCGCAATGGTTACAGCAATTTCCTCAAATCGTTTTCCCATGTTTTAGAGAAATTTGAAGATAAATCAGGAAATTTCAAACTGATGAACGGATCTGAATTTACACTTGGAGACCCCTCTAATAGACACTCACTGGATGATTTCTTTTATGGGGACAGGGATCCCAGGGCACAAGCAAGCTTTTATCTTCCGGAAGCAATGTGGAATGGAGACCCTATATATGTGCACCAAGGTACTTACGATATGGATGATACTTACAAAACCGGTGGTGGTACGCTTACCCATCCTGTTACTGGAAAAACTGTGCCAATGAAAGGGTTGAACCGTGATATCAACGGTTCGGCGTTAAATGTTAGAAAGAAAGTAAGGGAATCACATGACCTTACAGTAGCCCCGGAAGGTGATTCGGATTATATTGTATTTCGTTTGGCTGAAATATACCTCAACTATGCAGAAGCTGAATTGTACGTAAGTAGTCCTAATGGAGATGGGTTAGTCTATTTGAACAAAGTTCGGCAAAGAGTAGATATGCCGGACAAACCAGTACTGACACAAGATATCATTCGAAACGAAAGGAATGTGGAATTGATGTTTGAAGGTCATCACTTTTGGGACACAAGAAGGTGGAGGACAGCAGAAGCAGAACTGAATGGTAAAAATTTTCAAGGGTTGCAGTTTCGCTATCACTTGGCTACAGATGATTATGAAATAATTAAGTTTAATGCTGACAACAAGGCCAGGATCTTTCAACCACACTATTACTACTATCCTATCCGCAGTACTGATATAAACGCTAACCCATATCTAGTTCAAAATCCAGGATATATTGAGTAATATTTAGAGAATAAAATAGCAGGTGCATCTATTGTGCCTGCTATTTATAAAAACATTTCGTAATGCATCTACAGTATATCAACAAAGTGACTCAAGTAAATTTTATAGCCACGGTCATTTCAATTTTTGTCCTTGCCTTTTTAAAGCCATTTGAAAGTTTTTCGAATAGCAATAGACCTCCCAATGTGATTGTCATTTTTGCCGATGACTTGGGTTATGGTGATGTTGGGTGCTATGGGGCAACAAAGGTTTCTACCCCAAATATAGACCAATTGGCAAGAGAGGGGATGATGTTCACCGATGCACATTCCGCTTCTGCTGTATGCACTCCTTCCAGGTATGCCCTTCTAACAGGGCAATACCCATTTCGAGCAAATGATGGAAAGGGGGTTTGGGGGCCGTTACCACGCAACCACAAACTTATTGTTGATACCAATGACCTTACCATTGGTAAAGTAATGAAGCAACAAGGATATGCTACTGCTTGTATAGGCAAGTGGCACCTTGGGTTTGGAAACACTTCTCCTACAGATTGGAATTCCCCTTTATTGCCTGGTCCCCTCCAATTAGGGTTTGATTACTATTTTGGGGTTCCTTTTGTAAACAGCGGTCCTCCTTATGTATATGTTGAAAATGATGAGGTTTATGGGCTAGAGTCATCAGACCCCCTGATACTAAATGGTCAACCAATAACTCCAACTCAACTCTATCCGGACAAAAGTCCTAACACTTTTTCAGGTGGTATTGCTGCTCATGCTTTGTACAAAGATGATGAAATAGGGATGACTTTGGCAGGGAAAGCCACCGAATGGATTGAAAAGAACAAAGCCAACCCCTTTTTCCTGTATCTGGCAACAACTAACATCCATCACCCCTTTTCACCAAATACTCAATTTAAAGGAACAAGTGAAAGCGGTCGATATGGGGATTTTGTACATGAACTGGATTGGATCGTGGGGGAAGTGATGAAGGCTTTGGAAGATGCCAAAGTGTCTGACAATACCCTGGTTATTTTTACAAGTGACAATGGCGGTATGCTGAATGTTGGTGGACAAGAAGCATGGAAAATGGGACATAAAATGAATGGCGAGCTGCTTGGATTCAAGTTTGATGGCTGGGAAGGTGGGCACAGGATTCCTTTCATAGCCAGGTGGCCCGGGAATATTTCGCCCAACTCAAAATCAGATCAACTAATAAGTAATGTGGATTTTCTAGCTACAGTTGCTAGTCTGACGGGATATGAACTTAAGGAGAAAGATGCCCCCGATAGTTTTAATATAATGCCTGTCCTTTTGGAAAACACAACAAAACCTATACGTACTCATCTGGTAGTCTCTCCTTATAAAAGTGAAAATTTGGTGCTTAGGGTTGGCGACTGGGTATATATAGGAGCCCAAGGTGGAGGCGGATGGAATGGCGGTAAACC
The DNA here is from genome assembly GCF_040151475.1 of Reichenbachiella sp. MALMAid0571. NCBI lineage: Bacteria > Pseudomonadati > Bacteroidota > Cytophagia > Cytophagales > Reichenbachiellaceae > Reichenbachiella > Reichenbachiella sp. MALMAid0571. The sequence goes on along the minus strand of NZ_JBDKWG010000153.1, from coordinate 34,180 downwards.
GGGAGACCATATCCTTGGAGGACCAACGGCACTCAGCTTCGCTAGGGAGGTCAACAGCGATATAGAAGATGGAAAATTTAAACCAAATATACCTAAGAATCAGCTTTATAACCTAAGGTCGGACATTTCTCAAAGCACGAATGTTTCCGAACAAGAAGCACAAAGAACCGCAATGATGCGTGAAATGTTAAGGATAATCAGGCAATCAAAATACACACGAAACCAGTAGTCAATGAAAAAAGGATTTTTGTTCGTTTGGATGTTGCGTTTAGTTCCGCTTCTTGTCTTTTCAATAAAAGTAAATGGAGAGGATCAAATAGAAAAACCCAACATCGTTATCATATTTTCCGATGATCAGGGTTATGGAGATTTGGGCTGCTATGGTAATAATGCGCTTCGTACACCCAACATTGACAAAATGGCCAGTGAAGGAATGCTTTTTACAGATTTTTATATGGCCGCAGCTGTATGCACTCCGTCAAGGGCAGCATTGTTGACAGGCAGCTACCCTCAAAGAGTAGGATTGCCCTCAGTACTTTTCCCAAACAATATGTCAGGAGGACAACTCAATGGAATGGCTTTGGGGCTGAACCCGAAAGAAATAACTGTTGCCGAATTGCTTAAATCCGCAGGTTATAATACGGCTTGTATAGGCAAATGGCACTTGGGAGATCTTCCACAATTCATGCCCCTAAACCATGGGTTTGATGAATATTTTGGCTTGCCATATAGTAATGACATGCTGCCAGAAAATTTATATCACAATTTTGATTCTCTTCCATTATATGATGGTCAGAAGATCATAGAAAAGAACCCTAATCAGGATAGCCTGGTTAAACGATATACCGGGAAAGCGAAAGATTTTATCAAAAAGAATAAGGATAGGCCATTTTTTTTATACCTAGCTCATAACATGCCACACCGCCCCTGTCATGCATCACCGGAATTTATACCGAATCATAATTTTTCAGAAAAACAATTGGCAGGTATTCATGGAGAGAATAAAGAATCAAGGGATTTTCTTTACCCGGCTACAATTGAAGAATTGGACTGGAGTGTTGGGGAAATATTGAAAACACTGAAAAAACAGAATCTGGAATCTAACACACTTGTGATATTCACGTCGGACAATGGACCAGCTGTTGGAAGTTCCGGTGTACTTAAAGGACGTAAAGGGTCGATGAATGAAGGAGGATTAAGAGTGCCATGCATAATGAGTTGGAAAGGGACTGTTCCGGCTGGGACGGTCTGTAGTCAAATAGCTGCCAGTATCGATTTATACCCCACTCTGGCCAACCTGGCCAATGTTGATATACCAAAAGATCGGATGATTGACGGTATAGATATTACAGATTATGTTTTGGGGAATACAGGTGTGTGTCTCAGAAGGGATTTTTTTTATTTGGATCAGAAAAAAGGTTTGAAGGCAATAAGAAATGGCCATTGGAAATTGTTTCCTGGCAAAAAACCTCAACTGTACGATTTGGATAGAGATGTAAGCGAGCAACGAAATGTTGCAGGTCATTACCCCGAAATAGTCGATCAACTGACCCAACGGTCGACAACCTTTGAAAAACAACTGAACAATCAAAAGAGGGAACCGGGTTTATTTCCCGTTCCGGAAAAGACAAAAAAATATTGAATAACCCGATCGTAAAACCATATAAAATGAAAAATTTAATAGCATGTGCATACATATTTTTTACTACTGTACTTCCATTTTTTGTGCAGGGGCAGGACATAAAATCCATAAAGGAAACTTACTCAAAAGTAAAATTCAGTTATGACAAAGTCACTGGTATAGGTTATGAAAAAGGCTGTACACGTCGTGATCCCAGTGATGTAATTAAGGTAGGGGAGAAGTATTATGTTTATTATACCAAAATTTATAGTAGGGCACCTGGGTATTGGGGTACAGTATGGTATGCCGTTTCCAAAGATGATGGTTATAGCTGGGAAGAAAAGGGAGAAATACTTGGCCTAGGGAAAAAAGACAAGTTCGATTCTCAAGCTACTTTTACCCCAAATATCCTTTATGCTAAAGGTAAATATTATTTGTATTACACTGGGGTAAAGCCAACACCAGGTAATGCAAAAGGAGAATTTGAAAACAATTCAACAACAGACATCACAGCAATAGGTGTTGCGGTATCTTCGTCACCTGATGGTCCATTTGAGCGGGTAAGTAACGAGCCTGTTTTGAAAGTGAGTGTAGAACCTGAAAAATTTGACAGCTATCGTGTTGACGATGCGGTATTGATGTACAGAAATGGCTTATATTGGCTGTATTACAAGGGACGAAGCAGAAACCATGGAGGTGGGGGGCCTGCACATACACAGATGGGAGCTGCATTTTCGAAATACCCTGAAGGCCCTTTCACCAAACTGGATCAACCTTTACTTGACAAAAGTCATGAAGTGATGTTGTGGCAACAGGGCACAGGAATAGGAGCACTTGCTTCACTAAGCAGTACATTGGAGTATGCAGCTGATGGCATAGATTTCATGTCCAACAAAACATCGGTGAAAGCAGAAAACAGACCCAAAGCCGCAGGGGTTTTCAGGCAAGACCTAACCGACTCATCTATAAAAGGTGAGGGGCTCAACTGGGGGATTTCTATGGTACATAATGGCAATGAATGTTATTTGATTAGGTACAGGTGTTATAGATGAATGAAAGTATCAGTTTAGAAGATACATTTATCAGGGAATTATAATTATTTAATGTTTGTATCATAGTTGCCTTGTTACATACGTTGTTGTCTTGCAGTTCCATAAGCTTAATTTAAAAAGAAAAAGTCTTTGTGTTAATACACTTTACCTTCAGTCAGAGCCCTAGCGTCCAAATCACGGCCTGTAAATAAACCGATTAACAATCCGATAGCAATACCCAGAGATATGCCCAAAGACCTTTCAAAATTTGACAAGACCACCACCCCAAGAAGAACACCAAAAGATGTTCCTAAAGCTATACCGAGATTGGTGTAATAACCTTTTGAAGTTAAAGAGAGATTGTCCTTTAAGAATTTTTCAAAATCTCTTATTGCTTTTTTGAAGAATTTAATGTCGTTTTCATGCCCTGATTCTAAATTCAAACTATCGAGTTTTGTTTCTATAGATTGAATTTCATTTTTTGAAAATTCTCTGATTTTCAATTCTCTAAGAATATGCAGGAATTTCTCATAAATTTTGATTTCAGACTTTTTAGTTGTTTCGCTTTTCAACCTTTCAAAAAGGTTATTAGCTTCTTGTAATGTCATACTATTTAAGGTTTTCTTGGTTAGTGGCTTAGGTCAATAAATATTACATGTAAAGCATGTTTTTTTAGAAAAAGCTCAATGGTATTCTTAAATACACTTTTGCAGGAGATTTTCAACTCCTTAAGTTTTCTAAATCAGCTAATAATTCATCCAGTTTTTTGAATACACTACCATAAACCAAATGCACATCCCATTTGTAGATTTTACCTCCAAAGACATAAATTAAAACCGCAATTATCAGGGCAATTATCCACATAAAAGTAGGGATTCCATAAATGAGGTGAAATCCGGAATTCACAATCGCCTTATTCGTCACTTCTCCTGCTTTCAATGCATGTACTATTGGCATCAGAGCTGCTAAAAACATGAGCGGATAGAAAAATCGCATCATTTTTATATTGTTTGAAATGGCCATGCTGAGCCAATTTTTAAATGACTTGATATAATCATAGCTACTTAAATTAGTGTTGATGTTTTTTAGGGTCTTTGCCCGTTTAATACTTATCCAACACCCCCCCATTAGGAGTAAAAAAATGATTCCTCCGGCAATTGGAGTCCCAAGCGCAGCGTACAGTCCCAAATTTAAAAATGCAAAAACCAAAATGATGTAAATATTAATTTTCATCATTCTTTTAAATTTATCAATGATATGAATTGATTTTTGGCTGTATAGTTTATTGATTTTTGGTGCTACCAATGCATCACTTTTCAGGAAACCCTCTTTCCATATATTTTCAATTGATTTCTCCATCTAATATTTTTTTTAATCTTATTTTAATTCTCTTAACACGTACGCCAATATTATTTGGATTTGTTCCTATAATATCAGCTATTTCCTGATATGATTTTTCTTCTAAATAAAGCATGATAACGGCTCTGTCAATCTCTGATAGTTTTCTGATAGCGTCATAGAGCAGATTTAGTGATTCGTTTGAAAATGCATAATTATCTTCCGTTTCTTCAGTAGGCAAATTGTCAGATACAAAGTGCTGACTATTGTTTTTCTTTTTCTTTAGTAAGGTCAAACAAACGTTTAAGGAAATTCGGTAAACCCATGTACTCCATTCCGATTGCTCACGAAAGTTTTCTTTACTCCTCCATATTTGCAGGCATACTTCTTGAAAATAATCTTCAAAATCCTCCTGTGAATTGGTATATGCCCTGCACAGCTTGATAATTATACCGGAAAACGGTAGAATAGATGTTTGATAAAAATCCGAACTCAATATTGTTTTTTTTAGTTAGTGGCTTATACCTTGAATTATTACACCCAAGTCTAAATTTATAAAAAAGAAAAGTGTTTGGGTGTTATGTTGAGTACTGGATTAGCCAAAAAAAACTTGGGGGTAAGCTCGCAGCTTTGACTTTACTGTAATATCAAAGTTGCTAAGGGTAATTAAAATAAACTCCACAACATTGGTATTCATCGCAATGAGGTTAAACTCTTATTTTTTGGTCACTTTATATACTTGACCTTCTTTGTCATAAGTAGTCCATTCGCCTACAGGTGTTCCATTATCAAAATGTCCCGAACGTTTTATTGTTCCGTCAATTCGATACCATTCCCAATATCCTTCTGGTTGGTCGTTAATTATTTTCCCTTTTGACCAGATCGTTTCGCCATTTGCGTGATACTTGATGGTGTTTCCATCTATTATTTCAGATTTCTTTGTAGCCATAGTGTTTAAATTTACTTGTGCCCATGACTAAACCCGCTTAGTGCGAAATGCAGCCTAACATTTAATATTATAAATATACATAAAACATGATTTCAACCAACTATTATGGAATGGTGATGACGGGTTTTGGTATTTGTTGACTATTTTGGTTTGTCAATGTTTATTGTTGATTTTAGGGTAGCAATAAAGGATTAACAGGATAAAAATTAAATCATAATAAGATATTAGTATGGATAAAGTACAGCCGTCCCAGTTAAAGGGGAGTATTTTTTTTTTAGCACTCGTATGCTTTGTGGCTTCTCTGGGTGGAATTTTATTTGGTTTCGATACTGCAGTCATTTCTGGTACCATATCGATGGTAGAAACACAATTTGACCTCAGCAAACTCCAGGTAGGCTGGTTTGGAAGTTCAGCTTTGGTGGGAGCGATTGTTGGGTCGTTGGTAGCAGGTACTTTTGGCGATAGATATGGTCGCAAGCCGATATTAATCATTTCATCCCTCTTGTTTTTTGTGTCCGCATTAGGCTCTGCGATACCTCAGAGTTTTACTTTACTGATAATAGCACGTCTGGTAGGAGGCCTAGGTATAGGTATGGCTTCTGTTTTGGCACCATTGTTCATATCCGAGTTTTCTCCGCCAAAAGTAAGAGGCCGGTTGGTGGCATTGTATCAAATGTCTATAGTGATCGGAATCCTTTTGGCTTACTTTTCCAATTGGTTGTTGCTTGGCTTTTCACAAACCAGTACTTACAGTACAACAGGGATTATATACCAGGTAATGATTTCCGAAGTATGGCGGGCGATGTTCGGGGCTGAAATGATTCTTGCTATTTTGTTTTTTTTCTTGTTATTGATGATACCTGAAAGTCCCAGATGGCTTATTAAAGAAGGATTTAAAGAGAAAGGATTTAATATTCTGACAAAAATAAGTGGAGCTCAGACAGCTAAAGAAGAACTCTCAGCAATTCTAAATTCTGTAGTGGAAAAGCAGGCAAAGTTAGGAGAGCTACTCAAGCCGGGCTATCGGTTGGCCTTGATGGTAGGATTGAGTCTTTCTATTTTTGGTCAGTTTACAGGAGTGAATATTGTGGTTTATTATGGCCCTGATATACTTGGTGGTGCCGGATATGATTTTGACAATGCACTCATGTTTCAGGTGACTATTGGTTTGATCAATCTGATTTTCACGGGACTGGCACTCTGGAAAATTGACAGCTGGGGTAGAAGGCCGTTGTTGATTGGTGGTATGGCTGTGGTATGTGCCTCATTACTTGTCATCGGAGCACTTTTTGCTACGGATACTCTTGGTATTTGGATTGTTGTGATGCTTTGTGTTTATATGGCAAGTCTGGCTTTTTCCATTAATGCCGTCATCTGGGTTTTGTTGGGGGAAATTTACCCGACTCACCTGAGAGGTCGTGCCATGTCCATAGCTACATTTGCCAACTGGGCTACTAATTTTGTGACCGCTTTTATTTTCCCATGGTTTGTCACTCAGATAGGCATGGGGTCAGGTTTTTTCGTTTTTGCAGGTTTTTGCTTTGTAGCCACCATTTTCTTTCACAAGTTTGTTCCGGAAACAAAAGGTAAAAGCTTAGAAGAAATTGAGCAATATTGGAAATCGAAAGGGTAGTAAAGAAACGAGCTGGTGAATATAAAATTTCAGGCTTTACTAAATCTTCAAGGTTTGGTAAAGCTTCTATTTCTCAGAACAGTCTGAAGAGTCTTTTTACATACTAGTTTCCCGTTTCAAACTTTAGTCTTCAAAGATCTGTGGTTGAAATTGTTTCTTCTGGAAAAACCAGCTATTCAAATATTTCTATCAAATTATAGTAGTACTTCTTCTAAGAGTTTACCATCTTCGTACACCTCCTTTTTTGCCTCAATGCCAGCCTCACTGTAGAATACCTGATCACCTTGTTTCTTGTCATTTTCATAATTTATGCTACATTGAAGTTGTCCCGATTCATAATACCACTTCCATTCTCCTACTTTCTTATCTTTATCGAAAACTCCTTCAGTCATCAAGTTTCCGTTATTATAATAATTCACACTTCTGCCATGCACTTTACCGTCAACAAAATTTAACTCTTGTTGTATCAATATTGTATTGGGATAATGTATCTCCCAATATCCGTTTTTAAGACCATTTTTGAAAGAACCTTTTTCATAGACGTATGTAGAACTGTCAAAGTAAGAGGTGTACTCACCATTACCATTTTTCACCATTTGCTCACCTTTTTGATTCCATGCAGATGTCAGGTGAAAATCATTGGCTACATAGTTACCAACTTCTTTCAATTTGCCATCACCAAAATAGGTTTTCCATTCTCCAACCCTTTTACCAAATTCCAGTTTTCCTTCTTGAGATACTGAATTATTATTAAAAAAGGCCTTGAAAGTTCCGTTTCCACCACTTACTAATTTTTCACCATTAAAGTCCCAAGCATTCATGATTTTTGAAATTGTTTTATCTATATATTCAATTTCATGGCTGGGCGTACCATCTTCATAGAAGTACTTCCATAAACCAGCGAGCTCTCCATTGTTAAATCTGCCTTCTGAGATCAGAAATCCATTCTTATTATAAGTTTTAAATTGACCTGTTTGCTTATCCCTTACATATTGACCGATTTGAAATAGCTTTCCATTTTCATGATAAGAAGTATAAGCACCATTGAGCCTTCCGTTAGAATAATTACTTGAATCGATTAAAATGCCATTTTCGTTATAGACGAGCCAAGTGCCATCAAATAAGCCATTGTTGTAATTTCCAACTTTAAACAATTTCTCCGACTCAGAATACCATTTCCATATACCTGTTTCCAAGCCATTTTTATAGTTGGTCTCAGCTTGGATATTTCCGTTCTCATAATAGTATTGCCAAGGACCATTCTCTTTTCCTTCTCTCAGCATACCTTGGGATTGCACTTTTCCGCTTTCATAATAAAAAATTTGATCTCCCGTAACACCTTTGGATAAAAGGTAAACTGAAACTAACAATATAACGACACACATAGATGCAACAGGCATTCTTAATTTTGAGTACAATGGTGTTAAATCATCCAGTTTTTTTATATCCTCTGGTATTGATCTGAAAGAAAATTTATAACCTTCGTAAACTGCAATACCATAAAACAACAAGTCTATTGGCGCAAATGACTCTTCGAAAATAAGCTGAATAGTTTCCATGTTTAATAGCATAAGTGTGTCTAAGTATCCTAAGGTCTGTACATCAGCGATGAAACCTACTTGGGAGAATAAATTGCCCAATAGGCATCCCAATAGAGCAAAAAAGCCACCTATTAAGCCATAAACTTGATCAACGCCCGCTCCAAAAAAACGAACCCCCATTCCAACTAGAAAACCAACACCGATTGCCATATACCCAATCTGGTATTCAGTTGCAACTGTCACCACTGCCCAAATTAAGGCACTAATTACAGAAAGGGAAAATCCTCCAATAATTGCATTGCTTAAATCTTGATGTGGGATTAGTTTTTCTTTAACTTCTTGTGGAAGCGATGAGATTATTTCAAAATTGGATTGCGGTTTATCAGTATAGTCCTCGGGTTCTTTAACAGTCTCGTCCAAATGGAAACTTTCACAATTTCCTTCAAAATTGGCTTTTTGACCAGTAATATTACATAATAGACCTTGTTGTAAATCCATCGTTCTGTTGGTACATCTTTTACAGAATGTCAAATGTTCTTCACGTGTCATAATCAGTTCGATTTGAATTAGATGAAAATCATACCTCGTTCATCATACAATTATTTCATTTACAAGAGTGAGTGTCCGTTAAATGCACTCTTTGAATTATTAATTGGCTAGAAGCTTTGAAATTAATTGTTAACTTTTAATTAACCAAATAAATAAAGGACTAACTGTGGCAGCTGTTGTGCAACCTTCTTTAGAGAGAAAATGAGGTTATATGTAGCATTACCCCATGACGAATTGGATAGAAATGACAATCAAAGCCTGATAATTTGTGTTATTAACAAGAAAATAAAAAAGCAAAAGGCTCACATTTGTGAGCCTTTTGCTTTTTTATTTTAGCCTTTAAAGAAATTACTTTCCAGCCCCACTAATGATAGCTTCAACTACTTCAGGGTTCAGTAGTGTAGAAGTATCACCGAGATTAGAAGTATCACCTTCAGCTATTTTTCTAAGAATCCTTCTCATGATTTTACCTGATCTTGTTTTTGGCAATCCCGGTACTATCTGAATCTGATCCGGCCTGGCTATTGGCCCTATGACTTTGCTCACTGTAAGTTTGATCTCATCTTTCAAACTTTGTTCAGAACGGCCTTCCATATCGCAGATCACATAAGCGTAAATGCCTTGTCCTTTGATGTCATGAGGGTAGCCAACTACAGCGGATTCCACCACTCTCGGGTGTTCATTGATCGCATTTTCTACTTCTGCAGTGCCCAGTCTGTGGCCTGAAACATTGATAACATCATCTACGCGTCCCAGAATTCTCAAATAACCGTCATGGTCACGTTTGGCTCCATCTCCGGTGAAGTAAAGCCCTTTGTAGGTGGAAAAGTATTCTTTTTTACACCTGTCATGATCGCCATAGGTAGTTCGGATAATGGAAGGCCATGGGAATTTTATACAAAGATTTCCCTCCACGTTATTACCAGTCACTTCTTTGCCATCTGTATCCACTATTATTGGCTGAATGCCTGGCAGTGGGAGTGAGGCATGCGCAGGTTTGTTTGGTGTGATCCCGGCAAGTGCAGAGATCATAATGCCACCTGTTTCGGTTTGCCACCAGGTATCTACAAGTGGACAATTTCCTTTGCCTATATGAGTATGGTACCAGTGCCATGCTTCTTCATTTATTGGCTCTCCTACTGAGCCAATTACTTTCAGGGAATCCAATTTGTATTTTTCCAAAGGCTCAAGTCCGTAGGCTTGCAATGCCCTGATGGCTGTAGGAGCAGTATAAAACTGATTGACCTGATATTTATCAATCACATCCCAAAAACGCCCTGCATCAGGATAGGTAGGCACTCCTTCAAACATCAAAGTAGTTGCTCCGGCCAATAATGGGCCATACACTATATAGGAGTGGCCTGTGATCCAGCCTACGTCTGCTGTACACCAATAAATATCCCCTTGTGAGTATTGAAAGACATTTTCAAATGAATAGTTACTATAAACCATATAGCCACCACAAGTGTGAACCACGCCCTTTGGTTTTCCTGTAGATCCTGAAGTGTAAAGAATGAATAACATGTCTTCACTATCCAGAATTTCAGCTTTATTGTCGTCAGACACACCGTCAATCGCATCATGCCACCAGATGTCACGTCCGGCTTTCATTGTTACTTCACTTCCGGTTCGTTTTAATACAATTACTTTTTCGGTAACATTACTCATTTCTAGGGCTTCATCTACAACGCTTTTAACATCAATGGTTTTAGCTCCTCTGTAGTTTCCATCTGAAGTTAGGATGACCTTCGCTTCACAGTCGGTGATCCTGTCTGCTAAAGCACTGGCAGAAAATCCTGCAAATACTACTGAGTGTACTGCGCCTACCCGTGCACAAGCCAGCATAGCTATGGCTGCCTCTGGAACCATAGGCATATAAATAATCACTCTGTCCCCTTTTTCTACCCCCTGAGCTTTCAGTGCATTGGCAAACTGACACATTTTTTTGAACAACTGCTTGTAAGTAAGGGTGACGTTTGGTTCATTTGGGTCGTTGGGTTCCCAGACAATTGCAGCTCTGTTTCCAAGAGTGAATAAATTTCTTTCAAAAATACTTTCGGTAATGTTCAGTTTTCCGTTGATAAACCATTTAACATCCGGTTTGTCAAAATTCCATTCTAAAACTTTATTCCATTTTTTATCCCAGTGAAAGGATTCTGCTACACGACTCCAAAACTCTTCCGGTTGAGCCACACTTTTTTGGTATTCGTGAAAGTATCCTGCTAGTGTTTGTATTTTGTTCATAGTTTATATAGTTCAAATAATTCTGTCAATTACTTTTTTGATTCTCAAAAATACATTTTCTGCCTTATTCATGGTAGTGGACTCTGAATAAATTCTAATGATTGGTTCGGTATTGGACTTTCTAATGTGTGCCCATTCGTCATCAAAATATATTTTCACTCCGTCGATACGGTTTTGAGGGCAGTTCTGAAACTCCGTAGTGAGTTGTTCCAAAACCTTATCTACATCTATGGAGGCAGACAGTTCAATTTTATTTTTAGAGATGTATGTCTGCGGACATTCAGCCTTTAATTGAGCTACAGATTTATCCGTTTTTGCCAGATAAGTTAAAAACAAGGCAATGCCTACCAAAGAATCTCTGCCATAGTGAAGTTCAGGATATATAATGCCGCCATTGCCTTCGCCTCCTATTATGGCATTGATGCTTTTCATTTTGGCCACTACATTCACTTCTCCAACGGCAGATTCTGCTCTTTTTTGTTCGTATTTTTCGGCTATTTTGGTTAATGCTCCTGATGATGATAAGTTGGAAACTACATCTCCCGGAGTTTGAGAAAGTACGTAATCAGCAACTAAAACCAATGTATATTCTTCCCCAACAAATTCTCCCTTTTCGTCAATAAAGGCAAGACGGTCAACATCAGGATCGACTACAAAGCCTACATCATAGTCTCCTCCTTTCATTTTATCACAAATGGCTGTTAAATGCTCAGGGAGTGGTTCCGGATTGTGTGGAAAGTGTCCATTGGGTTCGCAATACATTTCTTCGATCACTTCAACTCCTAATGCCCTCAGGAGTTTTGGGAGAGCCAATCCTCCTGTAGAGTTTACACAGTCGATCGCTACTTTGAAATTTTTCTTAGCAATAGCCTCTTTATCTACCAAAGACAAAGCAAGGATGTCCGCAATGTGTATATCTATGTAATCAGCATTTTGCGAATATTGTCCCAGGTTCAAGACTTCTGCAAATTCAAAATTTCCTCCTTCTGCAAGCGTTAGTATATTCTCGCCATTTTCTTTCGACAAAAACTCTCCTTCGTGATTGAGTAACTTCAGTGCATTCCATTGAATAGGGTTGTGGCTGGCGGTGATGATGATACCTCCGCCGGCATTTTCTTTAGGTACTGCAATTTCCACCGTAGGTGTAGTGGTCAAGCCTAAATCAACTACATCTATTCCCATACCAATCAGTGTGTTGCTGATCAGTTGAGATACCATTTCACCTGAAATTCTGGCATCCCGGCCTATGACTACTTTTTTAGAGTTGTTTGTTTTTACCCATTGTCCAAACGATGCGGCATATTTTACAATGTCAAGAGGAGTGAGGTTATTGCCGGGTTGTCCGCCAATAGTACCCCTGATTCCAGAGATAGATTTTATTAATGTCATGTTCTTAATTATAAATAGGTACTTATATTTTCTTTGGTAATAATGTCTATCGGGAGCAATTCCTTGGTTGGAATTTCTTTTTTGAAAACCAATAGTTCAGTCAGGTAATGAATACCTTGAAAGGCTTGTTTTTTAGGGTTTTGGTTGATTAAAAAATCTATTTTACCTGATTTTAGGTTTTTTATATTTTCATCTACCAGGTCATACCCGATGAGAGGAAAGGTTTTTAATGTTGGCCTGAGGTATTTGGCTACTTCAAAGGTTTTTGAAGTGGTAACAAAAATCCCACTTATATTCTCATTTTTCAATGAGTTGTCCAAAATGCTTTTTAGGTTATGTTCTATGGCATCAATCAAATTGAAGGTTTCGAAAGTTTGATTATTAGTGTCGTGTTTTGCAAAATAATCTTTGAAACCACGTTCTTTTTCCTGCATGTGGGGTGAATTGGAAATTTCTTCATCAAAATGGAAAATCAGAATTTTACCACTCTTTTTCTGAGTTTTGAACATCAGATCGGCAGCTATTCGTCCACTTTGATATAAATCCTGACCTATGAAACAAGCATATTGGGATTCAGAAATATCTGTGTTGATAGTGGTATAGGGCAATCCAAGTGTATGACATTGATCGAAAAAAACTAAGGCTTCCTTTTTAAACAGAGGGGCAGTCAAAATGCCATCGGGCTTAGAATCAATCAGTCGTTTGGCTACTTCTTCAAAATTAGACTTGTCATTTTGATCGTAAAAGTACTGGGTAATACTCACCCCAAAGGTGTTGTAGCTATGTAGCGCTTCATTTATTCCTATCATTGGTTTTTTCCAAAATGAGTCAATCTCCGGAGATGGGAGTAAAGTGGCGATTTGTATTATCTTATTCTCTCTAAGAGTTCGGGCTATTACATTAGGTTGATAGTCAATTTCTTCAAGTACCTTCCTTACTTTTTTTTCGGCTTCCTCTGATACTTTGCCTCTTCTGTGTAGCACTCTGTCCACAGTGCCTCTTGACACATCAGCCAGCTTTGCAATGTCTTTAGTGGTGTATTTTTTTAAACTCATTTCAGTGAGGTTGTAGTGCCGAATAAGTACAAATATATAAATATAATTATAAATTAGTGTACACGAGAACGTAATTAGTGTTCACGTGAACAATTTTGATTAAATTATTTTGAAATATGATTTGGATTTCGTTTGTTTGTACTATAATTTGTAATAAGAAAGATAAAACAACCGAGGAATTTAATTCAAAAAACGATGATGGATACTAAACCTGTATTGAGTGAAGCAACGGCGGATATTAGCCACCAGGAAGTAGGAAGGATTGAGTTAACCAGATTTGAAAAAATGCACGTGGAAGTTTTTACTTCTTCGAATATCGCATCTCTGGCAGTAGCTAAGGAAATTGCAGATTTGATTAAGAAAAAAGAGGCTAACAATGAAACGTGTGTACTTGGGTTGGCTACAGGTTCTTCTCCTATCAGGGTGTATGAAGAGTTGGTGAGGTATCATAAAGAAGAGGGATTGAGCTTTAAGAATGTAGTGACATTCAATCTTGACGAATACTTTCCTATGCAAAAGAGTAGTGCTCAAAGCTATTACTATTTTATGCATGAGCACCTTTTTGATCATGTAGATATACTTCCTGAAAATGTGAATATTCCGGACGGTTCTATACCAGTGGAAGACGTATATCAGTATTGTCTGGATTATGAGGCAAAGATTGATTCTTATGGAGGATTGGATTTTCAGCTTTTGGGAATTGGAAGAACCGGACACATTGGCTTTAATGAGCCGGGTTCACATTATAATTCATCTACCAGATTGGTGACATTGGATTACCTGACAAAAGCGGACGCAGCATCTGATTTTCATGGCATTGATAATGTACCTAAGCGTGCAATCACTATGGGGATCAAAACCATTAAAGCTGCAAAGAGGATTGTTTTGATGGCATGGGGAAATAAGAAAGCCGATATTATTAAAGAAGCTGTTGAAGGAGAAGAAACATCGTCAATTCCCGCTACATTTTTGCAGGATCATCCTAAAACAACCATTTTGCTTGATGAAGAATCTTGCTCTGAATTGAAAAGATTTAAAACTCCGTGGTTGGTAGGGCCGGTACAGTGGACAGATCCTATGAAAAGGAAGGCTATCGTTTGGTTGAGTCAATATTTGGATAAACCACTTTTGAAGCTGACAGATCGAGAGTATAATGACCATGGAATGTCGGAATTGATAGCAATGGAAGGGTCTGCATATGATTTGAACATCCAGATGCACAACAGGCTTCAAAGCACGATTACCGGATGGCCTGGAGGCAAGCCAAATGCGGATGATACCAAAAGGCCGGAACGGGCAGAGCCAGCCAGAAAACGAGTAATACTTTTTAGCCCCCATCCGGATGATGATGTGATTTCTATGGGAGGTACCTTCTTAAGGTTGGTGCAGCAGGGACATGATGTGCATGTGGCTTATCAGACTTCCGGAAACATAGCTGTTGCTGATCATGATGCGTTGAGGTTTGCAGAATTCTCAAGAGATCTGAATATAGCGAACAACGTGCCTACCGATGATTTGGACAAGGTAATTGATCAAATCAAGAATAAGCAAGAGGATGACCTGGATTCTCTTGAAATCAGAAAAATAAAAGGGTTGATAAGAAGGGGAGAAGCAATAGCTGGAGCCAGGTATTGTGGCCTTACAGATGATAAAATTCACTTTCTTGATATGCCTTTTTATGAAACAGGCAAAAGCAAAAAGAATCCTATCGGAGAAGAAGATATTCAGATTATACAAAATCTGATAGAGGAAGTAAAGCCGCATCAGATATATGCTGCTGGAGATCTGGCTGATCCGCATGGTACGCATAAAGTATGTCTGGATGCTATTTTCGCTTCGGTAGAAAGGCTGAAAAGCAAAGATTTTATGAAAGATTGCTGGGTGTGGCTGTATAGAGGTGCATGGCATGAATGGCCTGCAGATGAGATTGAAATGGCTGTGCCATTGAGTCCTGATGAAGTGATGAGGAAAAGAAAAGCAATTTTCTTTCATCAGTCGCAAAAAGATGGAGTTATGTTCCAGGGAGAAGACAGTAGGGAATTCTGGCAGAGAGCAGAAGACAGAAACGGAGGAACAGCACGTCTTTATAATAAACTTGGATTGACCGAATATGAAGCCATAGAGGCTTTTGTGAGGTATAAATATTAACCCATAGTATTAAAAATGATACTCAAAGTAGAATCGTGAGTGATTAGTTTAGTTTAATTTGGCCGGGTCATTGATCCGGCTATTTTTTACTTCCACTTTTCATTTTTATATATAGTACTCCCTCCTCTTATAGGAGTGCCTACTGTTTTTTTAGTTTTATGCAAAATCACTGATAGATGAAAAAAATACAACAATTGTTTCTTTTAGGGTGTTTATTGGTGTTTTTTTCCTGCCAATTTCCCATTGAAAAATCTGGTAATTTTGAATTATTACCTTACCCCCAGGAATTTACAATAGAGGGAGTCAGTAAGTTGAAATCCGGTGATATTCAAAACTATTATTCTTTGGATCAAGCAGAACTTCCGGTTCTTTCTGATCAATTAAAAAATATTCAGCCGACTGATCAACAAGGCAAAGCACAGATTGTTTTTAGCGTTGACAGTAACTTGAATTTACCAGAAGAAGGATATGAGTTGAATATTGCTAAGGATCAAATTATCATTAATGGCAAAGATAAAGCTGGCCTGTTCTATGGATTTAAGACTTTGGAACAGTTGCTTGAAGATGCCAAAGAACAAAATACCAATCTGCCCCTGTGTAGCATAAGTGATTACCCTCTGCTCACTTACCGCTCCATTCATCTCGATATAAAGCATCACATGGAGACGAAGGAGTATTATTATGCTTTGATGGATAAATTGGCGAGCTATAAAGTCAATGGGATAATTGTAGAACTGGAAGATAAGTTAAAGTACGAACGCCAGCCGGAAGTAGGTGCAGCAGATGCCTGGAGTATAGATGAATGGAAAAAGTTGTCAGAGTATGCAAATGCAAGGAATATTGAAATAAGTCCCTTGGTGCAGGGATTAGGGCATGCTTCATTTATTCTAAAGCATGATACCTACAAGCCTTTGCGGGATGACCCTGAAAGTGACTGGGCTTTTAATCCACTTGATCCCGAAACCTATAAAGTACAGTTTGACCTTTATCTCGATGCGATAGAAGCAACTCCAAATGGTAAATATTTGCATATTGGGGGGGATGAGGTACATACTACCGGACGCAATAGTGGAAAATCACAATTAGAGCTTCAGTTGATATGGTTGGATAAAGTGTCAAAATTTGCTGCGGAGCATGGGCGTACACCTATATTTTGGGACGATATGCCACTGAAACATGCGGACGTATATCGGCCTATGTTCAATTCCAAATTGACCAAAGCGCAAGTGGATTCAGTTTGGGCAGAAAACGAACATAAGTTGCTGAAATTTCTGGATCAGTTTCCAAAAAACTGCATTTACATGAGGTGGAATTATAGCAACTCCGACGCTATTGGAAATGGCAAGGCGATGGAGTGGTTTAGAAATCATGGCATGGAGGTGATGGGTGCTACTGCGGGACAAACCAGATGGGTGCTGATGCCACAGGCCGAAAGCAACATGAATAACATCAGATCATTCGCCCTGACCTCTATTGACAATGGTTTGAAGAGGTTGTTGTTGACACTTTGGGATGATGATTCACCACATTTTGAACTTTACATGAGGGGAATTCTGGCTTTTGCCGAATATACATGGTCTGGTGAAAAGAGGCCTAAAGAGGAATTAAAAGCGGCTTATCGTCATCGTGAGTTTTCTTATAAAGTATCAGACTCTGAATACGCATTTATTGACCAACTCGAAACCCCTGTTGCATTTTGGAAGAATGCCTTGCTAAAGGGAAACAGTAGAAATTACCTGATGGGTAATGAAAATGCCATGCAAGAATCGGTAATAGACTTGCCGAAAATGGACAGTAAAGGAGAGTGGACGAAGCAAAATGCAGACCGATTGGAGGCAGCAGAAAAAGCCTTGGTGACCTGTGACAGTGTCGCTATAAGGATAGCTGAGATGAAAAAACTGGCAGTACGCAATAGCTATAACTTAGAAGTCTATGAGCAGGTAAATGAACTGGTCAGATTTAGTTGCAATGCACTGATAGCACTGAAAACATTGGACCAATCTAAAAATGAAGAACAGGAAAAAGTGGCGTTGTTGGCTGTGGCAAAACTGAACGATAAATTCAAGACTTTGAAAAGTGAATTTGAGTCTGTTTATGGAAAAACACGAATCCTTACCAAACCGGATAATTTCATCCTTGATCAGGACCACCATCGACATTTAGCCAACCAAACTACATCGTTCGATTGGCAGTTTTATGCTGAAATGCTGTTTTTAGAAAAGCTGGAAGAATTAAAATATTAAAAGTAAATGAAACCAACATTGATTGTTTTGGCAGCCGGACTTGGCAGCCGTTATGGAAGTTTAAAACAGATCGATAAATTTGGCCCATCAGACGAGACTATTGTGGATTATGCGATCTATGATGCTATTGAGGCTGGTTTTGAAAAAATCGTATTTGTAATAAGAAAAAGCATCGAGCAGGAGTTTCAGGAGATTTTTGTAAAGAAATTGAGATCAAAAGTTAAAATAGAATATGTTTTTCAGGAGCTGGATGTGCTGCCTGAGGGATTTAAAGTGCCGGAAGGAAGAGAAAAACCATGGGGGACAGCCCATGCCGTGATGACAGCAGCTGAGAAAATAGACGAGCCATTCGCTATAGTGAATGCGGATGATTTCTATGGTCGAGATTCTTTGAAAGCAATATTTAATCATTTATCCGGATTGAATAATGATGTGCTAGATGCTTGTCTTATTGGATTTATTTTGGAGAACACTTTGTCGGAGCACGGAAGAGTGTCCCGGGGTATATGCAAGGTGAGTGATCAGGGAATGCTGGAAGAAATCGTGGAACGTACCCACATTTATAAAAAAGAAGGTGGAGGAGCTTATTATGAGGAAAATAACGAGAAAGTTGACTTAACAGGGAAAGAGATTGTATCAATGAATTTGATGGGCTTTACCTCTAAGGTTTTTGAATTGATGCAGGATCAGTTTGTGGAGTTTCTCAACAATCAGGGAACTGAATTAAAATCAGAATACTTTATTCCATCAGTATTGGATCATGTTAGAAAAACCGGAGTAAAAATTCCAGTTTTGATTTCTACCGAGCAATGGTTTGGTGTTACTTATCAGGATGATAAGCCTATAGCCAGACAAAACTTACTTGATCTGGTGGCATCCGGGGTTTATCCTGAAAATTTATGGAAATAAACAAAAGTGAAAATATGGGTATAAAATCCATCATAGAAAAGTTTGAAATAGAAGGTCAGGTACTGAGTGCAAAACCGTTTGGGAGTGGCCATATCAATGATACTTTTCATATTGAAAATGCAGATAGTAAATACCCCGATTACCTGTTGCAAAGGGTAAATCATGAAGTATTTAAGGATGTACCCGGCATGATGGATAACATCTGGCAGGTAACAGAACACATCAATAAAAAGAATATTGTTTCCGTAAATAGCTTGTATAATCAAGAGACATTAGAGCTCGTTAAAACCCATGATGGGAAATTATTTACCAAGACTGCTGACGGAAATTACTGGCGTATTTTTGTCTTCAAAAAAGGGCTGAAGTCTTACGATTTGGTGGAAACACTCGAGCAAGCTTATGAAGGAGCCAGGGCATTTGGTTTGTTTTTCAATCTGTTATCAGATTTTCCAACAGACCGATTGATAGATACCATTCCAAACTTTCACAATATCATCCTGAGACTACAAACACTAAGGCAAGTGGTGGAGAAATTTCCTGAAGGAAGGGCAAAGCAAGTAGAAAAGGATATCAAATTTGTTTTTGAAGTATCAGATCAAATGTGTCAGATTGAGCACCTTAAATTGAAAGGTGAGATTCCAATTCGTGTAACTCACAACGATACTAAATTCAACAACGTTTTACTGAGCGAGCAAGACAAAGGAATTTGTGTGATTGATTTGGATACGGTAATGCCAGGAGTAGTGCATTACGATTTTGGGGATGGCATTCGTACCGGGACTACCACAGCAGCAGAAGACGAAACTGATTTGTCTTTGGTTCAATTTGATATTAAAAAATACGAGGCATTTACAGCTGGTTATTTGGACGTTACCAGAGAAATATTATCTCCTATAGAAGTAGAATTTATAGGATTGTCAGGAGCTCTTTTCGCCTACATTATGGGAGTAAGGTTTCTTACGGATTATATTTCTAATGATGTATATTATAAAATAAGTTACCCTGAACACAACCTTCACCGTGCCCAATGCCAATTTCAATTGACAAGAAGGATTTTGGAAAGATTGCCCGATTTGAACAAAATTGCACTGAGAGAATCGCAAGCACGGACTTATCTGAAAAAGTAGTGTAGGTCGAATTGTGGTGTTCATGAAAATAAGCAGAGTATGAAAATTAAATTGAAGACCATTGCATTGCTTGTGTTGATGACCATTTGTCAGCAGGCAATTTGTCAATCCACAAAGACGACAGTAAAAGTACTTTCTTTCAATATTTTACACGGAGCTACAACCAAAGGTGATTTTGACCTGGATAGAATAGCTAAAGTAATACTAGATACCAATCCTGATTTGGTAGCACTTCAGGAAGTTGACTTTAAAACTAATCGGGCTAAAAAGTATGATTTGGTTACCGAACTGGGATGGAGAACGAAAATGGCTCCATTGTTTGCTCAGGCAATGCCTTTTGATGGAGGTGGATATGGAGAAGGTATTTTGTCAAAATCATCCTTTTTGCAGACTAGAAATGTGGCTTTGCCTTTTTCTCTAGGAAACGAGCCTAGAAGTGCGGCAGAAATAACCACCATTTTGAGTTCAGGTGATACTATTTTTTTTGTTGGCACACACCTGGATCACTTAAAAGACGAAAGTGATAGAATTTCTCAAGCAAGGGAAATCAACAGGGCTTTTTCTACCAACAAATTTCCGGGCATTTTGGCTGGCGATTTAAATGCTACTCCTGAAAGTAAAACCATTAAAATTTTTGAGGAATTTTGGACACCTTCTTATGACAAGAATGATCCCAATCCAACATTTCCTTCTGATAACCCAACTAAAAAAATTGACTATGTAATGTTTTATCCTAAAAATAGATGGAGGGTAGTTGAGACCAGAGTGATACAAGATGCAGTTGCTTCTGATCACTGTGCTTACCTTGTAACATTAGAATTGATGGGAAAATAATTGAAGACATTATAACTTGCAGGAAATCACTAAAAGAAAAATTGAATAGCATGCAGAAAAAAATATTGGTAACAGGTGGTACCGGATATATTGGGTCTCATACTGTAGTAGAATTAATTAAAGAAGGGTTTGAAGTAGTAGTTATTGATAATTTGTCCAACTCTAAAGTAGAGGTTTTAGACAAAATAGAAAAGATAACAGGAACGAAACCAGTATTTTATCAATTCGATTTATGTGATTTTGAGCGGTTAGAAGCATGTTTTAAAAAGGAAGGAAATATTAGCTCCATCATTCACTTTGCAGCAAGTAAAGCTGTAGGTGAATCAGTAGAAAAACCACTTTTATACTACAGAAACAATCTACAATCATTGGTTAATTTGCTGGAACTGATGAGAAAATACCATGTACCTGATATTGTTTTTTCTTCTTCGTGTACAGTTTATGGTCAGCCGGATAAATTACCGGTTACTGAAAGCACTCCTTATCAGATTGCCGAATCGCCTTATGGCAATACCAAGCAAATTGGAGAGGAAATTTTGAAAGATACCTGCAAGGCACACAGCGAAATTAAATCCATTGCTTTGAGGTATTTCAATCCTGTTGGAGCGCATGAGTCGGCTTTGATTGGAGAGCTTCCATTGGGAACTCCCAACAACCTTGTGCCCTTCATCACTCAGACCGCAGCAGGAATCAGAGAGCAACTAAGTGTATTCGGTAGTGATTACAACACCCCTGATGGCACGGCTGTTCGGGATTATATTCATGTGGTGGATTTGGCCAAAGCTCATGTGATATCGGTAAAAAGGCTTTTGGAGAATTTAAATAAGTCCAATTTTGAATTTTTTAATATTGGAACTGGCAATGGCTATTCTGTGTTGCAAACCATACAGACTTTCGAAAGGGTAAATGGAGTAAAGGTCAATTACAAACTGGTAGATCGCAGGCCCGGTGATATTGAACAAATATTTGCTGACACATCATTTGCCAATAAGGAGTTGGGTTGGAAGGCAGAAAAAGGCTTGGAAGAAATGATGTCTTCCGCCTGGAAATGGCAGCAAACAGTCAAATAAAGATTTTACAATTTGGCGAATAAATTCAGCAAGGTTTTGTATAAAAAAACAAATGTCCGATGAAAAACATATTTAATATTACGTGGAAAATCACTTTTTTATCAACACTTATTTTCCTGACAGGCTGCCAGACTTCTGAAAAAAAAGTAAAAGAGAATAAGCCTGAGGTTTCTCGTGTTGACAAACCAAATATCATAGTAATCTATGCAGATGACCTGGGTTTTGGTGATTTGAGTAGCTATGGCGCAACTGAACTGAAAACGCCCAACTTTGACCGTATTTCAAACGAAGGGATCAGGTTTACTAATGGTTATGCTACTTCTGCTACCTGCACGCCGAGTCGTTATGCACTGTTGTCCGGAGAGTATCCGTGGAGAAATAAACGAGCTCATATTTTACCCGGCAATGCCCCATTGTTGTTTGATACCTCAAAGCAAACACTTCCCTCGATGCTGAAAGGAGCAGGATATAAAACGGCTGTCTTAGGAAAATGGCATCTTGGATTGGGAGGAGAAGGTCTGGATTGGAATGGAGAAGTGTCTCCCGGGCCAAATGAAGTGGGGTTTGATTATTCCTATATTATGGCTTCAACGAACGACCGTGTTCCTACTGTTTATGTGGAAAACCATAAAGTAGTGCGTTTGGATCCCAATGATCCGATTGAGGTGAGTTACAAAGAAAATTTTCCGGGAGAACCTACCGGAAAGGAAAATCCTGAAATGTTGAAGTTGCATCCAAGTCATGGACACAACATGAGCATTCATAATGGGATTTCGAGGATAGGCTACATGCGGGGAGGGAAATCAGCACTGAGCATTGACGAGCACATGGCTGATACTATCTTGTCTCGTTCCAAGATGTTTATCAGGGAAAATAAAGACAATCCGTTTTTCTTGTTTTATGCCTTACACCAACCACATGTACCGAGGGTTCCGAATCCAAGGTTTGTGGGTAAATCTGGGATGGGGCCAAGGGGAGATGTCATTTTGGAAGCCGATTGGTGTGTGGGTCAATTGCTCAATACGCTAGATCGGTTTGGAATATCAGACAATACCATAGTGGTATTTTCGAGTGATAATGGCCCTGTATTAGACGATGGATATAAAGATGATGCCAATGAAAAACTGGGCAAGCATACTCCCTGGGGGCCACTTCGAGGTGGAAAATACAGTTTGTTTGATGCCGGAGCGCATGTTCCGTTTATGGTAAGGTGGAAAGGCACTATCGAGCCAGGTGTATCTGATGCGTTGGTATGTCAGATGGACTTGTTGGCTTCTTTTGCCAGGCTTACCAAGCAGGAAAACAAAAGTGCCGATAGCCAGGACATTCTGAGCGCATTGACAGGGAAATCAAAAACCGGACGGGATAATCTGGTGATAGAAGCGACAGGAAGAGTGTGCTACAGAGAAGGAGACTGGGTTATGATTCCTCCCCACAAAGGTGCTGTTAAAATCAAGTCGGTAAACATTGAAACCGGAAATCTGGAAAAATATCAACTATATAATGTCTCCGAAGATCCGGGTCAGAAAGAGAATCTTGCAGAAAAATTTCCGGAAAGAGTAAAATCAATGGAACAGGCAATGAATGCTATAAAAGGTAAAGCCTAAGTCTTTTAACAATTTCTCAAACTATGAAAACTAACTTTTTAATCTTTTTGTGTCTTATTGGTCTGTTGACCAATTTTAAAACTTTGAGTCAGCAAAAAATCAATATTATTCCTCAGCCACAAGAAGTGATAGTTGGTAAAGACAAGTTTACAATTGACAGCCAAACCAAAATTGTTAGTATAGAAGAAAGTAAGACTGCAGCAGTTCTGCTACAAAATTTTCTTCAAGAAGGAATGGATAATCGGGTTGAAATTGTTGATTCTAAAAAAACAGTAGCAGGAAGCATCACTTTCAAACTGGATAAAGATCAGTCAAAAGAAGGTTATGAACTGGAAATTTCAAAAAAGGGTATTGAGATTCTGGCATCAAATACTACAGGATGGTTTTATGGATTGCAGAGTTTGAAGCAACTGTTTCCGGTTGGTTTTGAATTTTCTGCTAAAAAAGTAGAAGCGGTTGAATTGCCAACAGTAAAAATTGAAGACGCACCAAGGTTCGGTTGGAGAGCCTTTATGTTGGATGAATCCAGGTATTTCAAAGGCAAAGAGCAGGTGAAAATGCTGCTGGATGAAATGGCTTTATTGAAAATGAATGTGTTTCATTGGCATCTGGTGGACGATCAGGGCTGGAGAATTGAAATAAAAAAATATCCGTTGCTTACCGAAATAGGTTCAAAAAGAAAAAGTACTCAGGTGGGGGCTTTGAAATGGAAAAGCCCGATTCAGTCTGGTGAGCCACACGAGGGGTACTATACCCAACAGGAAATCAAAGAAATTGTAGAATATGCTTCGAAAAGGCATATTACTATCGTGCCAGAGATAGAAATGCCTGGCCACTCGAGTGCCGCCATAGCGGCTTACTCCTGGCTGGGTACCAATAAAGAGGATATTGAGGTACCTATCAAGTTTGGGGTAGGCCCAGATGTGTACGATGTAAGTGACCCTAAAGTGTACCAGTTTCTGACCGATGTGCTGGATGAGGTGATGGGGTTGTTTCCATCAAAAGTGATCCACATTGGTGGTGACGAAGTAAAATACAATCACTGGAAATCATCTGAATCGGTACAGGCTTATATGAAAGAAAAAGGTTTGGCAACACCAGCTGAATTGCAGGTTTATTTCACCAACGACATCTCTCAATACCTACAAAGCAAAGGAAGAAGAATGATGGGGTGGAATGAAATCATGGGGCACAATGTCCATGATTTTCAGGATGCGTCAGACACAGAGTCAAAACAGCAACTGGCTCAGGAAACGGTGATTCATTTTTGGAAAGGAGATGTAACACTTGCCAACCAAGCCGCCAGCAGTGGTTATGATATAGTCAATTCATTGCATTCATCCACTTATCTGGATTACGATTACAAGAGCATTCCTTTGTCAAAAGCCTATGATTTTGATCCAATCCCTGCAGACTTAGATCCAAAATATCACAATAAAGTGATAGGCACTGGCTGTCAGATGTGGGGAGAGTGGATTCCTACCAATGGCTACATGCATTTTCAGGTTTTTCCCCGAATAGCAGCTTATGCCGAAGTTGGGTGGACTGAAAAAAAGAATAAAAACTATGAAAGCTTCAAACTTGCTTTGAAAAACCTACAAACACGTTGGGAACAATTAGGAATTTATTCTGCACCGGAATCAGTGGTTGACAAGCAGGATTGATTTATATTGAATTTTGTCACCTAATACAGAAAGGTTTGTGTTTCCTGTAAAAACACCCTTTTAATCGATAAATGGTATTTACCAAAGACGATCTGAAAAAGATAGCTCTCCATGGAGATCAGGACGCATTCAAAAGAATGTTTCATCAATTCTATGGAAAGCTTCTTGGGTTGGCCAGATACTACGTTCGATCCAATGAGTTGGCTGAGGAAGTTGTGAACGATGTTTTTGTGAAGGTATGGGATAAGAGACAAAAAATGACGGAAGTGAAGAAGCTAGAATCTTACCTTTATACATTAGTGAAAAATCATTCTCTAAATCAAATCAGATTTGCTTCCGGGTATCAAATTATGACAATTGACAATGTTGATTTGGAAATTAGAGCAACCCATAGAAATCCGGAAGAACAATTGCTATCAAAAGAAATGCTGTCAGTTTTTGAAAGTAGTGTGGCAGCTTTGCCGGAGAAATGTAATCTGGTGTACCGTATGGTGAAAGATGACGGGATGACCTACAAAGAAGTTGCTAAAATGCTGGATATTTCTGTGAAGATGGTGGAAAAGCATGTAGGTACGGCATTGAAAAGAATTCGCCTTGACATGGATGATTATACCAATCAATCAGGCACTAATTTCAAAAATCTGATTTACACGGGGCTGATAATTGTATCAAATTTGATTTTTTGATAGAAAGATAAAAACACCCTTTTTTCATAAGAAACAAATACCATTACATTCAATTTCAGGAAAGTAGTTTGTTTCAACTGACTTTTTCGAAGTTTCATACAGCTACCTGAAATCCGCATAGGTAATAAAAAACTTTTTTTAGAATACATGGTAGGGTTTGCCCGCTTGACCTGTGTCTATCATTTTATACCAATCATTTTTGCAATAGATATACCATGGATCAGAGTGAGATATATGAGATTATAGGATTTGAGCTTTCAGGCAATGCTGACAAACACCAAAAGGAAGTATTGAAAAGCTGGATGGAAGAATCCGAATCAAACGTGAAAGCATATAATGTGCTCAGGGAAACATGGGAAAGTACGAATATCAATTTGAATCATCCCAATGAAGACATTCAATTTAAAAAAGTACTATATAAGATAAATGCATCTGTCAGGCCAAAAACATTTGTTTCAAGGCATTTTATTAAGATAGCCGCATCAATAAGTATTATTCTGGTAAGTGTATGGTTTCTGGTTTACAATCAGAGTGAGGTTAAACAATTGGAAGCAAGTGTGTCGGGTATCGAAAAGTCAAACCCGGCAGGTCAAAAGTCAAACTTCTTGCTACCTGATGGAACAAAAGTGTGGCTTAATGCCGAAAGTAAGTTGAGGTATTCAACTGATTATGGAAAAAAAGATCGGCAGGTAGAACTTGTCGGAGAAGCCTTTTTCGATGTAAAGAAAGATGCCTCCAAAGAATTTGTCGTAAAATCCGAAAATTTCACGACTACTGCATTGGGTACATCCTTCAATGTTCAGGCCTTTCCTAATGAAGGTTATATCAACGTTTCACTTGTTGAAGGAAAAGTGAGAGTAGATCAGTACCGGGCAGATTCTGCTGTGGATATTTCTTCCAAGACCTATTTGAGGCCTGGTGAGCAGATTATATATGATAAAAGTAAGAACAGTTTGAAAAAGGGTGATTTCAATGCCCTGGAAACGACCCTTTGGAAGGATGGTATTCTGTACTTTGATGACACTCCATTTGGTGATATTGTAGTTGCTCTGGAGCGTTGGTATGGGGTAAAGTGTAGTGTGAAAAATGCACCTGAAAAAGAAGTATTGTTTTCAGGAGTATTTGAAAATGAAAATCTAAATAATGTGCTTGATGCAATGAGCTATTCCGAAAAATTTGCTCATAAGATAGATGGAAAATCGGTAATTATTGAATTCAAATAAATCTAATGATATATGAGATATAACAGTACTTAAAAAACTAAAATAAAAAGCTCCAAAACATTGAACCCGATACAATTGGAAAGGTAGAGGTTCAATCCTTGGAGCCATGCGTAATGAAACAATTTGTTCCACTAATTTTTCAAAGATATGAAATTAAAATCTTTACAACTAATTATTATGTTGTCCAAACTGTCTTTATATGGTGTTTTCATACAGTGCTTATTCATCACTGTAATGCTGGCATCTGAAGGCAATGCACAAAAAAGCAAAAGCATCAATGACGTCTATTTGACTGTAGGTTTCGAGAAAAGTGCTTTGCTGGATGTTTTCAAAACAATCGAAACAGAAACCTCTTTTGAGTTTTCGTATTATAAAAAGGATTTGCCTAAAGCCACATTGTCGCTTGACAAATCCGAAAGAAGCCTGGCAGAAACTCTCTATGTCATTGCCGATCAGGCTGGTCTTCGGTTCAGGAGGGTTAACGACAATATTTTTGTTGACATAAATAAAAAAGCCAATAAAAGAACCCAAAGAGGAGTAGTCTTGGTCATGGAAGATGTTGATATTTTCGGTAAAGTCACTGATGAAACCAATCAGGGTTTGCCGGGAGCTTCCGTAGTGATCAAAGGAACCTCAATTGGTACTACTACAGATATTGAAGGCAATTACAAACTTACTGTGCCTGATGATGCTATTCTCTCGATTTCTTATGTAGGCTATGTTACTCAGGATATAGAAATAGCTGGAAGGTCTGAGATTAACGTGTCTATGTCTGCAGATATTGAAACATTAGATGAACTGGTAGTGATTGGATACGGAGTACAGAAAAAAGTAAATGTAACAGGATCGGTAGATGTGATTGCAGGAGAAATCCTTGAAAACAGGCAATCGCCTACAGTTTCTCAGTTGTTACAAGGCGTATCACCTGGATTGACTTTTAGTATTGGAAACAATGGGTTTTCCCCCGGAGCATCTGTTGATATAGGCTTAAGAGGAACAGGTTCTATAAACGGAGGTGATGGCCCTTATGTGGTGATTGATGGTATTCCGGGAGATATGAACAGGCTCAACCCCAATGACATTGAAAGTATTTCAGTGTTGAAAGATGCTGCAGCCTCTGCCATATATGGAGCCCGAGCACCTTATGGAGTGATTTTGATTACTACAAAATCCGGTAGTACGGATGAAAATATTACCGTGACTTATTCGGGAATAGTGTCTAGAGCTACTCCCCAAAATCTACCTAGTATGCTCAATTCGTATGAACATGCAAGGGCTCTTAATGAAGCGGGAGTAGCAGGCGCTGGCGGACGTTTTATTGACAATGCGACGATTGATAATATAAGGGCATATCAGGCTGGTGATTACGACTTTATAAAAAGTACAGCCAACTTTCCAGCAGATGCCACCCATTTTGAAACTACTCCAAGAGCTGGTGGGAATTCATGGGGCTTCAATCAATTTGGAAGCAGTAATAGAGATTGGTTTGACGAATACTATGGAAGTGCATTGAACAAAAAACACAACCTGTCATTGCAAGGAGGTTCCAAAACTACTTCTTTTTACTTTTCAACTGGATTTTTCGAACAGGAAGGGGTTTTGAACTACGGGAAAGATACTTTTGACAGGTTCAATATTCAGGGGAAAGTTAAGACAGCTATTACTGATTGGTGGGATTTTACCTATCAGCCAAGGTTTAGTAAAACAAAAAGAGAGCTTCCTAATATGGATAGGCAAGGTTCTTATGACTTAATTTTTCATCAGATAGCCAGGACTATGCCTACCAATGCAAAGTATGATGGCTATGGAAATATCATGATCCAGTCCAAAATTCCTTGGGTAAATGATGCCGGTACAGATATTATTGATATAACAGAAAACTGGCAAACTTTTTCTACAGATTTGAGACCTGTTAAAGGGCTTAATATTCATTCAGATTTTGCTTTTCGTGTAACTGATCAGTTTAGGTCAAACAGAGAATTGACAGTGTATGATCATTTGGTGGATCAAAGCATAGTAGCTAGTGGCAATACAGTACCAAGCAATATCACCAATATTCATGCAAGCAATACCTATTGGACTACCAACAACTATATATCTTATGATTACAGTCTAAATGATGCTCATAATTTTAAACTTTTGGTAGGTACTCAGTTTGAGCGAGCCAACAACCGAAACATGTCTGCAACCCGATTGAACCTACTGGTTCAGGATGTACCATCATTACTTACTGCAAGTGGAGATCCTACCATAAGCGAGGGTTTGCATACTTGGGCGACAGAAGGCTATTTTGGAAGGTTTACCTATAACTACAAAGGCAAATACCTCCTGGAATCCAATGTACGATATGATGGTACCTCCAGATTTAAAGAGGGTAAAAGATGGGGATTTTTCCCTTCATTTTCTCTTGGATGGAATTTGCATGAGGAAAATTTTTGGGAGTCAATTGAAGGTGTGGTCAATACTTTGAAGATCAGAGGGTCTTGGGGAGAATTAGGTAATTTCGGTAATCCTAACACACTGGCTAAATCGGCATTTTTCCCAGATATCTTATTAATTCCGTTAAGTTCTGGAACTGTCAATTGGATTTTTAGTCCGGGACAGGGAAGGCCAATTGGCTATGCTGGTACACCTGGTCTGATCAATCCAGATGTGACATGGGAAACTTCAAGAACTATAAATTTTGGTCTGAATATGTCTTTCTTGCAGAATAGACTTCAGGCAGATTTTGATGTGTTTGAGAGAACAACATTTGATCAACTTGGTAAAGTAGAAGCACAACCCGGAGTGATAGGAACAACTCTTCCACAAGCCAACAATGTGACGCTTAGAAGCAAAGGGTGGGAGTTGTCTTTAAGATGGCAGCAAAAAATAAATGATGGTCTGTCTTACAATATTGGAGTTAATTTTTATGACAACAAATCTACTATTGTTGACTATCTAAACCCGACTGGTACATTGAGTGATCATTACGAAGGAAAGGTTTTGGGTGAAATTTGGGGTTATACGGCTAATGATCTTTATAGAACTCAGCAAGAGGTTGATGAATATACTTCTACTGTTGACTTGTCTGATTTAACAGGACTTTCATGGAATACCGGAGATGTGAAGTATGAAGATACCAATGGTGATGGAATGGTAAATAATGGTGCCAATACTGTAACAGACCATGGTGACAGGTCAGTCATAGGGAATACTACTCCAAGACTTCAATATGGTATTACCGCCTCTCTAAATTTCAAAGGGTTTGATTTTTCAATGCTCTGGAAAGGTGTAGCAAAGAGAGATCTTTGGTTTGGTTCTGGTGACAATATTTTCTGGGGTTTCCGTACAGGTAATCAGTCTTCTCTTTTTCCTCATCATTTGGATTACTTCAGAGATACTCCTGGGGATGAATATACTGGTCTTGCTGAGGGAGATGCTAATTTTAATACAGGTGCATATTTTCCAAGACCTTACCTCAATAATGGACAAAATGATAAGAACAGAATTAGCAATACCCGTTACCTCCAAAGCGGGGCATATATCAGGTTACAAAATGTTCAACTAGGCTATAATTTACCTAAGGATGTTTTGTCTAAACTAAGCCTCCAAAGAGTTAGAGTATATGTGTCAGGTGAGAACTTGTTTACATTTTCTGGCTTGCCAGTAGGGATAGATCCCGTAGCAGTAAGTAGTAGCTGGGGTACAGGTAAAACCTATGGTGCAGATAGAATTGTGTCTTTAGGTCTTACTGTAACATATTGAGCCATCTAATATTAATCGAAAAAATTATGAAGAATTTAAAATATATATATCTGACACTAATTTTGCCATTAATAGTGTCTTGTGAGGACTTTATAGATATTGCTCCTCAGGATCAGATAGCTGCATCAAGTTTTTTTAAGACAGCTACTGATATTGAAAACTATGTAAAAAAGTATTACCCAGCTTTTCCTACTCATGGGAGTGCTACTCAACCATATTCTGAATCCGCATCGGACAATATGATTTTAGCTGTGCCGAATGCTGTGCTAAATGGAAATCGTGCTCCCAGAACGGGACAATGGACAAACGAATGGAGTAACATCAGGAGTATCAACATCCTTTTTGACAATCTAGGCAATGTAACAGATGAGTTGAATCTATACAAGCATTTTCTTGGTGAAGCACATTTTTTTAAGGCATGGTTTTATTTTGACATGCTCAGCACTTATGGAGACCTTCCTTGGTATTCATCAGAGATCAATATTGGAGACGAAGAACTTTTTAAAGCAAGAGATCCCCGGACACTGGTTGCTGATTCAATCTTGCTCAATTTGGACAAGGCTATTGAGTACCTTGATTTAAGATCAACAGCAGGTAATTCTAGATTGAATAAGGAAGTTGCGTTGGCATTTAAAACCAGAGTTGCCTTATTTGAAGGCACTTGGCAAAAATACCACGCAGGTACTGAATTTGCTACTTCAGGATCCAATCCTGATAAATATTTTCAAATTGCGGTAGATGCTTCAGAAGAATTGATCAATGGAGGATATACTAAAGGATTATACAATACGGGAAATCCGGATACAGATTATTATGATTTATTTGGGCAAGACAACATGTCTGGCTTTGATGAAGTATTATTATATAGAATTGCAAGTACTGGTGATCAGTTGGGTCATGAACTACAGTTTTATACTACCCGTCGCACAAGGCAAATGTCACTTACTTGGTCATTGGTTACCTCTTATTTAGGAAATGATGGCAATCCGTATGATTACTTAGGGTTGGCATCTACTGCCAAAGGAAATGACTTTCTTACCCAAATTGCAGCAGATTGCGACCCTAGGTTAAAAGCTACAGTGTGGATTCCTGGAGATTTGAGGGTTGCCAGTTCCAACGAATTTTTTGATAAGCCTTTTATAGATCAGGGAGCAGAGAATCTCAATGCTACTGGTTTTCAGGTGAAAAAATTCTCCAATCCTAATTCGAGTGCGGCAGGTACAGACTTTGGAGGCAATAGCCAGACGGGCAGAATAATTTTCAGGTATGGAGAAGTTCTATTAAACTATGCGGAGGCATTGTATGAATTGAATGGAACTGTAGCTACTACAGAGTTGAATATGCTCCGTACTCGTGTTGGTATGCCCGATTTTTCGGTTATTCCTCAAGCCAGTTATGGTACCAATCTGGTAGATTATGGGTATTCTGTTTCCGATGCATTATATGCTATTCGAAATGAAAGAAGAGTGGAATTAGCATTGGAAGGTAATAGAGTGGATGACTACAGAAGATGGGCAGCACACAAATTGTTTCAGGGCAAAAGGCCATTGGGCTATCCTTATGATGCAACAGAATTTCCTGATTATACACCACCTATGGATGCCAATGGTTTGATTGATTATTACCAAACTGCTCTGCCAAACGGATTTGGATTTAGAGAAGACCAGGACTATCTCACTTCAATTCCAGAGGATGAAATTACATTAAATCCAAATTTAGATCAAAATCCAAATTGGTAAAGATTTCCACCTAATTAATACCCGAGGGGCAACAGTAATACACTGTTGCCCTCTTTGGTTTGTTCAAAAGCTTGGTAGATTATAAACAATATGATATCACTAAATGTAAAGAATAGGCAATGGATAATATTGTACTTTATACTGTTAAGTATTCTGTTCAATTTTGATTCTAACGCCCAAACAAAAGGCAAAAAGAAACTCAATGTGCTTTTTTTGATGAGTGATCAGCATAGGGGTGACTATATGGGGGTGGCTGGTGCAGATTGGATTAAAACACCAAACCTGGATCAATTGGCCAGTGAAGGGGTGACATTTAACAATGCTTACTCGTCAGTTCCTTCCTGCTTTCCGGCTCGCACCAGTATATTAACCGGGATGAGTCCATGGGCAAGTGGGCAGCTTGGTTACACTCCTATTCCTGCATATGAACACGAAATGCCTCAAATGTTTACAGATGCCGGATACCGGACTCACGCTATTGGAAAAAACCATTTCACCCCCATGCGCAACAAACGTGGCTATCAGACAGTGGAACTGGAAGAAGCCTGGTACACCGTAAGGGAAGGACAGGAAAAATGCGACTATACCTTGTGGTTTGAGGAAAATGCTCCTGACAAAGACCTGAATGCGTCGGGACTGCACTATACAGACCATAGGAGTGGAGTGTTTCCGTTTGAGGATGAATTTCACCCCACATATTGGACAGCAGAAAGGGCAATTCAGTTTTTAAAAACTTATGAAAAAGAAGAACCTTGGTTTTTGAAAGTTTCTTTCCAACGTCCCCATCCACCTTTCGATCCACCCAAACGTTGGGTGGAACAGTACGAAAATGGGAACATACCTTTCCCAAACGTTGGTGGTTGGGCAGCAGAGAAATATGGTAATAAAACAGGGACACTTGAGGAAACCAGAAATGCAACTTCAGGAAATTTTCCTATTGAAGAAGTCATAGCATCCAGAAGATCTTATGCTGCTGCTATTTCTTTTGTAGATGAGCAACTAGGAAGGGTATTGGATCAACTTAAAGAACGTGGGGAGCTGGAAAACACCATTATTCTGTATACAGTGGATCATGGGGATATGATGGGTGACCATTACATGTGGCGAAAATGCCGACCGTATGAAGGAGCGGCAAGGATTCCTATGATAGTGCGTTGGCCAGAGGAGTTGATACTAAAGGCCAAGCGTGGACAAAAACGTGATGAATTGGTCGAACTCCGTGATGTCCTTCCTACTTTTCTGGATGCGGCAGGAATGAAAAAATATGAAGCAATGGATGGTGAAAGTATGTTGGATATATTGAGAGGGAAACCATGGCGCAAATTACTGGATCTTGAACATGCACAGATATATGAGAAAGACAATGCCTGGGTGGCATTGACAGATGGCAGGTATAAATACATCTATTTCACGCTCTCAGGTCAACATCAACTGTTTGATCTGAAAAAGGATCTTCATGAAATGGTTGACTTGGCTTCTAAGGAAAACAATGAAAAGTCAGCAAAACTCCTTGATAGTTGGAGAGGTAAAATGATAGACCATCTGGAAGTCAGAGGTGAAGAGTGGGTGAAAAATGGAAAATTAGTGGTTCAGGAAAAACCAATATATTTTGGCAGAAACCATCCAAAATTTAAGAAAGGAAATTAGTGGTGTCCGACTAAATTTTAAATACCCTAAAAAAGTACGTTTAAACGAAATGAGAAAAGATTTTTCCGATTTCCTAAAACTACCCCCGCCCCCTGAAGGGGTGATCAAAAAGTCCCCTTTAGGGGATTTAGGGGTGATTTTGATGAATTTCCTTAGAAGGCAAAATCTTTTCTCGGACACCAATAA
>NZ_JBDKWG010000152.1:0-4704 GCF_040151475.1 Reichenbachiella sp. MALMAid0571 | reverse complement strand
CAGAAACCTACAGATAGTACAACTCAACATGTTCGATCCTACAAGTGGGGGTGTTTATGAGAACCTAGGAAAAGATCCTTAATTCAACTTCTACAAGACCTTTTTGTGAAAAATAGAATTTAGTCGGATGTCAGTAATTTTAAATTTGATTCTCCTGAAATTTCGTTATAAAACAGCTAATATCGATAGTTCTTGAATTTAGACAAATGAATAACCACATTGTGAAAATACTATTCCTACTATGAAAAAATTAGTAATCCTGAGCCTTCTTATTGGCTTTTACACTCAGGTATATTGTCAAAATGATGAGTATAAATTGGTTAAAGATATACCCTATGCCGGTAAGCAAACAGATGCATATATCAATGAACGCTGTGTACTTGATATTTACTACCCGGATAACAAAGGAGGCTATGCTACAGTGGTATGGTTTCATGGTGGTGGGCTTACCAGTGGAAATAAATATATTCCCGAGCGTTTAAAAAAACAGGGAATGGCAATTGTAGCAGTAAATTATAGATTTTATCCGAAAATAAAAGCTCCTACATACATTGAAGATGCCGCTACTGCAGTTGCCTGGGTATTTAAAAACATTAAAGACTATGGTGGAGATCCATCTTTGATTTTCATTTCCGGGCACTCTGCAGGAGGCTATTTGGCAAGCATGGTCGGCTTGGATAAAAGCTATCTGGCCATGCACGACATAGATGCCAATCAGATTGCGGGATTAATTCCATTTAGTGGACACACCATCACACATTTTACGGTAAGGGAAGAAATGGGTATTGATGGAAAACAACCAATTGTTGACAAACTTGCACCATTGTTTCATGTACGTGCTGATGCTCCTCCCCTCCTTTTGATTACCGGCGACCGGGAACTGGAAATGCTCGGTCGATATGAAGAAAATGCCTATCTCTACAGAATGATGAAAGTAGCAGGGCACAAACAAACACAACTTTTTGAGATGGATGGATACGGTCATGGAATGACTGAACCTGCTTTCCCTCTGCTCATAAATGAAGTCAGGAGAATTGTAAAAATGAAAGGAAAGTAATCATGACTCTACCAGTCTTGTAAGCTACAAACATCTATCTGAGTCCCATTCCTTCCTCAAATCTTACCACTATCTGCTTTATATTTGTCTCTGGTAACTAAACCAAACAAGCACATGCTATGGTAAAAACAAAAAATATATTTTTTTTAATCTTTTTAACTGTAATAAATCCCATATTTGGATGGAGCCAACTCACTGAGCCACAAAAGCCCAATGTCATTATTTTCATAGCAGATGACATCAGTTGGAATGACTTTGGCTGCTATGGCAATAAAGAAGTGCAAACGCCAAATATTGACCGAATAGCTTCCCGTGGGTTGAAGTTCACCAACTTTTACCTGACCACCAGTTCGTGCAGCCCAAGCAGGATAAGCATAATGACAGGCCGATATCCTCACAACACAGGTGCGGCTGAGTTGCATACAGAACCAACAGTAGATTTTGCTACCATTGGCAGTGTACTCAAAGAAAACGGATACCATACTGCTCAAGCAGGAAAATGGCACATGGGAAAGAAAATAAAATCAGGTTTTGATACCATTATAGAAAAACACAGTGAAAACGGTGATGGAGGAGAAGAGCAATGGGTCGATGTGTTACAAAACAGAGAAAAAGGAAAGCCTTTCTTTTTTTGGTATGCAGCGTATGATGCACATCGAATCTGGGGAGAAAATGAATTTTCAGCAACACATACTGAAAAGAATGTAGTACCACCTCCAACACTTATAAATGGAGAAGAAACACGCAAAGACTTAGCTAAATATTATGATGAAATCAAACGCTTTGATCATTACATAGGAAAAGTAGAGAAAGAACTTGAATTGCAGGGAGTACTTGAAAACACGGTAATAATCATAATGGCGGACAATGGGCGTCCATTTCCTCGTGACAAAACACGTCTGTATGACAGTGGCATCAAGACGCCCTTTATTGTGAGTTGGCCAGCAAGCATCTCAACGAAAGGAGCCGTATGCTCTAGTCTGGTAAGTGCAGTGGACATAGCTCCTACTGTGGTGGCTTTGAGCCAATCGGAACAACCAATATCCTTCCAAGGAAAGAATTTTGAAGATTTACTCAAAAATCCCAACGACAAGTTTAGAAATTTTGTCTTTGCTGAACACAACTGGCACGATTACGAAGCATATGAACGGATGGTAAGGAATTCCAATTTCATGTATATTGTAAACTCCAGGCCACAATTGGCAAATCAGGGGCCTCTTGATGCTGTGAGAAGCCCGTCTTTTGCAGAACTGGTAGAGCACAGAGATGCCAACAAGTTGACACAACCTCAAAAGGATATATTCATGGCTCCACGCCCGGGGGAAGAGTTGTTTGATTGCAAAACAGATTCACTTCAAACAAATAATTTGATTGGAAATCCAAAATACAAAACAATTCATGATGAGCTAAAAAAGACTCTCAAAAAATGGAAGTCTAAAACCAAAGACAATATTCCCGCTGTTCTTACCAAAGATTGGTATTCCAGAACGGGAGAAAAATCTGATCAAAAAGATTTTAAAATCAGAGGAGAAATGCCAGGAAAGTCTTCCAATGCAGAAGCCTTAAATGTGAAAGATGTTTTTTAACAACTTTCACCTAAGCGCATCTTGATTTACCTTTACTCTGGAGTTTTTTCATCCGGCCACTCTTCTTTAAAATCCTTCCAATAAGTGTCGATAGTAGATTTAATGTCCTTTCTCAGATAAATCAAACCAAAAAGGTTGGGTAGAGTCATCAACGCAATTGTAATTCCAGAAAGTGTCCAGATGATGGTAGTGTCAGTAAATGCGGCAAGGAAAAATCCGATAACATAAACTACCCTGAAATAAATCACGGATTTGCTCCCAAACAGAAATGTCATAGCCCGGTCTCCATAGTAAGACCATGAAATAGCCGTACTAAATGCAAAAAGCAACAGGCCAATAGAAACTATGTATTGCCCAAAGTCGCCAAAGAAACCTCTGGTAAAAGCGATGGTAGTCAAAGGTGCACTGTGCACCAGAGACTTGCCTCGAAATATTTCGTCACTGTCCACAGGCTTACCTGCTGACACTGCAATTGTACCAGTATAGCGTCCATCTCCTTCAAAAATTTCGACTTCCTCCGCAAGTGAGCGAGAGTTTAAAATCGCTACTTCATTTTGAATTTTTCCATTTTGCACATTCAGTTTTCCTTCGAATAAAGGCAATGGACTTTCACCCGAAATATGCTGATACAATATAGCGGAACCTTCATCTGTTTGATCCGAATAGTTGATTCCGGAAATGATTTCCATATCCGATACCTGAAAATCATTGATATGCTTTTCATTCCAGACTCCCGATGAAAGTAATACCAAACCAGTGATAGTACAGATCACAATTGTATCAATAAATGGTTCCAAAATGGCAACCATACCTTCCGATACAGGCTCATGCGCTTTGGCTGAAGCATGGGCAATGGGTGCGCTACCTTGTCCTGCTTCGTTGGAAAACAACCCACGGCCTACACCTTTATTGAACGCAAATGCTATGGATGAACCCAAAAATCCACCTGCTGCAGCTGTACCTGTAAACAGATCTGAAAATATTGAAATAAATGAAGGTATAATATTTCCAATGTTATAAAATATAACAGCAAATGCCCCAATAAAATAGACTACAGCCATCGCAGGGACTAATCTTTCTGTAACAGCAGCTATTCTTTTGATACCACCAATAATTACGAAACCAAGCAAGACTGCCAATACAGCTCCAGTCACAATATGATTGATACCAAATGTGGCAAACAAAGAGTTGGCAATACTATTGATCTGTGGCAAACTCCCTGTACCAAATGAAGAAAGTACTGTGGCTATAGCGAACACAACAGCCAGCCATCCCATATTCATTTTGTTTTTCATAAAATACATGGGACCGCCTCCCATAGTACCATCTCCGGTTTTTTCTCTGTATTTGTGCGACAAGGTAACCTCAACAAATTTGGTACACATACCTACTGCTGCTGTCATAAGCATCCAAAACAGTGCAGCGGGTCCTCCAATATGCACCGCCAATGCCACACCTGCAATATTACCGGTTCCTACAGTCCCCGACAAAGCTGTAGTCAATGCCTGAAAATGAGAAGTATCTCCTTCATCACCTGCCTTATCGAACTTTCCTTTCACTACTTTGACAGCAAAACCGAAATATCGAATCTGAGGAAACTTGAGATAGAAAGTGAAAAAGATACCTGTGCCCAATAAAGCATAAGGAAACCAAAAAGAGCTTCCTATAAAACTATCTATTAAGGACAATATTTCGTTGAGTTGCTGCATGGAAAAGTCTGTTTAGGTTTAGATTTTTAAGCAATCAACAAAAATATGAAATATAGTGAGTTATGAAACTTTGAAATGGAGTATTATGTAAATGGTAAGAAAAAGGCATGTAAAAATGATTAATACACCTTTTCTCCCTTGTTCAGCCAGATACCCCACATCCGGCCATAAGCATGCACTTTTTTCGTTTCTACATTCAGGCTGTCATACACCTTGTTGAACGAACCTCCTTCGTCGGAAGCCCTTCGGGGAATGCCAAAGAACTTCTAACTTCGGAGTTCACAAAATAAGAATTGAAGTTATGAAAAAAAAGTAAAACAATCATTGAAAAAGCATGTGAACAAGTACCTAA
>NZ_JBDKWG010000151.1:0-250026 GCF_040151475.1 Reichenbachiella sp. MALMAid0571 | reverse complement strand
AAATTAGTAGTAGTTTTCATGACTCTTTAGTTTTATTTTGAAACATTGTAATTATGAAACAAAGGTCATACATCCGGCATCCCCATATATCGGGGTTTTTCCAAACTTAAAAATTTAGGGGTTTTACCTAGAAGGAGATTTTGAGGTAAATAATGGATAGGGAGTTGCTGTGGCGGCTCTTATAAGTCACCATCCCTTAGTCTTTTATCTCTATGAGATACCTGCGGAGGTAGAAATCTCATGGCGGAGGGCTACTTTGCTAATTTTCACTACCATTTGCAGGATGTGATTTATTATTTAGGTTCTGTCGATAAAGTTCGCTCTTTGCTTTACTAAGTTTTTAAAGATTGGTAAGGCTCTTCAAAATACAAGCTTTAAGAACCCTGAAAGGCTTCTCAAAGCACATTATAGTCTAAATAAATGCAAAACTGTTGTACATCGACACCAGGTTTTTCAAACGGGGTTCTTATATTCGAGCTTTCAAACAATATGCTATGACCAATTGGAAAAAAGATATTTTGAGCTGTCTGAATGAAATCAAAGGTAGTGGCTCATTTGCCAGTAGTCGCTCAGCCCCATTTGTATTTCCCGGTTTGGAAGTGGAAAGTGTGGGCGAACTGTCATACCCTATCAATGAACTGCAGGCAAAAGCGTTGATAAATACAGCCCACAAAGCTCCTTTTGGAAAAGGAAGCAGTACTATTGTAGACGATAAAGTTCGGAGTGCCTGGGAAATAGATGCCGCTATACTGAAATTTAACGGCGATAAATGGGTAAAATTTCTACACAAAGCATTATCCGCCATCAAGCCAGATTTAGGCATAGAAGAAGATGAGATCACGGCCCACCTCTATAAAATGCTCATTTATGAAAAAGGTGACTTTTTCCTTCCCCATAAAGATTCCGAAAAAGAAAAAGGAATGTTTGGTACGTTGGTTATCGGCCTGCCGTCGCGACACAGTGGGGGTGATCTGTTGGTGCGGTTTGATGGAAAGGAAAAAGTAATAAAGTTTGATGATTGCTGTGATGATGGTGTTATGCCTTATGCTGCTTTTTATGCTGATTGCGACCATGAGATCAGACCGCTGACCTCCGGGTACAGGGTGGTATTGGTGTATAACCTCATCCAACTAAAGGTGGGAAAACAAATCCATTTGGAACCGCTTGAAAAACATGTAACAAAGCTGGCCAATCTATTAAAAGCGGATGCGAACCATACTGATATGGTTCCCAGAATTATTTTGCTGGGGCACCAATATACACCGGAAAATTTTTCAACCGAAGGGCTGAAACTGGATGATCGTACCAGAGCCGAAGCACTGCTGAGAGCGGCAAGACAAGCGGGGTATTATGCCAAAATGTGCCTGGTAACTTCTTATAAAGCCGGTACTCCGGCTTATGATGGGTATGGGTATGAGGATGGATCGGATGAGGATACAGTAATAGAGGATGTATATGATGAATCGCTGTATATAGAGCATTGGTTGAATGAGGGTGTTCCGCCGTTACGCAATATTACATTTGAAGAAAATGACCTGCTGGCCTCATTTCATCTGGACGATGATGAGCCGATCGTAAAAGAATCCACAGGCTATATGGGCAACTATGGTCCGGATATCATGCACTGGTATCACTATGGTGCGGTAATACTTTGGTCTGCAAAGACGCATGAAAAATTACTCCCGGAGCAAACTACAGCCAACAAGCTGGAGTGGATTGCCTATTACAACAAAAACCGGGACTGGCTAAGCAAAAGCGAAATCACATGGTGTGAAACCATCCTGTCAGGCCCCCTCGATGAAGAAAGATACTACGAAAGTGCTGACTATAACATTATTGTGGACTGGTTATTAGGTGAGAACGATGTATCCTGCTTTCACAAGATTGGAAATCGGTTGCTGAAAGAGTATTTCTTAAAAATTGATGCGTCACACTGGGCAAAACTGACCCATTCTTATCCCACAAAATACCTGGAAGCCATATTTACTGAGGTTAGTCAGCAAGGTAATCCACAAGTTATTGAGCACCTGCTGGCCATACTCCATACTTTGGATACACAACCGGATTGCAGGAGCCTGGTAGGTTTGATACTGAAAGCTTTGCCAGGGTATTTTGCGGAGCATAAAAAGAACGTGCCGCCTGTAACGGCAAAATCGTTACGAGATATATTGAGCCTGGAAAGCACGTTTCCACAAAATAAAGCATGGGTCGACACGATGACAGCCATTCTTGTCACACACACACAAAGAAGCTATATCAATGCTGTTCTGGCCGGCGAAATCATTGCTATGAATAAGCGAACCAAGTTGGCCTATCAACTACTGCTGGTGTGTCGTGACGATTTACAAAACC
This sequence comes from Reichenbachiella sp. MALMAid0571, assembly GCF_040151475.1. NCBI lineage: Bacteria > Pseudomonadati > Bacteroidota > Cytophagia > Cytophagales > Reichenbachiellaceae > Reichenbachiella > Reichenbachiella sp. MALMAid0571. The sequence goes on along the minus strand of NZ_JBDKWG010000151.1, from coordinate 247,674 downwards.
GGGTGAGTGATAAACCGCAACCACCGGGAGACTGGTCACGTCCGGTACCCCGGACAAAGAGATATTTCGAGCAATGGAAGTTATTGGCCGGGTTTATGCAATCGCCTGTGGAGCAGGTTTTTGATTACCGCAAAAATCAGCAGGAAAGAGAGTGGTTAGAGGATGCCATCAGAAATGTTGAAACAGACCTAACCATAGAAACCATCAGAAAAGGGTCTCCACATACCCTGCGTATCACGAAAACACAGGCTGCCTACAAAAGGCAATTAAAAGAATGGAATGAGGACGCCAGTTTACTGAAAAAAGTAAAAGAGAAACTGGAAACTTTTTCCAGATAGTCATAAATAGAGAACAGGAGAGTTTATTCATACTTCTCCAAATGACTGTAGTCTTCTGGAAGCTCTGCATCAATATCATGCAAGTATTTTTTCAATGAGTCAATAGAAGAGTGTCCGGTAATCAACATCATTTTCTCAAGTGTTTCCATGTGTTTAAAGTTCTTGCATAAATTTTTGTACAATTCTGGCTGTGAAGGTATGTCTAAATGAATACATGGTATATTCATCATTTAGATTGAAGTGTTTTTTTACTTTTAAATACCTATCAGACCAGTAGCTTCTTCTGACAGAATCTTTTTTTCTACACTATCAGAAAATAGAAGTTTATCTGGATTTGATAAATCAAACTTTGATAAGTCCTTATTTAAGATTTCGAGTATAATCTTAATTTTAGCAAAAACCACCAAACGTTTATTTGTAAGATATTGGCTGTAAAAAGTTGAAGGATACTAGCATTAAGTAAAGTTTAAATTGGCGTATTTTATTAGTTTTGAAAAAAACTATGAAGAAGTATGTAATTCATTTACTTAAGGAAGAAGTTGAGCAATTGCACTGTATAATCAAAAAAAGGTTCTCACATTTCCCAGGTCTTTCGTGCTGCTTATGTTTTACTTAACTGTGATGAAGGAGAACACTCAGACAAGGTTACATAACAGTAGTTTGTTTTAGCATATTTTTTTGATGAGACTCCTGCTTTCGCAGGAGAAATGTATCCATTCGAATCTTCGTTTTTGGTTTGTTTGCTTGAGTTTTCTGATATCGCCAGAATTACCGTCATGTCTGCGGAGGCAGGCATCTTATGAAGAAAATTACTGTTGAAATTCTAAACAAAAAACCAATAATCTTTCACAGGTTTTTTGCCCAGGGAAATAAGTAGTTTCTGTATTTCTGCTTTTCCTTCCGGAGATGTTACCACAATGATTATTTGTGGACTTTCAATTTCTTTGAGGTCATCAAAATGTTGTAATACCACACCATAGATGTCGTTCCCTATTTTCCTTTCATTGTCGCAAACCCAATGGAAAGTGTCTTTATGAGAAAGTAATAATTTGGCCATATCCTTTCCATTTTTTCCGGCTCCCCATAATACCAAAGGCCTGGATTTGTCCCTGTCTATTTCATAGAAAAACCTCAATTTCAAATCAAAGTATCTGTTGTCTTTGTATTCTTCCCATGTTCGTGAAATGCGATTGGACCTGTCTCTCCAGTAGTGGAGGATTTTGTCAATTCCCACCACATTCAACCCCAATCGATACATGCGAAAACACAGGTCGTAATCTTCAGGGTAAATAATAGGATCAAATGCACCAACTGCATCAAAGTCTTCTTTGTGAATGATCCAACAGTGCGAAGGAATGACACATTCCTGATAAATTTCCTGATAGTGCGTACTTGTTTTGGCTACCTGATTCAACCAGTTTTCATAACGAAGGAAACCATCTCCAACTTCTCCTTCATCTACAAAATGTTGAGTGCCCCCGGCTATTACGGTTCCTTTTCCATATTTTTTCCATTCATCCACCAATATCTGAAGTTTGTAGTCGGGCATTTTATCATCCGAATCCATTCTATTGATCAGAGTTCCTTTTACCTGAGCATAACCTTCCTGTAGAGTAGGGATGAGCTTATGTCCTACGCTGTTAAAAACCCTGATTCTGGCATCTTTTGCAGCGTATTCTTGCAAAATGGCTGGGGTTTCATCACTCGAATGATCATTTACAGCAATCAATTCCCAATGCTGATAGGATTGAGCAATAATAGAATCGATACAGTCGTGTAAGTAAGGTGCAGTGTCTTTCACCGCCATAATTACGGATACTAAAGGTTGGTCATTCATTGTAGTTAGGAGTGATTCCAGTTGTTTGGCAGGTTCTTGGTTATTTCAATATTTTCGAATTGTTGGCTTGGTTGATGCCCGTTGGCTCTAACCCATTGAGCCATTTTGAAAAGTCCCTCATGTAGGTCTGTGAATTGCTTTGGTTTAAATATTTCTTTGAACTTAGAGTGGTCAGCATAAGCATGAAGAACTTCTTTGCGTTGCTCTAGTTTGCGTATGTCAAGTTTGGTTTCCATGGCAAGATTCACAGCGTCTGCGAGTTCACGGACGGTATGCACTGAGTCATTTCCTATGTTGAAAGTTTGATTGATTGCCTCCGGGACATTTACGGAGTTAGCAATGTAGGGAGCCACATCATCGATGTAAGTGAAAGACCTGCTTTGCTGCCCATCTCCAAAAATGGTAAGTGACTGTTTTGCCAAGATTTGGTTCATGAAAATGCCAATTACATTACGGTATTTGTCTGCAATATTCTGATTGATGCCATATACATTGTGAGGCCTGAAAATTACATAGTTTAGACCGAACATCTTTTGAGCATTTAGAAGATCCATCTCTATTGCATATTTGGCTATGCCATAAGGATCTTCCGGACAAGGAGGGTTGGACTCCTTCATCGGCAGAGTACCTGTTCCATATACTGCAATAGAAGAGGTGAATACAAAACACTTTACCTCATGATTTACTGATGCATTAATTAAGTTGATGCTTCCCATAAGGTTGTGTTCATAGTTGAATTTTCTGATGAAATGACTTAACCCTTCAGCGGCATAGGCTGCCAGATGATAGACATAAGTGAACTTATATTTTTCGAATAACTTATTCACCAGACTTTCATCGGTTATAGAACCAGCATAAAATCTGGCAGATGGGCGAACGTTTTTTTTAACTCCACCAGAGAGATCATCAAGTACTATAACTCTATGTCCAAGAGCAATAAGATTATTGGCGACATAAGATCCTATAAAGCCTGCACCACCAGTAACAAGTGAAGTGATTTTCATTGGGCAAACCTACAAAAATTAGTGAACTGATTTGATTCTTAAGAATTGAAGCGCAGATTTAACAGAATTGTTTAGGGTTGAATTGTTTCTCAAATACATATCTTTCTGTAAGTACCGGAAATCTTGGGGAAAATAATAATCTTCAAGACTCATCTTTTTGTCAGGTATAGAAAGCTCTAGCCACACACTGACCAGTACCTCAGAAAATTTTGTGAAGCTATATGGAAGGCTTAAAAAGTTAACATCCATTGGGATATGGGATTAATCCAAGAAAACACAATCGAAAAATGACGCTATAGGTGAAAAAATTAGATTATAAAAAGTCAATTTTAAAAAAAATCTTTTTTTAAAAGGCAAAGTGATAAAAGGCAACTCCTCCCAATGCCCAAATTGCATCAGCTATAAGGTTTACAGATATGTTTTGAACGCTGTTTTTTTAAATTATTAAATCAGTTGATACTCTTAACAATTTTTAACATTTCAATTTGAATCTTGCTTGAATTTTTATCATTGACTTTATAAACTTGCACCGCATCAAATTAAAAATTAGAATTGTGCAAATTATCAGATCACAAGTATGTCAATAGTAATAGAAGAACTCACCAAAAAGTATGGTGAACAGAAGGCTGTAAACAACATTTCTTTTGAAGTGAAGACAGGTGAGGTGGTTGGTTTTCTTGGGCCTAACGGTGCAGGAAAAAGTACAACAATGAAAATGATCACCTGTTACATGTCTCCTACTAGCGGAGACATTAAGCTGGATGGTCTTTCAGTACTGAATCAGCCTGAAGAGATAAAGAAGAAAATCGGATACCTGCCCGAGAACAACCCACTCTACACTGACATGGCGATAGTGGACTATCTTAGATTTACCGCAGAAATACAAGGTGTGGAAAAATCCAAGATTTCCAGCCGTATTGGTGATATGATTGATATGTGTGGATTGGGAGTGGAAAAACACAAAAAGATCAACGAGCTTTCTAAAGGCTACCGACAAAGAGTTGGATTGGCACAAGCGATGATTCATGACCCAGAAGTGTTGATTTTAGATGAACCTACTACAGGTCTTGATCCAAATCAGATTATTGAGATAAGAAAGTTGATCAAAAAACTGGGTAAGGAAAAAACGGTAATTCTGAGTTCACATATCCTGTCTGAAGTGGAAGCCACTTGTGACAGGATATTGATTATCAATAGAGGGCGTATTGTGGCCGATGGGTCTGCAGATACACTCAGACATCAATCAGAAGGACAAGAGCTTTTGACCATTCAGATCGAAGCATCAGGCGGAGACGTGCATAAAGCCTTGCTAGGTTTGCCAACGGTCGAAAAAATTGATGCTTTGGAAGGAAAAGAGGGTTTTTATCGTGTGCAAAGTAAACCGGAGAGCTTTTCAAGAAAAGCGATTTTTGACCTTTGTGTACAAAATAAATGGTACCTTATGGAAATGACTGGCATAGAAACCCGTCTTGAAGATGTTTTCAGAGAGCTTACCAATTAATAATTTTCAATTTGTATTTAACTATCAAAATAAACAATCAGACTTATGAATAAGATCTGGATAATAACTAAAAGAGAGTTAGCCTCATTTTTCGATTCGCTCATAGCCTATGTATTGATTGTCATATTTCTGGGACTCAGTGGCTTTTTTACATGGCTTTTTGGCAACAATGTATTTATAATGAATCAGGCAAGCCTTCAGGTGTTCTTCGGAATAGCCTTTTGGTCGCTGTTCTTTTTTATTCCGGCGATTACCATGCGAATGTTGGCAGAGGAAAATCGTGCCGGAACCATCGAATTGCTCAGTACCAAAGCCATTTCGGATTGGCAGATTGTTGTTGGAAAGTTTTTGGCTTGTGTGCTTTTAGTTTTGATAGCCTTGCTATGCACACTGCCTTATTACATCACAGTGAGCCAACTGGGATCTGCTGACCATGGAGCCATCATAGGAGGTTACCTGGGCTTGTTGTTGCTTTCTGCAGGTTACATCAGTATTGGTATATTTTGCAGTTCTATCACCAACAATCAGATAGTGGCTTTCTTATTTGCCTTGCTCATTGGAATATTTTTCCAGTTGTTGTTCGATGTGATGGGTTATACATTTCGAGGAGGAATTGGAAGTATATTTAACTACCTCAGCATGAGAACTCATTTTGATTCTCTTTCCAGAGGAGTGATCGACTCCAGAGACCTGATATATTTTGGTTCAGTGATTATGGCTGGGTTAGCATTTTCTCAATCTATGCTTTCCAGAAGAAATTGGAGTGCTTAATTTTTTTGAAAAAATTGGAATAACTTAAGACAATGAAGAAAAGTACAGTAATAGTAAGATTATCCGTTTTTATGCTCATTCTGGTGGTCATAAATATGATTTCTTCAAAACTATATTTCAGATTGGATTTTACTGAAGATAAGCGATATACCTTGAGTGATGCGACATTGGACATACTAGAAAACCTGGATGATGTCATTACAGTGAAAGCGTATTTCTCAGAAGATCTTCCTACACAGCTTATCAGTAACAGGCAGGATTTTGAAGATTTGTTGCTGGAATATGAAAACAGATCAGAAGGTAATATTGTGTTTGAATTTATTAGTCCGAACGATAATGAAGAAATAGAACAGGAAGCACAGCAAAACGGCATACAGCCGATAGTGGTAAATGTGACTGAAAAGGATCAGGTACAACAGCTCAGAGCTTACATGGGAGCTGTATTGATGAAGGGAGAAAAAAAAGAAATCATACCACTGGTGCAACCGGGTGTGAACATGGAATATGATTTAACCACTTCTATTAAGAAAATATCAGTTGACGACAAAGCCAAAGTAGCACTATTGCAGGGACATGGTGAGCCTACTGTTCAGGAAGTAGCACAATTGGCACAGCAGCTTTCAGTATTGTATGATGTGGAGGCTTATACCATTTCAGATACGGATGAAATTCCGGCATACTTCAAAGCAGTGGTGATGATAAATCCTACTGACACCATTCCATTGGCTCATTTCACTAAAATTGACAATTACATGGCTCAGGGTGGAAATGTGTTTTTGTCTCATAGCAATTTGAATGGCGACCTGTCAACCGGGCAGTTGAGTGTAGGAAGTGACATAGGAATCAGGGGATGGCTGAGTCGTAAGAAAGTGAATATGGGGAATCAATTTGTAATAGATGCAAATAGTGGTTCTGTTACTGTGCAGCAACAAAATGGCATGTTTAATTTCAGGAGTCAGATCAAGTTTCCGTATTTTCCAAGAATCAACAACTTTGCTGATCATCCTGCAACAAAAGGATTGGAAGACATCATGCTTCCGTTTGTAAGTGCTTTGACATACAGTGGCACGGACTCACTGGTCAATTTTACTCCTTTGCTGATGACATCAGAGACATCTGGGTTTGCAGCAACCCCGGGATATGTGGATGTCAATAGAAAGTGGACACAAAATGATTTCAATCAGGGAGAACAGGTTGTTGCCTTGGCACTGGATGGGCCTCTTGGAGGATCAGTTGATTCCAGATTGGTGGTAATATCCAATGGTCGGTATGTCATAAATGGCAGCCCTCCTCAGCAAATCAGTGAAGACAATGTGAATTTCACATCCAATGCGATTGACTGGCTATCGGACGATACCGGACTTATTGATTTGAGAACCAAAGGAATCTCAGTTCGTCCTTTGGATGCTGTGGAAGATTCTACAAGAGAGATGTTGAAATACGGCAATGTGCTGGGGCCCATTTTCCTTATCCTTATTTATGCATTTGTGAGAAGGCAAAGAAATCAAATGAAGAGAAACAAGTGGAGAGAAGGGGTTTATTGATTCATTCTATCCACCACTAACCTTTAATTATTGGTTTTACCTTTAATGTTAAAAGTCATTATATAGAAAAAATGAAATTATCAAACATAAAACTCATAGGTATTCTGGTCGCATTGGTGGCTATTTATGGCATAGTTCAATTGACCGGAGGAAAGAAGAAAAGCAAGTCGTTGCGCTCTGAACTTGTGGAGATTGATACAGCCAAAGTGACGGCCATCAACATCGAATCAAAAGCTGGAATAGTGGAGTTGACTAAAAAGGGTTCTGACTGGGAATTGAAATTGGCAAATGGAAAGGTGGTGCCTGCAACTCAAGCTTCGGTTTCTAATACTTTAGGGGCACTACTTACCATCAAGCCGTCCAGAATGGCTACTAAAAATGAAGCCAATTGGAAAGATTATCAGGTAGATTCTACGGGTACAAGGATCAGAGTGATCGAAGGATCAGAGACTACACTGGACATGGTAATCGGGCGTTTTGGAATGGAGGGACAGAGGGCGTATCATACATTTGTCAGACTGTATGAAGACAAAGAAGTATATGCGGCTAATAATTTCATGAGTTTTTCTGTGTCCGCTGAGCCTTCTTCGTATCGAAACAAGACTTTGGCCAGAATAAAAAAAGATTCACTGATAAACATAAACTTCAGTTATCCGGCTGATTCTTCTGTTCAATTAAGCAAAGTCGGGGATCGGTGGACTGCAAACGGTCAATCTGCTGATTCGACCAATGTAGCCAAGTACATTTCAGGATTAAGCTATGTTAACGGCAATAATTTTGTGGATGACCAAAGTAATTTAACCGTGCCGGTAATTTCTGCCACTTTTCAATTTTCTAATAGCAACGATATCACTATTGAAGGATATCAAAGTGACACCACATGGGTATTTCATTCTTCTGAGAATGATATAGGGTATTTTTCTGATGAAACTTTACTCTCAAAAGTATTTAAAGGTATGAGTGAATTTGTGCCGAAGGAGTAGATTATTAGAATTTTAAAATAGACGAAATAACCCTGTTGTGTAAATCATGACAGGGTTTTGTTTTGTGATTTCATTTTTAGATGGTCATTGAAGAATGGAGTTAATTTTTTATTTAACTTGTATATGAAAATCAAAACTCTATATACCATGAAATTACCACTATTACCTATTGCATTTGTAGGATTAGCATTTGGGCTGACCTATTGCTCCCCTCCGGCAGAAAAAGAAACCATTGCAGTGGAGGAAGTAACAGAAACACCTTCTTACAGCATAGTAGAACAACATGAATTGGTTTGGAAACAAGCCATAACGCAATTGCTGGAAATGGCTGATGCCATGCCGGAAGATCGGTACGACTACAAACCTCACGATAGTTTGAAAACATTTGCAGGTCAATTGGCTCATATTGCCGGATCTTCTAAAGTCATTGCCAACATGTTTTTGAAGGATATAAAACCAGCAGGCCCACCACCGGATATGGATTTGTCAGGAATTAGCAGAGAAGACCTGAAAAATATGGTTAGTACCAGCCTGAACGAGGCATGGGATATTATTAAGACCATGTCAAACGATCAACTGCTAAATGAAACTACTACAAGTTTTTCAGGAAATACAATGAGCCGTCTGGAAGGAATGATGTTTGCTCATGACCACCTTACCAACCACAAAGGCAAGGCAAATATGTATATCAGGATGAGTGGCATATCCCCACCAAAATATCGGTATTACTAAATTTGGGTCATCAGTAAGAAATCGAAAACCACTTCAAATTAATTGGAGTGGTTTTTTTGTGTATGAATGGCTAGTGGTTAGAATTTTACCACAGCATTTTTAGCTACTTTTTTAACACCTTCAGTAGAATATGCCACATTTAGCATAATTTTATTGATTAGACTGAGTAATAAAGGAAGTTTACGCTCGACATCAAGCCATAAAATCACTCTGATTTCTTTAGATTGATTGTGTGCATCATGGGTGTAGTTGTCATTAAATAGCACTCCTTCACCGTTTTTCCAGTAATATTTATTGCCTAATTCTGATATTTTAGTTTTATCAATTTTCTCGTTCGCTATTCTTATCCAACATTCTTGGTTGGCATTGTTGTTTGGAATGATTACACCCAGATGATACCTCATGAATCCATCATAGTAGCCTTCGTGTGGCGTTATATATTGTTCAGGATCTAGTATGCTGAAAAAGGCAGTGCGGATTCCCGGTACTTGTGTTAATATTTTGGTTGTTTCAGGACAGACTTCACAATTTTCTTTCACAAAAACACCAGACTTTAACATAAATGACTTCCACTTAATAGTATGGATTCCTCCTTGGGTTTGATTGCCCATTAAATTTTTAACATCCGTTATGTTTTCTTTGAATGTTAAAATATTTTCACACTCTTTTCGGATCAAGGGATAGTTGTCTTCAAGTATTTTTAGTTCGGGGTAGTCTTTATAGCAGTCTGTCACAAAATTTGGAGTCTTCCTGATCACACCAATTTTTTCCAGTTTTCTAAATAATGAGTTCACCCTATAAACTATGCCACGATTAGTCATATAATTTTATGTGTTTATTACTTCCAATTAGATCAAAGATTATCCGAATTACCATCAATAGCAAATTGATAAATGGAAATTATGACAAACGAGAATACGTATTTATCAAACCTTACAAGGCATTAGTATTTGATTATGATTACTTGTCCTATCTTCGCCATTTATTATAGTAAGTATTAGAATATACAAGAAGGAGATACGTGGAAAAAAGAATAAAAACAGCCGTGATATTGGCTGCAGGTAGTGGCATTAGATTGAGACCCAAAACCTACAATATTCCAAAGGGGTTTGTGGAGGTAGGAGGTCAAACACTTATCGAGCGTTCATTGAAGATACTTCAGGTAAAAGGAATAAAGAATATTATTATAGGTTGTGGTCATCTCAGCAAGTTGTATGAAGGTATTCAAGATCAGTACAATTTTGAGATTTATAAAAATGTTGACTATAAATCATCAGGGAGTCTTTATACTCTGGTACTTGCTGAGAAAATAATAACAAATGATTTCCTGATTTTGGAATCGGATATTCTGTATGAACCAAGAGCTATTGAGGCGTTGGTTCATGCTGAAGAAGAAAACCTGATACTTGCATCAGGTGCTACTAATTCAGATGATGAAGTATATATTGAAGCAGATGATGACATGCGATTTATTACCTTAAGTAAAGATAAGAGTTTAGTAAACAAGGTTACCGGAGAGCTGGTTGGAATTACAAAAATATCCAAAAATGCATTGTCTTCATTGTGTGATTTGGTGAGGGCTGACGAACAATATAAGCATTGGGACTATGAACGTGGATTTACTCAAATTTTAAATAAACATAATTTTTTTGTGAGAAAGATAGATGATTTGGTTTGGTGTGAAATCGATAACGAAAAACATTTAAAAAGGGCAAAGGAACTCATCTATCCTAAGTTGGTCGAGAAAGCCTGATTAATTGATTTACAGCTTTTTGCGCCAATAACCAGTCGATTTGTCCCTGACGGCATCTGCACCAATATATCCATAATAGTGTTCCAAATATGCCTTGGGTTGATTAGGAACTAAAGTAGAAGCTTCAAGGAATGCAACTTTTTTCAGTGGAAAAGTAATCTCTTTTGATAAAGGTTTTACTTCACAAGGGTATTTGGTGATTTCATAGTTGGCCAGCATTTCATTTTTATCTTCATAAAAATAAAGATCTATTTTGAATCCTTTGTATTGTATATACAATTTTGGGCCCCTATGTCTATAAGATGAGTCATACATCACAAAACCTTTGGGCAAAGAGTGTCTGGATTCCCATATTTTTGAATAAAAACATTCCGGTATTCCAAAGTCAATATCCAGATCAAAAGCCAATATATCTTTTTCTCGATAGTATCCCAGGAGAGTGCCATAATCCAGCCAATAGTCAATATTTAATTGCTGTAAATGGTTATTAGTTACCTGATAAGCATGTCGTAAAATAGCACGCAATCTTTGTTTGTAATTTCCAGGAATAGCGGTAAAAAAGACATTTGTAAATCTTTGGATATGTTGCCATAGATTGATATTCTTCATAACATTGTGCTGGTTTTTTAAATAAGTCTGTTGGATACAAGTAAACAAAAAATTGACATAGTATATACCTGGGTCGATGGTGCAGATGGCGAATTTATAAAAGCCAGTCAACATTACAAGAATAAAAGCGAGGATGTGAATCCCGAGCGCTTTCGGGACATGTATGACATGCTTAAGTACAGTATCCGTTCCCTTGAAAAGTATGTGCCTTGGTTCAATAAAATATACATTGTTACTCAACGACCACAAGTACCAGAATGGCTGGATACCTCCCATTCCAAAATTCAGATAGTACACCATGACGAGTTTTTTGAAAATAAAGAGCACCTTCCTACTTTTAATTGCCTGTCAATAGAAAGCTATCTGCATAAGATTCCAGGAATATCAGAGTATTTTATGTACCTAAATGATGATTTTCTTTTTGGAAAAGCAACGCCTTTAGAATTATTCCTTTCATCCAAAGGGGTTATTAGCGTTTTCGGGACTATTATGGGTGAAAATCTACCTTTCAGGATTTATGATCGTAAATTTGATATAATAGGCTTGGGATTAGTAGAACATTGTCCTCTTCTGATCAAAAGAAATTACTGGGCGGATATGATGCATGTACATCCTGATGAAATCGAAGAAACCAGACGTGGTAAATTCAGAATGGGCTACCACATAAGACCACCTAAATTATATAAATATTATATGCTCAAGTATCAAGGAAAGTATAGTAGAGCCATCAAACTATGGAGCCTAAAGAAGGTAAACATGTTTCATAAAATAACTAATAACTTGCCTTATCAAGAAAAGAGAATAGCCAAATTAAAATCAATGAAACCAAACTTCTATTGCCTCAATGATGACCAGAAGGACAATCCAAACATGAAAGTGGTGAAATTGGTTCAAAATTATCTCCAAGAGACTTACCCAAACCCTTCTTCATTTGAGAAAACATGAATGAGGATCAATTATTTTACTTTAGAGTTTGCTATAAATGAAAACAATATTATTCTTCATTAGAAAATCTATAACTAAATTTTTGTTAGCTTCATTATTGAGTGTAACAGGAGGGCTTTGTGGGACTTTTGCTATAAAACAACTCAATGATGCGGTTCATGCAGGCTTGTCTGATCCTAACAAATTTATACTATATTTTGGCTTGTCAATTTTTGGTTTTATAGTTCTCTCGGTTATATCTACAAAACTATTGGCTGTTATTATTCAAAATTCTATTTTCGAACTCAGAAAAGAATTTGCATTGAAATTAACTCAAGCCAGCTATCAAAAAATAGAGAATAAGAAAAAGGAAATATTGAATGTGCTTACCCATGATATCACTACCATTTCTAATCTTATAGATAAAGTTCCAAATTTAATTGTGAGTTTGTCATTGGCATTGGGGATCCTGGGATACTTGTTTTATTTATCTCCGAAGTTATCTCTACTTGTAGCTGGTGTCTTTTTGAGCTCTTTTATTATCCTTATGCTTACTAATAAAAAACTGAGGTATTATGCTCATATGCATAGACAGGCTTGGGATAAATGTTTTGTGAAAATAAATGATATGGTATTCGGACTTAGGGAGTTGAATCTGAACTCAGAGCATAAATCATTTTTTGTTGAAAAGGAGTTGCCGGATGCATTGAAAGAGGAACTTTACTTTAAAATTAAAGAAAGAGTGAATATTCAGGTCTCTGATAAATTAGCAGAGTCTCTTATGCTGTCAGGGTTAGCCGTTATCATCGTAATAATTTATTATAATCAGATGGTAAGTTTTGAATTTTTTTCAGAATTTATCATGATGTCGATATTCATGTTATCACCAATGGCCAGTGTGGCTGGATTTATGAAAAACTTGCGTCCACTGGAAGCGGCTTTGAATCATATTGATAAGCTTGGAATCTCATTGAATCTCTATAAAGAGGAGTCTGTTTCTTTAGAAAATACAATAGTAGCGGACAAAGGATTTTTAAGTCTCAGAGGAGTGTCCTATGAACACACAAGTAAGGATTCCGACTTTTCTTTTACATTGGGACCAATCGATCTGGATATCAATAGGAATGAAATATTGTTTATAACTGGTGGGAATGGAAGTGGGAAAACAACTTTATCTAAAATAATTACTGGTTTATATGTTCCAAAATCAGGGCAGATATGGCTTAATGGAAATTTTATTGAGAGGGAAAATTTAATGCTTTTAAGAAACAAGTTTTCTTCTATATATTCAGACAACTATGTATTTGAAAATATCAACTACATAGATTTTGAAGAAGGGGAGGTAATCCGGTTGTTACATGATTATAAGCTTTCTGGAAGAGTAAGATTGGATAAAGGTATTTATTCAGAAATACACTTATCTTCCGGGCAATTAAAACGATTAGCCATGGTGACAGCAATATTGGAAGACAAGGAAATATATTTGTTTGATGAGTGGGCAGCAAATCAGGATCCTACTTTTAAAGAATTGTTTTACCAAAAACTTTTACCGGATATGAAGAAGGCAGGTAAAACGATTATTGTTATAACTCATGATGAGCAATATTACGATAGTGCAGACAGGGTAATTAAAATAGTAGAAGGGAAATACTTTACTGATGTTTTGTGACCCCAATAAAAAATATATTTTAGTTAGTTTGACAAGGTAATGTATCCAACTATCATTCTCTCAAAAACAATTTGAGTGGAGGTCTTTAATTGGATGTTAACTGTGGCTGGTAATGACATAGGAGATTACATTAAAAGACACAAAAAAGGCTCGAATTTCGAGCCTTTTTTGTGTTGTGTGTCTTATTTGTGTATTAGAAATTGAATTCGAAAAACCAATCTCCGGCAATTCCCAATGTCCTACCATTGGTATCTGCCTCCGGTACATTAAATGAAAGATTTAAACCTGAAGCTGTAACGGCTGAAATCGCTACAGTTCTGGCACCTCCACTAAATCCACCATTTACCGTAAGTGTTTTGCAGTTTGCATCAGTTGAAGCAAATGTCCAGGTGCCACTGGCAGCCCAGATGTTTGCCAGAGAGGTGTCGTCGAAAGTTCCAACGTTGGTGCTATAACTACCACCATCTTTTGACCCTTCAAAAGAAAGTGTAAACCCTGTCCAATCGTCAGTGACAATTGTGCCATTAGGATTGGTGACCTTTTTCACTGTTGCAGTTTCTGCAACTAAAAAACCAGCATTTACCACGCAAGGGTCAATCGGAGCGTCCGGTTCTTCACCTCCGCCTCCACAGCTAGCAAAAATCGCCAAGGCGAGAATCAGCGCAGCTGTTGTAAAATAATTCAAAAACTTGTTCATGTTGTGTGAGTTAAGATTAAAAAATTTTTTTCCTTAAGATCAAAAATATATCTTTTTAGGATATGCACCTAATTTCCAGTTCAGAAAAACGCAACAATTATAGGAGGCTTTGGATCAGTTAAGATCAATGATAAGGTCAGTAATACCATACTCATAAGCCTGATTAGAGGCAATGATAAGTATTCTGGAACCAGCCACGGATGCTATTTGTTCGGAATACCATGATACTCCCTGTTCATCCATGTTTGAGGTGGGTTCGTCCAGCAAAGTCACAGAAGCCTGTGAAAACAATGCCAAACCAAGCTTGAGTCTTTGCTTCATGCCGGATGAAAAATTGCTGATGTACTTGTTTTTGCTGTCTTCCAGGTACATTTTGTGCATTAAATCATTTAATGAATAACCTTCCTGTATTTTTTTGAATTGGAAGTGAAAATGGAGTAATTCCTTAAGAGTAAGTTCTTCTATCAGATCGAGATACGGAGCAGCGTAAGTCAGATGTTTGTAAAATTGGTCAGAATCCAATGGTTTGCCGTTGCTTTCGTAATGGACAGATCCGGATGAAGGGAGGTTGATACCCGAAATGATTTTGGTTAGTGTAGATTTCCCACTTCCATTAGCACCGGTAATCGCATAGGTTTTGTTTTGTTCGAAGGAATAATTCAGGTTTTTTATCACCCACTCCCGGTTGTTAAATCTTTTTCCTATTCCTTCGAGTGTTATATTCATTTTTAGCAGTGGATCAAAAACTGATCTAAGACTAGTATGGTAGTGCTTATAGACTTTATTCTATTAAGTATTGAATCCTTTCATTATTCCACGATTGGAGTTTCCAACAAATTTAATGATTTCATCTCGTTCGGTTGAGGAGGGCATTTCCACTTTTATGAGGTCAATGGCTTTGGAATTGTTCATGCCTTTGAGGTATATGTAGCGATAAACTTCCTGTATCTCGTTAATTGACTCGTTGGAATAGCCTCTTCTTCTTAATCCAATGGAATTGATGCCACAGTATCCCAGAGGTTCACGTCCTGCTGTAGTGTAAGGAGGTACATCTTTTCTCACTAATGATCCCCCTGATACCATTGCGTGCATGCCTATGTTTACAAATTGGTGAACGGCACTGGCACCACCAATAATGGCATAGTCATCGATATTGCAATGTCCTGCTACCTGTACGGCATTTACCAGGATGCAATTGTTTCCAATAACACAATCATGTGCTACATGCACATAAGCCATAAGCAGGCAATTGCTGCCAATGATGGTTTTGTGCTTGTCCATTGTTCCCCGGCTAATCGTTACAAACTCTCTGATAACGGTGTTGTCGCCAATTTCCATGATGGTTTCTTCCCCTGAGAATTTTAAATCCTGAGGAATGGAAGAAAGTACTGCTCCCGGATATATTTTACAATTTTTACCAATTCTGGCACCTTCCATGATGGTAACATTCGATCCCACCCAGGTACCTTCTTCAATCACTACATTTTTGCTAATGGTAGTAAAAGGTTCGATTACAACATTCCTGGCAATTTTAGCCTGTGGATGTATATAGGATAATGGTTGATTCATGAATCTTTTTTAACAATACTGGCAGTCATTACTCCTTCACATGCAAGGTTGCCACCTACATGAGCCGTTCCTTTCATTTTCGCAATTCCTCGTTTGATAGGTGCCAGCAATTCACATTTGATAACAAGGGTGTCTCCGGGAAGAACCATTTTTCGAAATCTAAAACTTTCTATTCCCAGAAAATAAGCCCAGTAGTTTTCGGGATCCGGTACGGAATTTAATACAAGAATACCTCCTATTTGAGCCATAGCTTCTACTTGTAAAACTCCCGGCATAACAGGGTTTCCGGGAAAGTGCCCCTGGAAAAATGGTTCGTTAAAGGTTACGTTTTTAACCCCGGCCACATAAGTATCATCCAGATAAAATATCTTGTCGATAAGTAAAAACGGATACCTGTGGGGTAGTATTTTGGTAATTTGATTGATGTTGATTACCGGAGGAAGAGTAGGATCATAGTCGGGAACTATGCTCTTTTTTTCCTGTTCCATCAATTTCTTTATTTTTTTTGCAAAGGCAATATTCGAGGCGTGTCCTGGTCTGGCAGCAAGTATCTGTGCTTTCAAAGGGCGGCCTACCAATGCCAAATCTCCAATTACATCCAACAGTTTATGTCTGGCGGGTTCGTTGGGGTATCTCAATTCGACATTGTTTAGAATGCCTTCTTTCTTTACTTCAACTTTAGGTTTGTTGAAAAGCTTTGCCAATTGATCCAACTCATCGTCTTCTATCACACGATCAACTATGACTATGGCATTGTTCAAATCACCACCTTTTATCAGGCCCCTTTGGTGCAATTCTTCCAGTTCATGTAAAAAACAGAAAGTACGGCAAGATGCTATCTGGTCTGAAAAATCTTCGATATTGTTCAGTGAGGCATGCTGGCTGCCAAGAACCGGGGATTTGTAGTCAACCATTACCGTGACTCTGTAATCTTCCGATGGCAATGCAGCCAATTCTATTTCATTGGCTTTGTCTCTAAAATAGATGCTTTCTGGTACTTCAAAATAATTTCTCTGAGCACCTTGTTGTTCAAAACCTACTTTGTTTAAAGCTTCTATGAATTGTATGGCACTTCCATCCAATATTGGAGGTTCAGGGCCATCCAGTTTTATCAAAACATTGTCTATTTGCAGACCGGCAATGGCTGCCAATGTATGTTCGACGGTATTTATACGTCCACCATCCTGCTCTATAGATGTTCCTCTGGAAAGGTCAACTACATTGTCCACATCAGCATCAATAATCGGCTGATGACTCAGGTCAGTTCTTTGAAATTTTATTCCATGATTTGGTGGAGCTGGTTCGAAGGTCATATTCGAAACGACACCTGTATGCAAACCTACTCCTGAAATAGTAACAGGCTCTTTTATAGTATGTTGATAAACTTTCATGCTTTAATTATATCTGGCAAACTTCAGAAACCACCCTGCGGAATCAAGTCGGCAAATTTAGTATTTTTTGTTCAAGTTCCTTTATCCTGTTCATCAAATCTGGCAACCGCTTAAAAATCACATAAGATTTCTTATAATCAGCCATCTCGAAGGCAGGACTTCCCAGCATTACTGCTCCTTTTTTGTTTATATTTTTGGTGATACCTGATTGTGCTGCTATGGTAATATGGTCTCCTATTTTCAGGTGGCCTACTATGCCGGTTTGTCCGGCAATAACACAGTTTTCTCCGACCTTAGTTGATCCGGATATGCCGGCCTGAGCAGCTATTACCGTATTTTTTCCGATTTCAGTATTGTGTGCGATCTGAATAAGGTTGTCGAGTTTTACTCCACTTTTAATTACAGTAGATCCGAATGTAGCACAATCGATAGTAGTGTTGGCACCTATATCAACATGATCTTCGATTACCACATTCCCAATTTGCGGAATGGTTTTATAGGTACTGTCTTTTTGAGGGGCAAACCCAAATCCATCGCTACCAATAACTGCTCCGGAATGCACTACGCAATGATTTCCTATTTTGCAGTTGGCATAAATTTTTGCTCCGGAATGAAGGATGGTATTGTCACCAATTATTACATTGTCTCCGATATATACTTGTGGATAGATTTTGCAATTGTTACCTATCGTTACATTGTTTCCGATGTAAGAAAATGCACCCCGGTAAACATTTTCGCCATGTGAAGAATCACTTCCCATGAAGCTTGGTTCTTCGACCCCTAACTTCTGAAATGAAATCATTTTATGATATTCCTCCAGTAGTGCTGTGAAGCTGAGGTAGGGATCATCCACACGAATAAGGGTAGTTTTCACTTCCTCCTTAGGTTCGAATTTATGGTCAACAATTACAGCACTTGCTTTGGTTGTATAGATGAAGTTTTCATATTTTGGATTGGATAAAAAAGATATAGAACCTTCTCCTGCTTCCTCAATGCTTTCTATATTATTTACTACCAGATCAGGGTTGCCTTCTACTTTAGCATTCAAAATATGGGCAATCTGAGAAATTTTAAAATCCATAAAATATTAAATGATTACTTCTTTTGGGCAGCAAAGATAGTATTTGGTTACAATTTTACTCATTGCTTTTATATTGGGAAGCTCAACAGCCGTATCAATATCAATTATTTCCCCTTTTTTGGTGAGTATGTTTATTTTTTGCCCGCTGGAAATATAGGCCTCATTGCTTATTTTTCCACTTCCAACAAAGTATTCAGCTTCTTCTGTGGTTAGGTTAAATTGGGCTTTAATTTTTTTCTTTATGCTATCAATTTGTTCATTAGATTGGGGGATGTTGTTCATTTCTATCCTGAATATCTTTCTTCCCAACAGCATTTTGCTGAGTTTGGAGAGTACAAAATCTTCATGGTCAACCCAGAATTTCATTGAACCCCATACGTCACTGTCGTCCAGCAAGGCAAATACGTCTATAATATCCGGGTTTTGCTCAAAATCATTTTTTGAAACATTTCTTTCTAAAAAGATAGCAAGAGCAGGAGTAGCAATCACTTTAACACCTTTTTGAGTAAGGTGACGGGCTCTTTTGATTATTTGGATCAGCATTTCCTCAGCACTTACTGAAGTCTTGTGAAGGTACACCTGCCAATACATGAGCCTTCTGGCGCTCAAAAAATTCTCTATGCTATAGATACCTTTTTCTTCGACTACTATTTGATCGTGTCTTACATCAAGCATTTTGATGATGCGCTCCGACCCAATAGTGCCTTCGGATACTCCTGTAAAAAAACTGTCTCGTCGGAGGTAATCAATTCTGTCTATGTCAAGCTGACTAGAAACCAATTGATGAAAAAACATTCTTTCGTACTCGCCTTTAAAAATCTTTATGGCCAAATCCAACTTTCCGTCATAAACGGCATTTAACTTATGAAGGATGATGAGGGAGATTTCTTCATGAGATACTCCGTTGAGTAAACTAAACTCCAAAGTGTGTGAAAAAGGGCCATGGCCTATATCATGAAGCAGAATGGCAATAAGGGAAGCATTGTGCTCCGCTTCGGATATCTTTACTCCTTTGGTGGCCAGGTTTTCCAAAGTGAGTTGCATCAAATGCATGGCTCCAAGGGCATGGTGGAAACGAGTGTGGAAAGCTCCGGGATATACAAGGTTGGTCAGGCCGAGTTGTTTGATCCTTCTTAGTCTTTGAAAGTAAGGATGTTCTATGATGTCGAAAATCAGTTCGTTTGGAATAGTAATAAAACCAAATACAGGGTCGTTGATTATCTTGTTCTTGTTTATTTTCAAAATATAGTTGTTATCCCTTAAGTTGGTATTACTATTGCTGACTATGAAGGAGGTGTTGAAGTTTAATTTGTAAAATTATAATACTCAAAATAAAGGATATTATGCGGAAATATAAAATTTTATGGGCGGATGATGAGATTGATTTGTTAAAACCTCATATTTTGTTTTTGAATAAAAAGGGGTATGAAGTAGAACCTGTCAATAGCGGTGCGGATGCTTTGGAAAAGATAGCGGAGGACTCATACGATTTGGTGTTTTTGGATGAAAATATGCCTGGCCTAACCGGGCTTGAAACCCTTACACAGATAAAAAGTACGCTTCCTAATCTTCCGGTAGTGATGATCACTAAAAGTGAGGAAGAAAACATAATGGAAGAGGCGATAGGAGCCAAAATAGCTGATTACCTGATTAAGCCACTTAATCCTAATCAAATTTTGTTGTCTATTAAAAAAATACTGGACAACAAACGGTTGGTCTCAGAGCACACCAACCAAAGTTACCAGCAGGATTTTACCAATATCAGTCTGGCAGTAAATGAAGACCTTGATTTTAATGAATGGATTGAGGTATATAAGAAAATGGTGTTTTGGGAACTTGAAATTGACAAAACTTCTGAAAAGGATATGGCGGAAGTGCTTAATATGCAAAAGGAAGGTGCCAATGCTGAATTCACAAAGTATATTATCAACAATTATGAGTCATGGTTGAATGATGCAGATGTTCCAAAACCGTTGCTTTCTCATCAATTGATGAAAAAGGAAGTGTTTCCCAAGCTAACAGGTGAAAAGCCTGTTTTTTTCTTTGTAATAGATAATTTGAGATTCGATCAATGGGAATTATTGGAGCCAATCATTGGTGAGTATTTTAATATTGAGAGTAAAAATCCTGCATTCGCAATATTGCCAACTACCACTGCATACGCCCGAAATGCTATTTTTAGTGGTATGATGCCATCAGATATGGCAAAGTATCATTCGGATTTATGGGTAGATGAAATAGAAGAAGAAGGGAAAAATAATTTTGAAGAGGAATTTTTGGCTCGTCAACTTAAAAAGAACAATCTCGATATTAAATTTTCATACCATAAAATAGTTCACAAAAACCAAGGCAAACAATTGCTGGCTAATTTCAATAACCTATTCAACAATGACCTGAATGCAATTGTTTATAACTTTGTTGATATGCTTTCTCATGCCCGTACGGATATGAAAATGATTCGTGAGCTGGCTCCTGACGAAAGTGCGTACCGCTCTCTTACTAATTCATGGTTTTTGCATTCTACTTTGTTTGAAGCTTTGAAAATTCTATCACAAAAAGATGTGCATGTAGTTGTCACAACCGATCATGGAACTATCCGGGTCAAAAGGCCGGTCAAAATTGTAGGAGACAAAAACACAAACACCAATTTGAGATTTAAAGTTGGAAAAAACTTAAATTTCAAAAAAAGCGATAATGTTTTCGTGTCCAGAAATCCCGATAGCTTGTTTTTGCCAAAAGTAAACGTGTCTAGTTCTTATGTATTTGCAACTAATGATGACTTTTTTGCCTATCCTAATAACTACAATTACTATGTGAATTATTATAAAGATACATTCCAACATGGAGGAATTTCCCTTGAAGAAATGATCTTGCCGGTTGTACATTTGCAACCAAAAAACACTTAAATGACAATTAGGTATTCTGATTTAGGAGAAATTGATGGTGTAGCTCAAGAAGTAATCCAGGCTTGTAAAGGATATAATATTTGGCTTTTTGAGGGGCAGATGGGAGCGGGTAAAACTAGTCTCATCAAATCAATTTGCGCTCAAATGAATGTAGTTGACAATGTAAGTAGTCCTACATTTTCATTATTGAATGTTTATCAGACTGACACAGGTGATGAACTTTTTCATTTTGATTTTTACAGGATAGAAGACCAAATAGAGGCGATTGACATTGGTTGTGATGAATATTTCTATTCTGACAATATTTGTTTTATTGAATGGCCTGAGAAAATACCTTCACTGATTCCTGACAGATTCGTTAAAATAAGTATTAATTTAGTAATAGAAAACGAACGTGAGATTAGCATAACAGAACATGAGTGACCAGCTTAAGGGTAGTATTTCTTCATTGGCATCTGAGTCCCGCCTATATCCTCAAGAAGTACTGTTAAAGGTTAAGAAAGACAGACATCAGTTATTTATCGGGATACCTAAAGAAAGCTCCGAGCATGAGTATAGAGTGTCTCTGACTCCCAAAGCGGTAGAGTTGTTGGCTGCAAATGGCCATAATGTAGTAGTTCAATCTGGAGCCGGAAAGGGTGCTAATTTTACCGATCATCAATACAGCGAAGCAGGTGCTAAAATTAGTTCTGATGTGGAAGAGGTTTTTTCTTCTGACATTGTGCTTAAAGTAAAATTTCCCAGTCTGGAGGAATTGAAAAAGATCAAAAATGGTAAAACACTTATTTCTACCATTCACCTCAATGATGGATTTAAAGAACGTATAAACCTGATCAATTCAAAGAAAATTACGGCCGTTGGGTATGAATACATTGAAGACAAAGTAGGAGGATTGCCTATAGTAAGGGCGATGAGTGAGATTGCCGGATGTACAGCTATACCGATCGCTTCGGAATACCTCAGTGCAACCAATAAGGGGATGGGAGTACTTTTGGGAGGGATTACCGGAGTGCCTCCTACAAAAGTGGTGATATTGGGAGCCGGGACTGTGGCTGAATATGCAGCCAGAGCAGCAGTGGGTTTTGGTGCTGATGTGAAGGTTTTTGATCCACATATTTACAAATTAAGGCGGTTGAAACATCTTTTGAATCGTCAAATATTTACATCTACTATTGACCATTCCTCTTTGCAAAAAGCCTTAAAAGATGCGGATGTGGTAATTGGTGCAGTACGTGCGGAAAAAGGATTGATTCAACACATAGTGTCTGAGGAGATGGTTGCTCAGATGAAAAAAGGAGCTGTAATCCTTGATGTAAGCATTGATGAAGGTGGTTGTTTTGAAACCTCCGAACCTACCAATCTGAGAAATCCTGTATTTACAAAGTATGACATCATTCATTATTGTGTTCCTAATATAGCTTCTCGTGTCCCAAGAACTGCCTCAAGGGCATTGAGTAATATTCTTACACCTGTCTTGTTGGATGTTTCTCAATGTGGAGGCATCAATGATATCATTTTCCAACACAAATGGTTTATGAAAGGAGTGTACGCCTATAAGGGCTCGTTGACCAATTATCACTTGTCAAAGAAATTAGACCTCAAGTTTAAGGACCTGACTTTGCTTATGGCAGCAAGGTTTTAGCTTAATTGTCTCGAAAACTTTCGTATCAATTAAGCTTTGGTACAAATACTGGTTATATTGGTCTTTGTTTCATATTAGCTTTGTTTGTAATGAAAAATTTAACTGCGAAAAGAGTCATGATTTTAGTCGTGATTCTCTCTCTCTTTGGTTGCTCGTATGAAAAAAAAGTCAAGCTTCCTAAGAAAACGAATTTTATTCAAATACTTACAGATGATCAGGGTTGGGGAGATTTGGGTTCATTTGGACATCAGTATATCCATTCCCCCAATGTAGATCAGTTGGCTAAGGATGGCATTAAATTTACTCATTGTTATTCTTCTGCTTCAGTTTGTTCTCCAGCCCGGGCTTCCATCATGACAGGCCGAACGCCGTACAGGACTGGTGTGTACCGTTGGGTGCCAGCCAATCATGAAATTCATCTTCCTGCGTCTGAAATTACATTACCACAATTGTTGCAAAAGGCTGGTTATCAGACAGCCCACTTTGGCAAATGGCACCTTAGTCATTATTCAGAAGAGAGAGCTGACGGTGAAGAGCAATACAAAAATTATGGCTATGGCGAAGACCCTGATCAACCAAGTATGGAGGATTACGGGTATGACTATTGGTTTGCTACCGGTAATGTTGCTCGCCCCTCTCATAAAAAACCACAAAATTTCTTTCTCAATGGGAAAGCTATGGGTACTATTGAAGGGTTTTCTGCTCAAATTGTTGCTGATCAGGTAGTGGATTGGATGGATAATCATAGAGAGGAGGACAAACCTTTTTTTATGACTCTATGGTTGCATGAGCCTCATGGACCCATTGAGACTGATTCTGTATTTATGACTCATTATGATGAATTGAAAGATGAGAGTTTGAAACAGTATCTTGGAAATGTTACTCAACTGGATGCTGCTGTAGGATCTGTTATTCAAGCTTTGGAAAAAATAGGCGAGACAGATAATACTTTGGTGTGGTTCACCAGTGACAATGGACCTGAAGGGCCACATCCTTATGGCTGGTTTAACCTTGATGATAAGACTTTTGGGGGTAGTAGATTTAGGGGAAGTACAGGCGGTCTTCGAGGACGCAAACGACATTCTCATGAAGGAGGAATCAGGGTGCCTGGTATCATTAAATGGCCTGAAGGTTTAAAATTGTATGGGGTTAAATCAGGGTCTGTTAGTGCTGAACCTATCATTGGAGCAGATGTTTTTCCAACGTTTCTGGATATTGCAGGTGTTTCACTTCCTGAAAACAGGGTAATTGACGGCAGCTCAATTTTGCCTGTACTACAAGGGCAGCCATTTAATCGTGAGCGACCACTTTATTGGAGAAACAATTTCAATGAAATGAAGATAGCCTTACGCATAGGTGATTGGAAAATTCTTGGTAATTCGATGCGAGAGAATTTTGAATTGTATAATCTGATAATTGACCCCCGTGAAACCACTGATTTGTCTGCCCATGAACCAGAGCGTTTCGAAACAATGAAAAGAGAGTTAATTGCCTATGACAAAGAAGTACTCGCTGAAGGTCGCCCTGACTGGTATCCGGAAAAGATGAAAAGTAAATTACCTCTAGAAGTAAATCAAGGTCAGTAAGCGAATCATTCTTGGCTTGCTACGCATTGTTTTTAGTGGATATGGCTATCTACTAATTCGATCTATTTATTAACAATAATCAAGTTAATTACTTTGTAAAATACCCACAAGTACGGACACAAAATACCATTATAAGGCTATTTAATATCTTTTTTGTGTGAATTAAATTTGGAAAATACATTGTTATAATTTTTCCTTAATTATTAAACATAAAAGAGCATGAGTGAACTAATTGATCAGAATCTAACACTGGAGGATACTCCAAAGTTTAATCAGGAATTGTTTGGTGACTATCAAAGAATGGCAGAAGAAGTCGATTCTTTAGCGACTAAAGAACAGGTTCTTATTGAAACAAGTAGAAGTAGGGTTACTGTTAATTCTTTTAACGCTTTCCGTACAGTCCCTAAGGCAACAAATTATTGCGGACAAGCTGCATGTGCTTCAATTATCAAAGCCTGGGGAAATCAAGGCAGCAAAAGTGATGAAGAATTGGCTGATGACATATACAAAAGATTTCCACCAGATATTTTCGGAGGGGCTTGTGGAACCTCTCCTAGTCGAGTTGCCCAAATCCTACAGGCTTATGGCTTTAAAGCAACTTACGCTCAAGTAGGAGCCTGGCTTCCCGGTGGGTTTCTTAACCCTCTCAATCAAATCGCATGGCAGCATCATAGAAACCACGTAATAGACAAATGGGTGAAAGCCGGATATCCTGTTATTACGCTTGTTGATGCTGGAGCTATTGGTGGTCCTTGGTTTCAACCACATTGGGTGCCATTAGCTTCGGCTAATGATTCAAATGCGACTATCTGTAATGCTTTTGGTAATGGGTACATTAACTTGCCCATGAAAATTGATCGCTTTCATGAGGCATGGGAAGTTCGTTTTTTGCCCGGTTTGAATTTTGTTTCGTTATTGCCCCAACCCCTTTGATATTCACATAGTAGCAAAAAAACATAGCCTTACTTAAAGGCTATGTTTTTTTATCAAGATATGAGTTATACTTAGTTAGAATGTGATCCATCACAATATGGTGGATTACTGGTTTGTTTACACACACAAAAATACATTGTTTCGCTTTCTTCTGCCGTGAACACCATGGGACGCAATGCCGTGGGCTTATGCGCTCCGTTGCAAAACGGCTGAGCTTCGGAGAGACCACAGGTACACCATGCGTAATTTTTTCCTTCTTCCAGTTCAATTTCAATTGGCTTATCGCCTGCCCTTTTAGGTAGTTTCATTTTTATTCAAGTTAATGTTATGCTCTAAGATGTGCAGTAAAATACGAATTAATCTTACCAATTAAAGGTAATGTTATTGAAGTTTTTCAACAATTCTTTTGGCAGCCCTCACATCGTAGGTGAGACCGGTAAGTTTCTCAGATGCTATTTTTTCTACCTGTGGTAAAGCTGCTCTGGCGTCTTCACCCATCAAATCCATGACATTTAATGCCATGGTACGACCCATTTGGTATTCACTTTTCAGACAGTCAGTTAAGGTGTTAAGTGCTAACTGCTTTTCACCCATTTTATAAAGAGCCTCTGCTGCAGCTATTCTTACTGCAACTTCTTCGTCTTTAGTCATCGATTTGATCTTATCCTTAACTTTTCTTGCTTCTTTATTGAGGATCACACATCCTATAAGCGACCAGTATCTTACTGCAGGGTTAGTATCTTCCAGCCTGTTTATAATTGTATCCATGTAGGCTGAATCTCGTCTTGTAGCGATATCTGCCGTTTCCATAATGCGATCAAATGGAAATTCATCTTTTCTAACATACTCATACAATGGCATGTCTGCCGATATTCTTTCTATCATTGGTTCAGGTATAAATCCTATATCAAGAATCTCTTTTTGCCATCGCAAACCTTCAGTCCTCATCCCGGTGAGCACTTTAGTGTATTTCGGATCGTTTGCAAGGTTGTTTACATTGTGGGGATCTGTGCTGATTTCAAACAATTCCTCGGCAGGTTTTTCTTTCCAGAATGCAGATTGTATTTCATTCAATTCACCATCGAGGTAAGCTTGCTCCCATGACTTCATGGATGGTGCTTTCCACAAGTATTCTATATATTGTCCATAAATGCGATGAGGCATGTAGTTTCTGATGTAGCGAAATTTTTTGTTTCTCACTGATCTGACCAAATCAAAACGCTCGTCCATCCTGCCTCTAAAACCATATGCGTATTCCTTTTCGGTTGTTTTTTTTCCTAAGAATGGAGTGCCTTGCATATTGGCTGGTATTTCTATGTCCAATATATTGAGAAGAGTAGGACCCATATCCATTAGATTTACGATTCTATCGGTTTCACTTCCCACTTTTTCTTTGGACAGATGTTGGTATTTTTCAGGTAAATAAACAATTAAAGGCACTCTCAGCCCAGACTCGTACATGAATCTTTTGCTTCGTCCCAATACTCCTCCATGATCGGAATAGTATATCACTATAGTGTTTTCTTCCAGTCCGGATTCTTTCAATTCAACAAGCACTTTACCCACCTGTGCATCCATCATTTCTACCTTGTCGTAATACTGAGCCCAGTCATGTTTCATCTCTGGTGTTTTTGGATGGTATGGAGGAATTGGAGCCGATTCAGGATCATGTTTTAACTCCTTGTTCGGCACGAATTTATGGATACTACTTTCATGGCTGATGTTAAAGTTAAAGATGTGGAAAAATGGTTGTCCCTTTTTTCTGTTTTTGTAGTGGGCTTCCTTACCTGACTCATCCCATGCGTCAGGGTGATCGAGGGTGTTGTAGTCTTTCTTTGAATTATTAGTGCAGTAATATCCTGCTGCTTTTACCAGTTCTGGGTAAAACTTAAATCCTGCTGGTATTGGATAGTTACTTCGCATTTGGTGGGTGCCCAGTGAGTTGGCGTACATTCCCGTGATAATAGATGATCTTGTTGGAGCGCATACAGGAGCGGGAGCAAAAGCATTGTGGTACAATATCCCTTTGGCTGCTAATTGATCCAAATTGGGTGTGGTGGCATAGTCGTCACCATATGCTCCCAGAAAAGGACTGTTGTCTTCACTCACTATCCATAGTATGTTGGGTTTTGAGTCTTCTTTTTCTTCTTTTGGTTGACAGGATAAAAAAGTGATGCCCAAGAAAGTGATTGCCAGAAATTTGATATGGTTCATTGTAGTGATTGATTTTTTTGTAATATAAAAACATTCATATTCTCAATCAATGTGATCTCATACTTGGCGGCAAAGAACCTCGGAAATATTCGATTCTGGGGTTGAAAAAAATAAGACTGTTTAACCCTTTTGAAACAGCCTTATTTTCATCCTTTAACAGTAGAAACTACACTAAAACGTCTCCACTCATTTCTTTAGGAATAGGTACTCCCATCAACGTAAGAATAGTTGGAGCCAAATCTCCAAGTTTACCATTTTTGATTTCACCTTTATATTCTTTGTCCACCAGGATACAGGGAACCAAATTGGTAGTGTGGGCAGTATTAGGAGAACCATCTTCATTTATCATCACGTCAGAGTTGCCATGATCGGCTATTATAATGGTAGAGTATCCATTTTCCAGTGCCACATCAACTACCGCTTTTGCACATGAATCTACTGTTTCGCAGGCTTTGACAGCAGCCTCGAAGACACCTGTGTGCCCAACCATATCAGGGTTGGCAAAGTTTAAGCATACAAAATCGACTTCTTTACTTTTCAATTCGGGAATGATGGCATCACGAATGTCTCCGGCACTCATTTCCGGTTGAAGGTCGTAAGTTGCTACTTTTGGAGAAGGGCAAAGAAGTCTCTTTTCTCCTTCAAATTCTTTTTCTCTTCCTCCTGAAAAGAAAAAAGTAACATGAGGATACTTTTCTGTTTCAGCTATTCTTATTTGTTTTTTGTGATTGGTTTCCAGTACTTCCCCCAAAGTATTTTTCAGGTTGTCCTTGCTGTACATCACCTTTACTCCTTTGAAATTTTCATCATAAAGAGCCATGGTCACATAGTGTAAGTCTAATTTCTTCATATCAAATTCCAGCATGTCGTTTTGTGAAAGCACCTCTGTGATTTCACGGCCTCTGTCTGTTCGGAAGTTAAAACAAATGACAACATCACCTTCGCTAATTTTGGTTACCGGGTTTCCTTCATTATCAGTTTGAATAATGGGTTGGATAAATTCATCAGTCACCCCTGCATCATAGGAAGTCTGGACGGCATCTAAAATATTTTGTGTATGTAAACCAATACCTTTCACCATTGCATCATAAGCGAGTTTCACTCTTTCCCACCGCTTGTCCCTGTCCATGGCAAAATACCTTCCCGTTACAGTCGCCAAAGTACCTGTTGTGTCAGACATGTGGTTTTGCAAATCCTCCAGGTATGCTTTTCCACTTTTCGGATCTGTGTCTCTGCCGTCTGTAAATGCATGAATAAATACATTTTCAACTCCATTTTCTTTAGCACCGGTGCACATGGCTTTTACATGCTCAATGTGGGCATGAATACCTCCATCGGATACAAGACCTATAAAATGTACTGATTTTCCATTGGCTTTTGCATAATTGAATGCTTCTACCAGTGTTTCGTTTTTTGCAAGAGAACCATCTTTTGCCGCATTATTTATTCTGACCAAATCCTGATAAACTACTCTACCGGCTCCAATATTCATGTGACCAACTTCAGAATTGCCCATTTGTCCTTCCGGTAATCCTACAGCCAGTCCGGAAGCTTCCAGTTTGCTGTTGGGGTAGGAGGAATACAACGAATCTACGAATGGTGTGTTGGCAGCTTTGATGGCAGATACTTCATCGTTGGTGCCTAACCCCCATCCGTCGAGTATCATCAATATTACTTTTTTGTCCATGCTTTCAATTTTATTAATCAATAATTACCTTGCCTGAAGGCCGGTAAAGCTGCAAATATAGATATTATGAAAACCTTACTCAACACAATGGTTGAATTAAAGATTTGATAATACAGGTAGTCTAAATGGTTAATTGCTGAGGTGTTTTATAACTCCCAATGCCCAAATAGCCAGTTTCCTCCTGCAGCCGGATCGTCACTTTTCAAGAATTCTTCTACAGATTTCACTAATTCACTTTTCGAAATTTTACCGTCACTATTGAGATCAAGTTTTTCAAAAGACACAGGGGCGAATCTTACTTCTATTCTTAATCCAATAAATAAGTCCAGATATTCATCAAGTGAAATATAACCGTTTCGATCCGTATCAAATACATCAAACACTGTTTGAGTCATGCCCTTGACATATTGATCGTACCATTCGTTGTTAGAATTGATTACGAATGAATCCATAAATGTCAACCACATGTCCAGGTTTCCATCTGTGGCATTCACATGTTTTTTCATGTTGTTCCAAATAGAAAGGGATAAATTGCGGATAAATTTATGGTCTTTGCTGTTTCTGTCTAAACTTCGAATAACCGATAAGTTTTCTGCAATGTCTTCAAAGTCCTTTCTTTGAATTAATCCGTTGCGATCAAAATCAAGGATTTGAAAAAAATGGATTTGTTTCCTTTTTTGAAGTGGGGTGAGCATGGTTGTAGTTTTAAGTGGTTGATGTTGTTTTACATAGCTACCGGATTTGGAACAATACATTGAATTCCAGTCTTACTCAACTTATTTTTGTGAGCACCTGAAAGTAAAGATAGTTAATTTACGAACACCATTGAGTATGGTCGTTTCGAAAAATAACGACAGAAAGTGGAGGAACATAAGGTCGATTGAAACCAATTCTAGTGAATGGCGTTGCTACGCAACCATTTTTTTATAGAAGATTATGTGTTGTTGGGATATTGCGCTGGAGGTCGAAGTAAAAACCACTCAAATATCCTGCACAAGTTTCGATTGGGTATATGACTCTGGCAAAGAGTAGTAGCAAGGTACAATTATGTGTTATGGTTGGTTACTATTTTTTTATTCGTTTTAAGTAAAGTTGCTCTACTTTTTCTCTTGCCCAAGGAGTTTGCCTTAAAAATTTAAGGCTGGAATTGACGGAGGGGTTAGAATTGAAACATCGGATGTTGATTTTTTTTCCAAGCTCTTTCCATCCATAGTCTGCCACCAATCGCTCCAGTATATCTGCCAATTTTACTCCGTGCAGCGGATTGTTGAGTTGTTCTTTGTTGCTGTTATTTTTGTCATTCATTTTGTAAACAAATAAGAGGTATTTATGCTAAATGGTTTACAAAAGTAGTTTAATCTAGATCAGGAAGAAATATGATCTGTAAGTTTGGTATTGCCGACTTATATAGGGAGAAATCAGAATAGGTTTTTTAACCCGGTAATAACCATGTTGACACCAATAGCTCCTATGAAAAAGCCATTGAGTCTGAGCAAAACTTCCATGTTTTTGTCAAATGCAGTTTTGAATTTTCTTTTTTCTATAGAATCCCTGAGTTTTTTCAGAGTATAGATCACAGCAAAATTAAGAGCAAAAATGAGTACCAGAGATCCTGTTCCCATGACATAAGACTGTCGGTGAGAAAGTATGATACTCAGAGAGATAGATCCTGCCCCAACCATGAAAGGCAGAGCAATTTCTGATGCCAGGTCGTCCAGGTTTTCTTTGATAATAATCAATGCTTTTTGACCTTTCACAATATAGTAATAGGCATAAGAAAATATAATAATACCACCAAAAATCCGGAATGACTCAAAATTGATTTGAAAAACGGATGTGAAAATAGTGTCTCCCAGAAAGAAAAAAACAAGACAAATTGTAAATGAGATTATGGACGATTTAAAAATTACAATCAAAAACTCTTTGTGGCTTAAGTCCTTTCGCAAAGGTTCAAGGTAAAGAAAAAGAGCAAAAGGGTTTAGCATTACTAGAAACTCAACAATAGTCGAAATCATACTCAATTATTACATTTAAAAGCAAGAACAAACAAAAACCTTAAAGGTAAGATGATAAATGAAGCATACCAAAAGATACTTTTCACCAAAAAGTCTGTTTTTTGGAGATTATGGTTTATTTGGGGCTTTGGAAGCAACCGCAGACGAAATAAATTATGTGGCAGACTGTTAGGAGTAATCCGGATGCCATTTAAACGGGTTTTATCATACGATTTATACAACATTGTTTAGGCTTGAATGTCCGTCACTTTTATTCCTGCTGGGAAAATCACCAAAGTGGTGTATTGAACTACCTGACTCGTTTTAGGTATTCGGATGAAGTCTAATTGGGGGAATGACAAAATTGAAAGTCATAACGGTTTTATCAATAACAAGATCAAATTTACTAGAACCGGAAATAAAAACAGTTTCAATAAAGTGTGTATGGAGATAGCGGAACATTATTTCGTCTATATTCGTGTACGCTTTTGGGTAAAAAACTATACGAATGAAAATAGCTGTTATAGCACACGATGGGAAAAAGAAGGAGCTTGTAGAATTTCTTATGGAGAATAAAGACTATTTAAAAAATATAGACTTGATCGCTACAAAAGTTACCGGTGATCAGATAGAAAACGCAGGGTTGAAAGTGACTAAGGTTTTGAGCGGACCGTATGGTGGCGATGCTCAGATTGCCAGCATGGTAGCGGAAAAGAAAATTGACATAGTAATATTCTTTCGTGATCCGATGGGCAAGCATGTACATGAGCCGGACATTCAAATGCTCATGAGGGTATGTGATGTGCATGAAGTACCTCTTGCCACCAACCTTGCTACCGTCAGGTTGCTGTTAAAGGGAATAGCTGAAAAGAATAGAGGGATAAGTAATTTGTTTCGATAGATAATTAGGGATAGCTTCTTTCCCCAAAAATACTGCTGCCAATTCTTACCATTGTGCTACCTTCTTTTAAGGCCAGGTTGTAGTCACCACTCATTCCAATAGAAAGTTCTTTTAGTTGCAGGTGCTCTGAACTGTATTTGATCTTTAATTCTTCCAGTAAATTTTTGAGTCCTTTGAATTCTCGTTTAATCTGCTTTTTATCATAGGTGTTTGTAGCCATTCCCATCAATCCTGTAATGTTCACATTCTCAAATTGACCTGAGTTGACTTTATCCAAAACAGAAACCAGTTCATCCTCATTCATTCCAAATTTAGTTTCCTCGTCTCCGATATGCAATTGCAACAAACAATTGATTTTTCGATCATTCTTCTTCGCCTCATTGTCAATTGTAGTGAGTAGTTTCTCACTGTCAACAGCATGAATCAAGTGAATAAATGGAGCAATGTATTTCACCTTATTGGTTTGAAGGTGGCCTATCATGTGCCATTTTATATCTTTAGGAAGTGTTTCATACTTCTTTACCAATTCCTGTGCTTTATTTTCACCAAAGTTTCTTTGTCCGCAATTGTAAGCTTCTAATATGTCACTGGCTGGTTTGGTTTTACTTACAGCTATAAGTTGACAGTTGTAAGGGGTAAGCTCTTTATTGAGTTTGGATAAGGTTTTCTTAATGCTCATTAGGGATTTAACAATAGTTGAATATTGTCTGAGGTTCAAACAAAAGTAACAATATGATAACTGGAAATTAAAATATAGGGAAACAAAAAGCCTAAATTTGCGGAACTTTTTCTGCTGTTCAATGTTATACGAAAAATGGCTCTACTGGGAAAACTTCTAAAAAAAGGCATTAAAATCAGGGAAAGTCTGGAGCAGGATTTTTCTTCTCCCATTGATTTACAAAAGTCTGAACTCAAAAAACTTCTCATTGCGGCTCGTCATACTTCATTTGGTAAATTCTACTATTTTGACACCATCTTGAATGGATTCAAGCTCGAAGACAACAATACATTCTATAATTTTTATAAAAGTAATGTTCCAATTTTTACTTACGATGAAATTCATGATAAATGGTGGAAACGAACGCTTGATGGAGAAAAAAATATTTGTTGGCCCGGAAAAGTGAAATATTTTGCTTTGAGTTCGGGTACCTCCGGATCATCATCAAAATACATTCCGGTGACAACCGACATGGTGAAGTCTATCCAGAAAACCAGTGTGAGGCAGTTGCTTACGCTTTCCAAGTATGACCTTCCTGAAGATTTTTTTGGAAAAGGTACACTGATGATAGGAGGGAGTACCGATCTTAAGTATAATGGAAAGTATTATGAAGGAGACTTAAGCGGAATTACCACAGGGAATATTCCGTTTTGGTTTCAGAGGTTTTATAAACCAGGTAAGAAAATATCGCGGAAATCTGATTGGGAAGAGAAGCTCAATGAGATGGTGTTGAATGCTGAAAAATGGGATATTGGGATTATTGCTGGTGTGCCGGCATGGGCTCAGATACTTATGGAAAAGATATTGACCCATTACAACATTTCCAATATCCATGAGATTTGGCCCAACTTCAGAATATTTGTACATGGAGGAGTATCTTTTGAACCCTATAAAAATGGGTTTGAAAAGTTATTGGGTGGAGAACTTATTTATTTAGAAACCTATTTGGCGTCTGAGGGTTTTATGGCTTTTAAAGCCTTACCAAACTCCAAATCAATGCATTTGGTACTCAATAATGGAATTTTTTATGAGTTTATCCCTTTTAATGAGGAGAATTTTGATGAAACAGGTCAATTGAAAAATAATCCTGAAACACTTAAGATAGACGATATAGAAGAAGGCAGGGATTATGCTTTGCTTTTATCTACCAATGCCGGAACCTGGAGATACCTGATTGGTGATGTGATCAGGTTTGTGTCAAAAGAAAATTCAGAGATAGTAATAGTCGGACGAACCAAGCATTTTCTGAGTTTGTGCGGAGAACATCTTTCTATGGATAATATGAACAAGGCCATTCAACTGACTGCTCAGGACTTAAATATCAACATTAAGGAATTTACTGTAGTTGGCGAGCCTTGTGATTCTTTGTTTGCGCATCGCTGGTACATTGGTACCAATGATATGGTAGATAAAAGTTTATTGAAATTAACATTAGATGCCCACCTAAAGCGACTCAATGATGATTATTGCGTGGAGCGAAAGGCTGCCCTGAAGGAGATTTTTATAGACCTGCTGCCAGCAGATATTTTTTATGGCTGGATGAAATCACAAGGAAAAGCGGGAGGCCAACACAAATTTCCAAGAGTGCTGGCTGGAGATAAATTGATCAGTTGGGAATCATTTATTTCGGAAATAAAAACAGCATAAGCCTATTCATTTCAACCTTTACTGCAAAATTTAATTCCTGGAGTCTTATTTATTTCGATTAGCTAGTGGGATATTCTGTAAAGTCGGGATAGGGTCATTTTCAAAGATTTATTAACTTGAGGGTGCTTATCAAATTGTCAGCTCATGATTAATAAACATCCTGTTGGTTTCTACTACATTTTTCTTTCCATAATCATTTTTGGTTTTTCTTCTTGCGATCGTTCTGATGTTGATTTGGTAAAGAATGGTAAGACAAAATATGTTATTGTGTTACCAAATAAGGCTCATGAGTATGAGGAAAAAGCAGCATGTGAGTTAAAGAAATACCTGGGTGATATATCAAATGCTGATTTTGCCATAATCAATGAAGGCCAAGAGCCAATACAATTTGGGATATGGATTGGAGCTACTTCTAAGGTGACCGGAATGACTTTGACAAAAGAAGAAATATTGATGAAAAATGATTCGGGTCAGTTAATTTTATCCGGAGGAGACCCCAAAAGTACTTTGAACTGTGTATATACTTTTCTTGAAAATCATCTTGGATGTCGGTTTTACTCTCCGGAAGTAGAAAAGGTGCCAAAACTACAGTCAATCTCTATTGATAAGTATTTGAACTACAAATACCAACTGCCAATTACTACAAGGACAGTACACTCTCGTTTGTTTTATGAAAATGAAGATTTTGCAGACAAGAGAAAAGTAACTCATGATGCTTTTCCTGATTATGTTCCTACAGCCAGAGTACACACTTTTCACCATTTTGTGCCGAAAGAAAAGTACTATGAGAATCATCCCGAATATTATGCGTTGAGGAACGGGAAAAGAATACCGACTCAATTGTGCCTGACAAATAAGGCGGTTTTGCAAATTGTGAAGGATACAGTAAGGGTCTTGTTGGAAAATAATCCAACTGCAAAGGTTATTTCTGTAAGTCAGGACGACAATCAGCAATATTGTCAGTGTGCAGCTTGTGAAGAAATTCATAACAAGGAGGAATCGGCATCCGGCTCCATGATATATTTTGTAAATGAGGTTGCCAAAGAATTTCCTGATATTCAGATTTCAACGTTGGCCTACCAATATACCCGAAAGGCACCTAAGTATATCCGTCCGGAAGATAATGTATTGATTACACTATGTTCTATCGAATGTGACCGAAGTGCTCCAATTGAAGAAAAATGTGACGCATTTACACAGGATTTAAGAGCTTGGGGAGAAAAAAGTGACAATGTCAGAATTTGGGACTACACCACTCAATTCACTAATTTTTTAGCACCTTTTCCTAATATCATGACCTTGCAGCCAAATATTAAATTATTTAGGGACAACAGTGCCAGGTGGATTTTTGAGCAGCATAGCAACCATCCCAGTGAACTTTTTGAATTGCGCTCTTACCTCACAGCCAACCTGCTTTGGAATCCTGAGATATCTGTGGATTCAGTGATGCAGGATTTTTTGGAAGGATATTACGAAGAAGCAGGAGAGTATGTCGGCAACTATATCCGAACTGTACATCAGGAGCTTCAAAAGGATTCAACATTCTTTCTCTTTTTATATGGAGACCCTTCTCAGGCTTTTGATTCTTTTCTTAATCCCGATCTTTTGCATCAATACGATGCGTGGTTTGATGAAGCTGAAAAATTAGTGGCAGAAAAGCCAGAAGTATTGGATAGGGTAAGAGCTGCTCGTCTGAGTATAGATTATGCTATTTTAGAAGCATCCATGAGAAATATTCCGAGTAGCTTTTCATTGTATATTACAGACGATGATGGGCACAAATCAATACCTGAAGTATTGGAGCATCGGTTGGCTCGTTTTAAAGCAATCTGTGAAAAATTAAATATTACTCTTATGAACGAAATGGGCTACAAAGTCGATGAGTATCTGGAAGTTTATGAAAAAACAATCAACCGGGCTCAGCAGAATAACCTGGCTATTGGAAAGTCAGTGAAATTGTTGACTAGTCCAAAAAAATATGCCGATGAAAATCCACGAACCCTCACAGATGGTGCCTTGGGAGGAGCCAATTTTTATGCCAATTGGCTGGGATTTGAGGGTAATGACATGGAAGCAATTATTGATTTGGAAACATCCACCGAAATCAGTAAAATATCCAGTGCGTATCTGCAAGTTACCAATCACATTGTCTTTTTTCCGAGCAGTGTGTTTTATTATGGATCTGAAGATGGTACGGATTTTAAGCTTTTGGGTAAGGTGAAAAATCAAAGCCAACTGACCGCTAAGAGTAAAGTCAACGACATACAATATTTCGATTTAAGTTTTAATCCGACTTCCTGTCGATATATAAAGGTAGTGGCTGACAACTTAGATGTAGCCCCGGAGTGGCATCATGGAGCAGGCATGGGAAGCTGGATCTTTGCAGATGAAATAATGGTTCAATGATTTGTCGCAATTGTTTCACCTATTGCATAAATGCATTAATTTTCTCCTCAAAATAATTTTATCATTTTTCAATCTATTATTATTAATATGAAATACTTCTGTTTGTTCGTATTACTGCTATTATCCAGTTTGGGATTTGGCCAGGATGTTGAAAAGGAAAACTTGCTCAATGGGCTGTTTAAAGCAGGTGAAGATGGCTATGCCAGCTATAGAATTCCTGCTGTGGTAGTGGCAAAAGATGGTTCTGTGTTGGCTTTTTGTGAAGCAAGGAAAAACGGGCTCTCCGATACAGGAAACATAGATATTGTAATGAAAAAATCTACTGACAATGGACAGACCTGGGGTGAAATGAAGGTGATATGGGATGATGATGAAAATGTGTGTGGAAACCCTGCTCCCGTAGTGGATCAACAATCCGGTATCATTCATCTGTTGACAACCTGGAATAACGGCAAAGATCATGAGTCCAGGATCATTGATGGTACCAGCATAGATGGCAGAGAAATCTACCACATGGTATCCATAGATCATGGAGAAAGCTGGAGTAGTCCAAAAAATATCACTACCTCAGTGAAACTCCCTGATTGGACATGGTATGCCACAGGGCCTGTGCATGGCATTCAGATGAAAAGTAAGGCACATAAAGACAGGTTGGTAATTCCCTGCGATCATATCGAAAGGGATTCGAAAAAATACTATTCTCATGTGATTTATTCCGATGACAATGGCAAATCCTGGCAACTTGGTGGCACTACTCCTGATGACCAAGTAAATGAATGTTCGGTGGCGGAATTGGCTAATGGAGATTTGATATTGAATATGAGGAATTATGCGCGTAAAGACGCTCAAGTGAGACAAGTAGCGATCAGTAAAGACGGTGGAGAGACATGGATCGACCAGCGATTTGACGATCAATTGCCTGAACCGAGATGCCAGGGTGCAGTGCTGTCTGTAGGTAAAAAAGGCAAATTGTTGTTTACCAACCCTGCTGACCCTAAATCACGAAAAAACATGACCCTTTCTGTGAGCAATGATGGCGGTCTTACGTGGTACAAGAAAATTCCGATTCACGAATCTCATGCGGCATATTCTGATCTGGCTGAATTAAAAAACGGTAATATTTTTGTCTTTTACGAGGCAGGGTATAAGAATGCCTATGAAACTATCAGTTATAAGATTATTTCAAAAAAGGAGATTAAATGAGACGAATATCAGAACCTGTAACCAACTATGTTTTTCAATGTTTTAGTATCAGTATAGGAATCTTTTTTCTTTTTTTACTGGTGTCATGTGCTGGTGAGGAGAAACCTAATATCATTATTTTCTTCACAGATGATCAGGGCTATGCCGATGTGGGATGCTATGGTGCAGAAGGATTTAAAACCCCGAATTTCGACCAACTTGCCAGCGAAGGTATCCGTTTCACAGACTTTTATGTACCGGCAACTGTTTGTACGCCATCCAGAGCAGGACTCATGACCGGACGATATCCAAAAAGAGCAAATCTGCATGATGGGGTATTGTTTCCGTTTTCGGAAAATGGCCTCTCACAAGAGGAATATACCATGGCTGAGATGCTGAAAGAAAGTGGCTACTCTACGGCTTGCATCGGTAAATGGCATTTGGGACATAAGGAAGAGTTTATGCCCAATAACCAGGGCTTTGATTACTTCTATGGAGTGCCTTATTCCAATGACATGCACAATCATTTATACAAAAACATCAACTTTCAGGCACCACCACTTCCTGTCTTTCACAATACCACTCAAATAGAAGCAGGGCCGGATCAACGCTACCTTACTAAAAGATATACTGAACAGGTAGTGAAGTTGATCAGGGAAAGAAAGGATAAGCCGTTTTTTATATACCTGGCGCACAATATGCCGCATGTCCCACTTTTTGTGTCAGAAAAATTTGAAGGAAAAAGTGAAAAGGGATTGTATGGAGATGTGATTATGGAGCTTGATTGGAGTGCGGGTGAAATTGTGAAAACGTTAAAGGAAGAGGGTATTTATGACAATACCATATTTTTGTTTACTTCCGACAATGGCCCTCATGTAGGGTCAGCAAAACCGTTGAGGGGAAAAAAGGCGGAAACCTGGGATGGCGGCCAGCGTGTACCTGGTATAATGGTGTGGCCGGATAAGATTCCAGCAGGAAAAGTTTGCAACGAGATGGTAACTACCATGGATTTGTTTCCCACGTTAGCAGGTATTGTTGATGCTACTATACCAGAAGGTTTGACTTTTGATGGCAAAGATGTTGGCTTACTACTGAAGCAGCCGGAAGGGACTAAACTTCCTGATCGTCCATTGTATTTTTATGCACGAAATGGACTTCCGGAGGCTGTCCGTTTTGGCAAATGGAAACTTCACATAGACAAATCAAGGGGCTGGAATAAAAATGAAGAAGGACAGTTTCCTGTTTCTCTATACGACCTTAGTGCTGATATCAGAGAAGAAAATAACGTAGCAGACAAATACCCGGATGTGGTAGAAAAATTGGCCAAATCTATAGCGGATTTTGATGCGCAACTTTGATTGCCTACTTGGACATAACATAGCTGACATCCATAATGAAAGAACTTAAAAAATACTACATCATACCTGCGCCTCCAGAAGAAGTGTATCTTGCACTCACTCTGGCATCAACCATCAGATTATGGACAGGAGACGAAGTAGAAATGGTGGCAGAACCCGGTACGGAATTTTCCTTGTGGGATGGAAGTATTACGGGTAAAAACATTGAGTTTGAGGAAGGGAGAAAAGTAGTGCAGCAATGGTATTTTGGAGAAAATACAGAGCCATCCATTGTCACGATCAAGCTACATCCTCACAAGCAGGGTACTTCAGCAGAACTACGCCATACCAACATCCCCGACGATGATTTCGATGATATGGAGAATGGATGGGAGCACAGCTACTTCGGCTCATTGATAGAATTTTATGAGGGGGAGTAGGGGGGGCTTTTCAGTCATTTTTATTACATAATCTATATACGATATTGCATTCATAAATACAGCATAATGAAGTTTTTAGCACATATACTTTTGATTTCCACTATTATCGTTTCATGTACCCCCATGGAGCAGGATATTTACCTTGGGCAAGGCATTATGTCTGGTGAAGCCGCTTCAACCTCTGTGATCTTACAATCGAGATTGACGGCTTCTGATACATTGGTAGATGGAGATATGCCAGGCAGATTGGGAGTAGCCAGGTTCGAAATTGGTGAAGATGCTTCTTTTGAAAATGCTCTTAATTCTGATTATCTGGATGCTTTGCCTGAAAATGATTTCATTGTCAAGAAGAAAATAGAAGGGCTAAAAGCAGGTACGAAATATTTCTACCGTTTACGATTTGGAAAAGACTCTAATTCTCTTTTTACAAGTGAAACAGGTACGTTTAAAACTTTACCCGGAGCTGGTAGTGACTCAAAAGTATCATTTGCTGTGGTGACAGGAATGAACTATTATTTCTTTCACTATGGTAGCTATGACAGTACCAAAGCATACAGTGGAAGTGATAAAGCACTGGGTTATCCGGCACTTCAATCTATTAAAAAACTGAATCCTGATTATTTTATTGGTACAGGCGACAATGTTTACTTTGATCACCCTAATGAGAGAGGTTTTAAGTCATCTCAAAAAAACGGAAAGAAACCACATCCGGCAGGGTATGAGGGAAAGGAAGTGACCGATGAAGAGGGAATGAGAAAAAAATACCATGAGCAATTTATGCAGCCAAGATTTCAAGAGCTTTTTAGTAGTGTCGGGACGTATTGGGAAAAGGACGATCATGATTATAGATTCAATGATGCTGATCCTTTTATGGAGTTTCCGATCTCTCACGAAATGGGGATCAAGAATTTTCAAGAGCAACTGCCTGTTGTCGATCCTGCCGACTCAAACCCAAAAACATACAGAACACATCGCATGAGCAAAGACCTACAGGTTTGGATGCTTGAAGGTAGAGACTATAGGAGTCCGAATGGAATGGAAGACGGACCTGATAAAACGCTTCTGGGAGCTGAACAGATTAGTTGGCTTAAGGAGACATTGCTGGAGAGTGATGCCAGTTTTAAGATCATAATTTCGCCCACTCCAATGGTGGGGCCCGATGATGCCTATAAAAGTGACAACCATGTTAACCATGAAGGCTTCAGATATGAAGGAGAAGCCATTTTTAAATGGATGGTTGATAATGGTTTCCTTGATAAAAACCTTTACATTATATGTGGAGACAGGCATTGGCAATATCATGCCATGCATCCTAGTGGGATCGAAGAATTCTCTACAGGAGCTTTGGTAGATAATAACTCCCGAGCCGGACGACTTGCCGGAGATCCCAAGTCAACTGATCCCGATTCTTTGATCAAACAATTTTACATTCAGGGAGATAAGGAGTCTGCTAGCGGTGGCTTTCTATCTTTCGAAGTAGAAAGAAAAGGAGGAATCCCAACAGCGACTTTTAAGTTCTATGATGAAAAAGCCAAATTGTTGCATGAGGTAAAAAAGGAAGCTCGTGAGCACTAAAAAAAGAATAGATTTTTTCTCAAAAGAAACTCCTTATGGAATCTTAGATAGGATGAGAATTTATTGGAAAACCTCAACTTTTGACGTTTGATAAAATCTAACATCACTGAAAATATCTGTCCATTGAACATCATCAACAAATCGGTTTGGGTAAAATTGTTGTAGTAAGCCAAGTGCGCCTATAGCTGATAAAGTACGATGTGGATGTAATGTTAACAGGTTTTTAGAATTTAATTTTAAGTATGATATTACACAATCTGCGTGTCGGTTTACTGCTTGTAAAATCTCATCCGCTCTGTAATTTGGGACTAAGGTTGACATATATTTGAGGGCGTAAAGTGCATCCAATTCAAGATATGTCATTACATTAATTAAATTGGGTTTAAGAAGCCATAGGCCATTTGATAATTGTAAGTCAAGGACACTATCTATAACCTTTTCAGGAACAGGAAACTCTCTGTTCAGATGTTGATATAGAGGTAAAATGTGGACACTTCCTCCTAAGGGTTGATGTCGGTCGGCATGCGGGACTCCTTTTTTCCACCAGCCAGACTGCTCATCAATATTATTATTTAGCCAATTAAAAACTGTTTCCTTCCAAAGATCACTACATTTTGCGCTCATACTGTAGCAATGCATTCCTCCCCAAAACAAGTGAGAGGCTGTCCACTGATTTACCCAATCAATTTTTTCTAGCCAAGGGAAAATTTTATCTACAGAACTAAATTCTTCATATAGTTTTACCGGATATTTCTGTTTTCCTCCTAGAACACCGAGTGCCCCAATGACCATACCATTGGCGTGATGAACTGAATGGCCAAATATATCACCATAACTTCCATCAGTGGGTTTACCATGAAAATGATTCGCAAATGAATTAATATGATCTATCCATTGCTTCCTTTGTTCATGAGTTAATGTGATCATTAAGTCTTCACCCATTATTGTTCTCATTATAGCAACATCGCATGAAGAGTATAAATCCGGACGTTTACCCAACCCACTGCGGTAACTACCGTATGGACCATTTTTATCCAATATTGCTTCACAATGCTTCAACATATCCTTGCGTATTGATGACAAGTCTAAAACGCTGGCTTGTGATTTTCCAAAGGTTTGATTCGGAATTATGGCGGTTGCCGTTACAGCTGATATCGTTTTAACAAAGTTTCTGCGATCCATGAAGAAATGATTTATGTTCGTGTGTGGTCTTTGAGTTGCCTGTAGAAGACCAACAAATAGTTAATTTTTAAAAGCTAAGCTAGTGTAGTGCTTTGCGAAAAAAAACAAATTGTTATTCTTTTCTCTGACAACTTCATGACGTTGATAACCCATGAAGTATAATCCTGATTTAAAAGATTAAGTTTAGGATTGTAGTAAACATCTCTTCAAAATCGTATTTTCACGACATTCATAATTAAATTATCAGGAATGAAAATCAAAAAAATCCTGGGTAAGGTTCATTTGTACATCGGGCTTGTTGTAGGAGTGTTGTTTGTTGTGATTGCATTGTCAGGAGCCATCTATACCTGGGCTCCAGAAATTAGCAGGTTTATTTATAATCAAACGGTAGAACCCAGAGATGAACCATTTATTTCAGTAGCCACCATCAAATCAACTATTGAGAGGGAATTTCCTCAAGGAGATTTCAGAACTGCCTTTTTTCGGGACAAGTCCAGTACCATTCAGGTATTGCTGTATGGCCAGGGAACGTATTACCATGCTGAACTAAATCCATACACTGGCGAATGGATTCATTTGCAGGATATGAACAGAGGATGGTTGAACTACCTTCGATCGTTGCACAGAAATTTGCTGTTGGGAGATGTTGGGAGAGAAATTGTACATTGGGTTACCCTGCTGACTTTGGTGATGATGATCACCGGAATAGTGCTCTGGTGGCCTGTCAACAAAACAGTAAGAAAACAAAGGTTTACTATTCAAAAGACTTCTTCTGGTAGAAAGCTGAATTATGATTTACATAGTGTAACAGGGTTTTATGTTACTTGGATTTCTGTTTTTAGTGTGGTCACCGGATTGTTCTGGGGATTCAAAGCTGTGAAGGATACTTTACGAGAAGTCACAGGAGAAAACGAATTGGTCTATGACAAACCAATGTCGGACGAAACGGGTTTTTCAGAAGGATTTGATCAGATTAGGCTTGTGGATAGCCTGGCTCAGTCATTCAGAGGAAGGTATTCCAAAGATTTTATTAGAATCAGCATTCCTCATAAAAAAACAGACCCAATAAATGTGGCGGTTGTCAAACCTGATATGCTGACATATACCACCGATCATTATGTTTTTGATAGATATACGGGAAGGCCTATTGAAGGGAATTTCGAAAATGGGACTCATGCTAAGTCGAGTTTGTACCATACCCTTCACATGATGAACTACGATGTTCATTTCGGTACTATTTTGGGGTTGCCCGGAAGGATACTGATATTTTTGGCCTCTTTGGTTGCTTCATTGCTACCAGTTACTGGTTTTTTGATTTGGTATGGCAAATGGAAAAGAAAGGGTATATCCTAGTTAAAATGGTTTTGAATTTTCTGATATCATCTTATTTTTCTATAAATTAACAGAGAAAAAAGAACATGCCATGAAACACCAAATAAACCTTT
The DNA here is from genome assembly GCF_040151475.1 of Reichenbachiella sp. MALMAid0571. Lineage (NCBI taxonomy): Bacteria > Pseudomonadati > Bacteroidota > Cytophagia > Cytophagales > Reichenbachiellaceae > Reichenbachiella > Reichenbachiella sp. MALMAid0571. The sequence goes on along the minus strand of NZ_JBDKWG010000151.1, from coordinate 203,476 downwards.
TCCTTTTTTGTGCCATTTCCCTACTATTTGGCTGCAAAAACCAGAAGTCCGATGCTGTTGAAACTGAAACTACCGACTCGACAGAAGTAATGAAGACGACAGACTATACAGAAGCCATTCAGGGTGCCTGGACTACTTCGTACACCAATGAAAATGGTGAAGATGTGACAATAACGACTATAGTGATGGATGGATATATAGCAGAAACTTTTTACAACAAGGAAGCCAAACGCTTTGATGGGGCATTAGGAGGTTCGTGGACGATCGATGGCAATACTTTCAACCTGACTTTTGAGTTTGACACTACAGACAGTACTATGGTTGGGCAGACTGCTGGCTTGGTTTTCAACATGTCAGGTGATACTATTACGTTTGAGGGAGATGATAAAATCTGGAACCGAATAGATGATGGGAAACCAGGAGCCCTGGCAGGAGCTTATTTGATCACGGGAAGAAAGCAAGATGGCGAAATTTCCAAAAGGACACCAGGGGTTAGAAAAACAATGAAAATTTTATCAGGCACTCGCTTTCAATGGATTGCTTATAATACCGAAACTACAAAATTTTCGGGTACCGGAGGAGGTACCTATACCGCTAGAGATGGTGAGTATGTTGAGACTATTGAATTCTTCTCAAAGGATGGAAGTCGGGTAGGAGCAGTGTTACCTTTCAACTATGAAATAGTGGATGGAGAATGGCATCATAGTGGTTTGAGTAGCAAAGGTGATCCTATTTATGAAATATGGACACCACGTAGCATACTGGATGCAGCTAAAGCACAATGATACTATTCAGGTGTCCAAAAAATACAGTTGTTATAAAACTATCGAAATGAAAAAAATCAGGAAAGAAGATCTAAACCAAGAGGTTTACGATTTATTCGACAGTTATGTGCACAGCAAAATCGACCGAAGAAAATTTGTCAATAAACTATCTGCTCACGCTGTTGGTGGTTTAACTGTATCGTCAATTTTAGCCTTCCTTTTACCAAAATATGCCGAAGCACAACAAGTAAAGCCTGATGATGACAGGTTGAAATCTGAGTATAAAGAATATGATTCTCCTAAAGGAGCCGGGAAGATGCGGGGTTTATTGACCAGGCCAGTCAAAGCAGGTAATAAATTGCCGGGGATCATCGTGGTGCATGAAAACAGGGGACTAAATCCACATATCGAAGATGTAGCCCGAAGGGCGGCATTGGAAGGTTTTATTACATTTGCACCAGATGCGTTGTTTCCCTTGGGTGGTTATCCCGGCACTGATGACGAAGGAAGGGAAATGCAACGTAAAAGAGATAGAAATGAGATGTTGCAGGATTTTATTGCGGCTTATGACTACCTGAAGGAGCATCAGGAATGTAGCGGAAATGTAGGCGTAGTTGGGTTTTGTTTTGGAGGTTCCATTTCCAATAGTATGGCAGTAAATGTTTCTGATTTAAAGGCAGCAGTGCCTTTTTATGGAGGACAACCTGAATTAGCAGATGTACCCAAAATCAATGCACCATTATTGTTGCATTTTGCAGAATTGGATAAAAGAGTAAACGAAGGATGGCCGGAGTATGAACAGGCTCTCAAAGCGAATAAAAAGGACTATCAGGCTTTTATTTACCCTGGTGTAAACCATGGATTCCACAATGATACTACACCACGTTATGACGAAGCTGCTGCAAAGCTGGCATGGAAACGAACCATAGATTTTTTCAAGGAAAAACTAGGGTAGTTTTTTGTGGATTATGAAATATTAAATTCTTGGGAGTTTTTAAGTACGACTACTGATGTGTTTATAAATAGTCATTCTGTAGCGCACCTTGTACAAGGATAACGGTTATCTCCTTAACATCACTTCCAAAGCCCTTTGTTCAATTCCCTTTCCAACTTTGATTCTAAGTCATCTGGAATCAACGGAAAAAAGTCTAGTCCTGTAAACTCTTCGAGTTGGTCAATACTCATAGCAAAAGTCATGATGTCTTCAGAAGATTTTTCGTTTTTGAGTAGGAAACCAATGGCTTTTAATTCAGGTTCGTTGATGTCAAGAATAGCCTTGTAATAGTATTGTGGCACACTCACTTTGTTTTTGCCAATTTTGTCGGTTTTTTTATTGATATATGGACCTGTGACAATGTAAAGTGTATTGTTTTTCTTAGCCCATGTCCTGACCTGTTCTTCGAGTACTTTCCAGATTCCTCTGTTAAATCCTGGAACTTGTGGACTCATATTGCTCATGTAGAACGATTCGTCCATTCCCTCCTCAGTCCAGGTGAAATCAGCAGCAGGAGCAAGATGTCCACGGTCATATCCTGATTTTTTATAGTCGTCAGGGGTGGCGGATCCTGTAATGATATCCGGGTCTGATTTGAAGTTGTCTTTTCTTTGGAATTTGGCATTGTTGAGGTGCTCGGCTGTTAATGTGTAAGCCACCCAATTGGCTTGTTCGTATTTTTCATTGTATGAAAGGGTATAGTGTTGATGCTCCACGATGGCATCATTGGTAGTGTATGCCGGCCAGCTAAAGTCAAAGCTACTGGTATAATAGTATTTTTCGGAGTTGGAATATTCCGGTAGGTTTTTATTTGTTGTTTCTTTTTCAACCAGGCCATTGGTAGCTGAAATGTCAGTTGGGTCGATCTTCTTTTGTTCGGCAGTATTTGGTTTGGTTGTTTTCTGAGTCTTTTGATTTTGTTCGGTTTTGGGTTTTGGAGTTATCGTTTTGCTGCTTGAAGATGGTTTGTTGAGTACTGGTTCACCAGTAAATTTTCCTGTTTCATTTAAACCATAAAAGATTACCCCAAAAATGATCAAAAGAATAATGATTACTAACCATGGGTTGTTTTTACTTCCTTTTTTTGTTGAGGTTTTTTTCTTTGGTGCTGGTTTCTTTTTAGCCATTTGCTGATCAGTAAATCTTATGTAGGGACAAATCTATATAATTTGTATTTTTCTTTTTTCAGAATTGATGATGAGATTCAAATAGTTTTCTTGAATGCATATTACAATCAAAAACAGGCCTTCTTAGTTGGTTTTTAACTCAAAAACCTTTCAGACACAGTGGGCTCTTTTGGGTTGACGGAGTAATCGTAAAAACCATGTTTTGACTTTACTCCAAGTGCTCCCGCTTCCACCATATTGACGAGCAAAGGGCAAGGAGCATATTTTGAATTACCAAAACCTTCGTGCAACACCCTAAGTATTGAAAGACAGACATCTAACCCAATGAAATCGGCCAATTGAAGTGGACCCATTGGGTGAGCCATACCCAGTTTCATTACAGTATCTATTTCGTTTACGCCCGCAACATTTTCATACAAAGCATAAATAGCCTCATTGATCATTGGCATCAATATTCGGTTAGCTACAAATCCCGGATAGTCGTTGACTTTTACTGGTATTTTCCCCAATCTATTTGAAAGCTCCATTACAGTGTTTGTGGTATCTGAGCTGGTTGAATAGCCTTTAATTACTTCTACCAGTTTCATTACAGGCACAGGGTTCATAAAGTGCATGCCGATCACTTTGTCAGAGCGTTTAGTGATAGATGCCATTTTAGTAATCGAAATACTGGATGTGTTGGAAGCGAGAATACAGTGCTTTGGAGCATTCCTATCTATTTCACAAAAAATGTCAAGTTTTAAATCCAGATTTTCTGTAGCAGCTTCCACTATCAGATCGGCAATTTTTACACCGGAGGCAAGGTCTGTGGAAGTAGTGATTTTTGTCAGCGTAGAGAGCTTGTCTTCCCGGGAGATCAAGTCCTTGGCAATTTGTCTTTCCAGATTTTTGTCTATTATCAGCAATGCTTTGTCCAACGCAGTTTGAGAGATATCGATAAGAGTTACATTATATCCATTTTGGGCAAATATATGTGCTATGCCATTGCCCATAGTGCCGGATCCTATTACTGATATGTTGTTCATGCTTGGGAGTCTTTTTGGTAATTCGAAAAGCCTATATACAACACATCCCCTGCAAAAAGGGGATGTGTTTCATTTATTTTGTTTCCTGCTAAATACAGAGATTAAGCATTAGTGCCTACATTGTTCAAGTCTTCAAAAGCACCTTTCAATCTTTCTACAAAAGAAACCTCACCTGCTCTTAACCAAACTCTTGGATCATAATATTTCTTGTTCGGTTTGTCATCTCCTTCAGGGTTACCAATTTGTGTCTGAAGGTATCCTTCATTCTTAATATAAAAGTTTTTAATTCCTTCCCACATGGCCCACTGCATGTCAGTGTCTATGTTCATTTTGATAGCACCATAAGAAATAGCTTCTCTAATTTCCGCACGAGTTGATCCTGATCCACCGTGGAACACAAAATTTACAGGGTTTTCACCTGTTCCGTATTTTTCTTTGATATACTCCTGAGAGTTCTTCAAAATAATTGGAGTCAATTTTACATTACCAGGCTTATATACACCATGAACATTTCCAAATGCTGCTGCAATGGTGAACTTATCGCTGATTTTACCCAATTCCTCATAAGCGTAAGCCACTTCTTCCGGTTGGGTATATAGTTTAGAACTATCAACATCTGTGTTGTCCACACCATCTTCTTCTCCTCCGGTTACTCCCAATTCAATCTCCAGAGTCATTCCCATTTTTGACATTCTCTCCAGATACTTTTTACATATTTCTATGTTTTCTTCTATTGGTTCTTCCGAAAGGTCAATCATGTGAGAAGAATACAATGGTTTGCCAGTTTTAGCAAAATGAGCTTCACTTGCGTCTAGCAAACCGTCAATCCATGGTAGTAATTTTTTGGCGGCATGGTCGGTATGCAAGATTACCGGAACGCCATATTTTTCGGCCATCAAGTGTACGTGATGTGCTCCAGAAACACCACCTGCAATAGCTGCTTGTTGGTTTTCATTTGACAACCCTTTGCCTGCATAGAAAGCTGCTCCACCGTTCGAAAATTGAATAATAACCGGAGAGTTCAAATCTCTGGCTGTTTCCAATACTCCGTTTACTGTATCTGTACCGATAACATTAACTGCTGGAAGTGCAAAATTATTTTTGTTGGCATAGTTCAAAAGCTCTGTTACTTCATCACCTGTTAAAACACCTGCTTTAAATTTCATGTTTAGTAAGTTTTTATTGTAAATAAGGTGGCAAATATAATTGTTCTGAAATCAATACAAGGGTTTCATTTAAATGAAATGAGCCATTTTAGGTTGATTTAGGACAAAAACTTGTTGAATGAGAAAAAATAACAGATCAGTAAAATATTGTTAAATAATATATCACTCAGTTTATTTTGAACAATGAGTGAGAACAACAATGTTTTATCAAATTTAAAAATTAAATTGATGGAGTGTTTTTAGAATTACAGTTCATCAAAATAGAGCATATCTCAAAAACCATATTTTTTTTCCCAAAATGAAAAAACAGTTATTTCTTCTTTGTTTTACGGTTTTTGCAGGATCAGTTCATTTGGTCAACGCACAGGCAGAATTTATTGAAATATCTGGTATCGTATTAGACGAAGAATCAAATAAGCCCATTCAGGCATGTAATGTTTTTGTAAGAAACAGAGATATAGGTACAGTAGCCAATTCCAATGGTGAGTTTTCTATTAAAATACCTGTGGAGTTTCTGGATAGAAACCTGGTCTTTTCGAATATTGGATATGAATCTTTTGAAGCAGGTATTTTATCGTTTAAAGAAAATGATAATGAAATTAAACTTAAGCCTACCATTATCATTATGGAAGAACTGGTGGTGCGAGAGGCAGAAAATATCCTGAGAACGGCATTGTCCAGAATACCGGAAAATTACTCTGCTAATCCGGAGTTGATGACTACATTTTATCGGGAAGTAATCAAGAAAAACAATGGATACGTGGATATTTCCCAGGGCGTATTGGAAGTTTTTAAAATGCCTTATCAAAAGCCTGGAAGAGACCAAATAAAAATTAACAAGGGATTTCGTAGTAAAGATTACAGAGCACAGGATACTTTGGTGTTTAAGTTGATGGGAGGGCCATATACTATGTTACTTTTGGACGTTGTGAAGAATCCGGGACTTCTTTTTGCTCAGGATGTCTTGAAATATTATGACTATGAGTTGTCTGATATTTTGGTGTTAGATGGAAAAAGGCACTTTGAAATATCATTTAAACCTAAAGATAGATATCTTTTATATACCGGAAAGATTTATATAGAGGAGAAGACATTGGCCATAAGTGAAGTCAGGTTTCATTATGCCGATGATATCGTAAAGGAGGCTGGAAAGTCATTGATAAGAGACAAACCAAGATTAGCTAAACTCACCCCACTACAAGTAACTTATGAAGTGAAATATAGAGAGTTTAAAGGAAGATGGTATTTGTACTATTCAAAAAATGAATTGAAAATAAAGTGCAACTGGAAGAAAAAGTTATTTAATTCTACATTTCATTCTGTTTCAGAAATGGTAATTACGGACAGGTATCTCATGGGAGTACAGCCGTTTGAGAAAAATGAAGTAGCCGAAACTGAAATGGTTTTTTCTGAGGAAGCTGCTAAATATTATGATGGTTCTTTTTGGGAAAACTACACCATCATAAAACCAGAAGATGATATAAAAAAAGCTCTTGAAAAAATCAAATCCAGGAAAGAAAAGCATTAAGCTCACATTTTAATACCGAAGAAATTTCACTTATTTATATAATTATATTTATAAATAAAGTAATTATATAAAGAATATTACTCGATATTTACTTTTTATCACTAGGTACTTGGCTTTGCAAGGTACTTTTGCCGTATAGGGTAGTGAGGTCAAAAAACTAAGGATAAAAGTGGTGGGAGTAATTAATTACTTCTACTGCTTTTTAAAAGTAAAAAACGCAAAATGAAAATTGAAAATACACAAGTGCAAATGCGGAAGGGGATTCTGGAATATTGCATTCTTAGAATCATTTCTCGTGGAGAGGTTTACGCATCCGATATGCTGGGAGAACTTACTTCTGCCAGGATCATAGTAGTAGAGGGAACACTCTATCCATTACTTACCAGGCTAAGGAAATCCGGTCTGGTAGATTACAAGTGGGTGGAATCGATCTCCGGACCGCCGAGAAAGTACTACACACTCACGGAAGAAGGAAGTATATTCTTAGGGAAATTAGAAGAAACCTGGAATGAACTTGCAACATCCATCAAGAAAATCTCTTCTAATAAAGAAAAAGAATCAAAAAAAACGGCCAAATAATATCTAACCTAATTAATTGGTAAGAGCCTTTACCAGCAAAGTATAAAATAGTACCGAAATGAAAAAGAACATAAGTATAAACATCAGTGGCATTATCTTTCATATTGAGGAAGATGGTTACAGTAAATTAAAAGAATATTTAGAGTCTATTAATTCTTATTTCTCACCATATGAAGACAGCTCTGAGATTATTGCGGATATTGAGAGTCGTATAGCCGAAATCTTTTTAACCAAACTGGATGAAGGCAAGCAAGTAGTGACCATAGATGATGTTGAAGCTCTGATAGCTACTATGGGTACTACAGCCGATTTTGAGGAAATTCATGAAGACGAAGATATTGTAGAGGAAGCAGAACCAAAAGGAAAATCAAAAAGTACTGAGGCCGATGAAGAACCAGTGGTCAAAAGGTTGTTTCGTAATGAAAAGAAGAGAATTCTTGGTGGAGTTGCCTCTGGGATAGCTCATTATTTTGGAATAGACCCGCTATGGATCAGACTAATCATATTGCTATTATTTCTTAATGTCCTTTTCGGTCCGATTAGTGGAGTAGTATTGATAGCTTATATCATACTTTGGATTGTGATTCCCGGATCTCATGATTTGGGGGAAGATAAAGATCTTAAAAAGATGTATAGAAACCCTGAAAACAGAGTGTTGGGAGGTGTAGCAAGTGGGATAGCAGCATATTTTGGTGTTGATACTACAGTGATTAGGCTGATACTTGTACTCACTGTTTTTCTTGGTGGCTCAGGGCTCATTTTATATCTTATTCTTTGGATTATTACCCCAGAAGCTAATACCATCACTGAAAAAATGCAAATGCAGGGAAAGCCTGTTACCCTCTCTAACATAGAGCACAACGTTAAAGAAAGTCTCAATGTTAAGGAGGGTGAAGAAAAACTATTTGTAAAAATCCTATTGTTTCCTTTCCGTGTGATTGCAGCTATTTTCCAGGCATTGGGGAAACTTCTCGGGCCGGCTTCAAGATTTATAGTAGAAGCTCTGAGGGTAATAGCAGGATTGTTTATTACTGGGGTTGGGCTGGCAGGTATGATAGGATTGATCGTTGCTACTTCAGTTGTCTTTGGTTTTATGTCAGGTTGGAGTAATTTGGTTAGTTTTCATGACGTACCTATAGAGTTGATCAGAAACAGTTTTCCAACTTTTGGATACATATCCATTTTTGGAGCGTCTTTTATTCCATTCCTGGGAATAGCCTTAATTGGTATTTCTATTTTGGTGAAGAAGCTGGTATTGAATGCTACTATGGGGTGGACGATCTTCGGTCTTTGGGTGTTAAGTATGATTGGAATTGGAATCTCTGTACCAAAAGTAGTAAGCGAGTTTAGTTCAGAAGGTGAATATAGGGAAACCAGAACGTATGATTTTACAAATAAGAATGCAATCTTAGGCCTGAAAGAAGCGGGAATAGAGGATTATGATATGGTGAATTTGAAGCTTAGGGGGCATGCAGACTCATTGTACAAGTTGGATATGCGCTATAAGTCTCGGGGAAATTCCAGAAAATCTTCTATTGAAAATGCGGAGATGATAAACTACAATGTAAGTGAAGAAGGATCAAATTTATATTTTGATTCAAATCTTTCTTTGGGGAAAAATGCTGTTTTCCGTGCTCAGGAATTAGCCATGACATTGTACGTGCCTTACAATCAGGTTTTTATAATGGAGGAAAATCTCAAGTACATTTTTAGTATCAGCCAGTATGGTTATAAGTATTGGCAAATGGACGCTAACAAGTGGATGTTTACTGAAAATGGTTTGGTTTGTATTACCTGTGAAGATGAACCTGAACCCTCACAAGGCAAAGCAGAAATAAAACATATAGATGACGACATGACTTTTGGTGAAGGACGGTTATTTGAATTGGAAGATTTTAAGGAAATTGAAGCTAAAGGAAATTTAAATGTTGTTGTGTCGAGGGAAGATGCCTATCATGTGGAAGTGAAAGGAGAGGATAAATACCTTGACAAAGTCTATGTGCGAAAAATAGGTGATGTACTCTCTGTAGAGTTTGATGCCGACAAGTTCAGGTATTTAAAGTCTTCTAAACAAAAGCCTGTCAAGGTTTATATTTCATTACCTGAATTAAAAAGCATAAAAGGGTCTGGAGTAACCAATTATGATATATCCGACTTTGAAACATCGGAATTCTATGCGAATTTGTCAGGTGCTTCTACTGCCGATATCAATATTAAAAGTAAAAATATTGAGATGAAGCTTAGAGGAGCTTCTTCCGTCAATTTATCAGGAAATACAGATTCGTTCGAAGCAGAGGTTTCCGGAGCATCCAGCTTAAGGGCTTATGACCTGACTACAAGGTCGTCAAGCATAGAAGCTTCGGGAGCATCATCGGCTAAGATATATGCCAGAGACAAGTTGTATGTAGAAGCCTCTGGCATGAGTAGTGTCCACTACAAAGGGAGTCCGGAAGTCTCAGTAATAGATGAAGATGGATTGAGTTCGGTAAAAAAAGACGATTAGAAAAAAGTAATGATAAAAGAAAGTCACTTAAAACCCGCTAATGGCGGGTTTTTTTGTGTTTAAATACCTGTAACTTTGAATAGGTTTGAAAAATATACAGGGTATGCAACCTTTTCCTACTCTTTGTCATCTACCCATTGAACCGCCTGATAATGACGATAAAAATTGAAAGTCAAGACACAGATGAGATCATCAAGGGATGTCTGAAAAGCGATAAAAAATCGCAAAGACAGTTATACGAGATGTTCGCTCCACTTATGCTCTCAGTTTGCAGAAGGTATATCTGTGATTTTGATTCAGCGCAGGATGTCATGATCAAAGCCTTTATGGTTGTATTTGACAAGCTCTCGCAGTTTCGTCATGAAGGTAGTTTTGAGGGATGGGTGAGACGGATCATGGTCAACGAATCTCTGACCTGGTTGAGAAAAAATAAATCTATGTATCTGGAAGTGGAGATAGAATCAGCCGATAAGGAAATAGACTTTGAAGTTGTTAGTGCTCAACTCAACGTAGAGGATTTAATGGCACTGGTTTATGGCTTACCGAGTGGATATCGGACAGTGTTTAACTTATATGCAATAGAAGGATATTCCCACGCAGAGGTAGCCAAACAATTAGGTATCAATGTGAATACCTCCAAATCTCAGTTGAGTAGAGCCAGAGTACTGTTGCAGAAGAAATTGGCAGAGCTTGAGAAAATAGCAGACCCGAAAAAAATAGAAAATGGAAAGTAATAAGATAGATCAACTTTTTAGAGAAAAACTGGCATCCGGTACATCGACCCCAGACCCACAAGCCTGGAACGACCTGGAAGCACTTCTCGATAAAAAGAAAAAGAAAGCTACATTTTGGTACTTCAAAATTGCTGTATCAATTTTATTGATTTTGGCTTGCGGCCTGGTGACTTACCAAATATTTTCTGGTGAAGAAGAAGTCATGTCTATAGTACAAGTGGATATTGATTATCGTGAAATGGAAACGCAGCAAAATGACATTGTTGAGTTGGATAAAAATGCAATCAAACCACCTGAATTGCCAACTGATGTCAATATTGAACAATTGGATATTCCAGATATTCTGAAAAATGAGACATTAGCATTGGGTAGCGAGGAACAAAATTCAGATTCGATTGAAGAACATAAAAAAGACAATTCAAGGTTTTTGGAAGCAGACGAAGACATTGTTCCTGACCTAATGCTTGTTGACCTTCAGGAGGAAAATGGTCTGGATGATCTGTTAGTAGAAGCGGAAGAAGAGCAAAAAATTGAGACACGAAAGCATTCAAAATCGGTAACCATCACATACAAAGTTTCTAAAAAGAAAGTAAATCCTCACAGGGTAGTGATTATAGCCAAGCTGGACACAACAAAAAGACGGAGGCCTGATTTGAGAGATATTTTAAGGTTTCCGGGCCACTTGCTTGCCGATGTACGGGATGCAAAAGACTACATATTCAATCCTAAAAGTGATATGAATAAAACAAAATCAGAAAACTAGAAATACAATTAATTCAATAATACGATGAAAAATATTTTATTCATTGCCTGCTTTTTTATTACCTGTCTTAGCAATTTGGTTGCAAAAGATGTCATGATGCAACGGACAGATACGCTTATTATCGAGTTGGGTAACAACAGTAAGTTGATCATATATGTGGATAATCAGGAAGACCTCAAGTCTTTAGAAGAATTTGACATCAATGAAATGATTCGTGAAATCAACCTTAATATTGATTCTGCAGGAGATGATGGATTGGTTCAGATTACTGATGATTCCGGAGAACGTTTTTTGAAAGATACTGTCATTACAGTGGATAAAAGGGCAGAAGTAAATCCTGTGGTAGTACCACCAATTGAAACAGTGCCGGTTTCTTCAGCAAAAGTCCTCAATATCAATGACCTTAACTCTCATGATACCATTTCTGCCGTATTGTCTAATGGAGAGCAGGTGAGGTTGACTTTTACTGATAAGGAAGAAGAAAAACCAATAAAAAAATGGAAATCGGATTATAGAACCAGCCGCTTGAGCCATAATTATTTCGCTGTGGATTTTGGGTTGAATAATTGGATGGAAGATGGAAATTTACCTAGTGGAGAAGACAAACTATATACCATAAAACCTGTAGGTTCCTGGTATGCGGGAGGGAGATATTTTAGAAGAATAGCTGTTGGAGGGCCTCTTTTCGTTGATTTTGGAGGAAGTGCCACATGGTACAGTTGGAAATTTGAAAACAAAAACGTGAGGGTATTAAAAAATCCGAATGAAGTGCAATTCATTGAGGACACAGAAATAGAGGGAATAAAAAGTAAACTTTCTGTATCCTACATCAACCTTGAATTGATTCCCACTTTTGATTTTTCTTATGGTAAAGAGAGAGTAGAAGATCCGGAATCTAGAAAGCGCAGATACACCAAGCATATTCGCCCGAATGGTTTTAAAATAGGTATAGGTGGTTATGCCGGATACCGTTTGGATAGCTGGACTAAGAATGTATATAAGGATGCAAATGGTGAGGAGAAAAAAGACAAGGAAGGAAGCACTTTTTATATCAACAATCTTCGATATGGTGCACGGGTTCAAATAGAGCTGGATTATGATTTCAGCCTTTTTTGCAACTATGATTTGAACACTGTATTTGTGGAAGACAAAGGGCCAAAACTAAATGCTGTAAGTTTTGGAATTACTTTAGAATTATAGAATGAGCTTTAGCTATCGGGATGTTTAAGCTATCAAAAGTCAATATTAAAAGCATGAAAAAATTACTAGTCATATTATTATTCTTTCCTTTATTTCTTTCAAAATCATTGGGTGCTGAAGTTGGTGTAAATAAAGAAGACACAGTGTATATAGAGTTGGGAAGCAATAAAAAAATAGCCATTGTAGTGGACAGTCAGGATGACCTCAAGAAACTGGAAGATTATGATTTGAATAAAATAATATCAGACCTGAATATGCATGCCGATACTGTTGTTTTTAAAAACAAGAAAGAGAAAAAAAAGCAGAATAAATGGGAAAAGGATACCACCTATTATTTTCATAGAAAAAGGGCAGATATAGATTTTTCTATTGCCAACTATAAAGTTGAAATTAAATCCAATGATTTTGACGATTTGGGCGATGATGTAGAAGATTTTGTTGAACATTATAAATATGCTGAAAAAGAAGAGAAGATTGAAGATGAAGTAGAAAAACATAAGAAAAGCTTCAATATTGATTTAGGTATGAATAATTGGTTGGGTGGTGATGGATTAGCCAGTGATAACCTGCACAGTGTTAAGCCATGGGGTTCGTGGTATGTTGCTTTAAAAAGAAACCACAGGATATCTACCGGGGGTAAAGGCTTCATCAACTGGGGATATGGAGTAAGCTGGTACAATTGGAAATTCGAAAATAGAAATGCCAGAATAGTAAAGGGTACTGATGGCATTACTTTTCAGGAAGATGATTCTGTAGAGGGTTTGAAAAGCAAACTAACTGCTTCTTTTGTTAATCTTGAAGTGATACCAATGCTTGATTATTCCTATGGGAAAAGGAAAGTCAATATTGTCAGACATGGCAATGTGAGCGTTACACGTTATCGAAAAATTGGTTTTAGGTTTGGAATGGGACCTTACGTTGGTTACAGAATGGGGTCTAAAACTAAAATCGTGTATAAGGACAATGGTGATAAAAAGAAAGACAAAGACCATGACAATTTTTACCTTAACAACTTCAGGTATGGCCTTCGTGCCCGGGTAGGGTATAACAAAACCGATTTCTTTATTAACTATGACCTCAACAAGGTATTTTCAAAAGGAAAGGGTCCTGAATTGAATGCTATCAGTTTTGGTTTCATACTCTGATTGAGAAATTATTTTTCTGTTTGTGGGAACAATTTTACTTTCTGAATTTCAATCGTTGTTAGAAAATATTAGATTGTTATTCAAACAGTATAACTTGCCAATTGAATAAAATCAGTTTCCATGAGTAAACCGGCATTCGAAGATATTTTTATGGAATTGGCAGTAAATCTGGCCAAAAGATCACATTGCATCAAAAGGCATGTGGGTGCTGTTTTGGTGAAAGACACCCGTATTATTTCAATTGGCTATAACGGGCCACCTGCAGGTACACATAACTGCGATGAGGAATTTCCTGAAAAAGGTTGCTTTACCGATTCAAAGGGAAGTTGCTCTCTGGCTATCCATGCAGAACAAAATGCCATATTGTATGCGGTGAAAAATAATGCGTCAGTTGATGGGTCTTCCTTATTCGTAACACTTTCACCTTGTCTTGCTTGTGCCAGAATCATATACTCTACCGGGATTAGGGAAGTAACTTATCTTAAATCCTATGCAGAATACAAAGGGCTGGAGTCTGATGAGGGGATTGACTTTCTTGAGAAATTTGGAGTGAAAACCCGGAAATATACAGGAGAATTGACCAATGTCACTCATATGATTTAGGGCAAGCTAATGTTTTCTACTAAACTAGTATTTGATAAATAAACATTGCCCAATGTTCCTTGTCAATAGATAAGTTTGCGCTTTATTACCAATTGCGCCAATGAAGTTTTTGTTATTCCCTTTTGCATTGATCTATGGTTGGGTTACGTCTCTTCGAAATCACCTCTATGATATCGGGACATATAAGTCTGTAGCATTTGATGTCAATGTTATTTCGGTGGGTAACCTGACAGTTGGTGGTACCGGAAAAAGCCCGATGGTGGAATATATCGTAAGGCTTTTGGAAAGAAATGAGCATAAGCCAGCTATTCTGAGCCGTGGGTACAAGAGGAAAACCAGAGGATTTCGGTTGGCAAATGATAAAGATACAGCTGTTACATTAGGAGATGAACCTTTCCAGTTTTGGTTGAAATTTGGCAATAAAATACCCGTGGCTGTAGGAGAGGAGCGTGTTATGGCTATACCGGAGATTCTATTCGAACATGAAGATTGCGATGTGGTGGTATGCGACGATGCATTTCAACATCGAACTTTAAGACCAAATCTGAATGTTTTGCTTTCTACTTATGGCCGTCCATTTTTTGAGGATCATTTGATGCCCTATGGTAGATTGAGGGAAGCAAGAAATGGTGCTTCACGTGCGGATATATTGGTTTTTACAAAATGTCAAGAACAGATCACTTCTAGTGAAGCATACGTAAAAGAAGCACGGAAATACCTGAGAACCGATGTGCCTGTTTTTTTTACCAAAACAAAATACCAAGCTCCGATAGCAATTTTTAGCAATGAATTAGAGTTCGTAAACAAGGTAATACTGGTAAGCGGACTGGCAGATAGTAAACATCTTGTGGAATACGTAGAGAAAGAATTTGATCTGTTATGCCATTTAGAATATGGCGATCACCATCACTTTTCTAAGTCTGATATGGAGAGTATATTAACGGCTTATAATCAGGGCATGGCTGATGGGGTAGTTTCAATTCTAACAACAGAAAAAGATGCTACAAAAATCAGGGAATTTAAAGAATTATCCAGCATGCCTGTTTTTTATTTGCCTATTGAAATAGAATTCCTTGATGAAGGTGATAAATTTGAACAATTGATTGTAGATAGTTTCAAAAATGAGCCACAGGAGAGAATTCAGTAAGTAGTGAAGTATAAAATATCTTTTTTTACCATCCTTTTTTTTGTGTCGATTTCTGCATTTAGCCAGATTATTGATGATTCTACCAAGCTGGTGTATGGAGCTCATTCAACAGCTTTTACGCTCGAAAGTAAAATCCGTGAAAATGATACTACTTTCCAGCATGTCGATACCACCTTGCATCAATTGGAAAATTTTGAAGTAATCAAAAAGACATCTGTCTATTATCAGGATTTGGGTGTAAACGGCACGGCAATGAACCCTGTGTTCTATTCCGTTCCCAGAACTATAGGCAGGACATCAGGGTTCAGTGCCTATGATCCTTATATGCTCAATCCGGAGGAGTTCAGGTATTATGATACAAAATCCCCTTATATGGATTTGAATGTGGTCTTTGGTGGCAATGGACGATCTGAAGTTAATTTTAATTTTTCCAGAAATGTAAAACCAAATTGGAATGTTGGGTTTGATATTTATAAAATGTCTTCAAAACGGCAAGTAGGTGAGGTTGCGTTGACCGGAGACAATAACAATACAAGGTCTTCCATTTTGGATATTTACACCTATTACGAATCAAAAAAGAAAAATTATACGCTGTTGTTTCATGCCCTTCGTTTTGAACATGCCGTTCGTGAAACAGGTGGGGTAAATTTGCCATTAGATGCCGAGGAACTGGAGTTTTTTCAATATGCAGATGCACCCATTAGCCTTGTGAATGCACAGAGTAAGGATTCAAGAGTAAATTTTCATGCGTACCAACAGTACACGGTGAAGCCATTTTTTCAGGTCTATCATAAAATGGATAAAAAGAGTATCAAAAATGAATTCAATGATTATCCTCTTTCTGGAACTACAAGCGACAAAGATTATTTTGATAATATATTTATCAGGTCTGACTCTACCCTTGATGCAGCTACTTTTAATGAATTTACCAATGAATTCGGCATGAAGGGCAAGCTGTCTAATCGCTTATTCTATAGTGCTTATTTAAAAAGAAGAGACATCAATTACAGGTATGTTTATTCTGATCCTTTTGGACATACAGGTGAAACTTATCTGGGAGGTGATATCAAGCTGTTTATCACTGATAATAATATTGTAGGTGGAAATGTTGAGATTTTGGATGGGGGACAATATTATTTGAAAGGATTTCTTCAAAATAAATATGTAAACGCTTCTTATACCAGTGCGATTTACAATCCTTCGTTTTTGTCGGAGCAATATCTTGGCAATCATTTCGAATGGTCCAATGATTTTGACCCAATCATTGTCAACAGCATAGAAGGTTCTGCAAAATATGATTTTTCATTTTTGTCTATCGAACCAAAAGTTTCCATCACCAGCATTGACCAGTATGTATTTTTCAATACCGACAAAGCACCTTCTCAATCCTCTTCTACTGCGATCATCAACCGATATTCGGTTAGGGCGGATTTGAATTTAGGAAAACATTTTCATTTGGACAATCAGGTGAATTATACCCTGCTTGCAGGAGGCGGATCAGGAGTATTCAGAGTGCCGGATTTGCTTGGTAGCAGCCGTTGGTATTATGAAAGCGTTTGGTTTAATGATTACATGCCCATTCAGATTGGGATAAATGTGCGTTGGCAATCGGCGTATTATGCAAACTACTACGATCCTGTCATTCAGCAATTTTATTTGCAAAATGAGTTTGAAATGAAGGCGTATGCTGCGGCAGATGTATTTCTGAATTTCCAGGCTAAAAAGTTAAGAATTTTTGTAAAAATGACCCATGTCAATCAACCTCCTGACAATGGGTATTTTGCTACTCCGTTTTATCCGGGACAGAAAAAAATATTCGACATTGGATGTCGATGGTTGTTTTTTGATTAAAAGATAATCTTATGGAAGGTGATTTTGACAAAACTGTATTGGGACTCAATCTCCCTACAGATCCAAGGTGGACAAATATTGCAGAAAAGTCGCTCGATGAAATTCTGATCGATCATGCCTATTGTGAGCAAAAGGCAGCTTCTTCATGCATCTCTTTGATCGTTTCATATCCGGAAAAAGCAGATTTGGTAGAATTGATGACAAGTGTTGTAGCTGAAGAATGGAGTCATTTTGAGCGTGTGCTTGATGAAATGAAAAAACGGGGAATCTCCCTTGGCAGGATGCGCAAAGATGAATACGTGATTGCTATCAATGGTATTGTGAGGAAAGGTGGCAGTCGAGATCAACAGTTGGTGGAAAAACTACTGCTCAATGCACTGATAGAAGCCAGAAGTTGTGAACGTTTTAAATTGCTTTGGAAAAACATGGAAGATACAGGCCTGCAAAAGTTCTACTATGAATTGATGGTGTCTGAGGCTGCCCATTATGCCAATTTCCTGGACTTAGCTAAGAAATATATGGGAGAGGAATATGTAATGAACCGGTGGAGAGAGTTTCTCGTAGCTGAAGCCGATATTATGAAAAATTTAGAGGTAAGAGGGGATAGGATGCATTGAAAAAGTCATTCCCCGAACACCGAAGAATGACTTTTTATGGAAAGTATTTTCAGAAATTACTTCGCTGCTGCGAATCTTTTCGCTACTTCATCCCAGTTGACTACATTAAAAAATGCAGCAATGTAATCAGGCCTTCTGTTTTGGTAGTGCAAATAGTAAGCATGCTCCCATACATCAAGTCCAAGAATAGGAGTGCCTCCACAGCCAACACCCGGCATCAAAGGATTGTCCTGATTGGCAGATGAGCAAACTTCTAATTTGCCATCTTTGACACAAAGCCATGCCCAACCAGAACCAAATCTGGTTGCTCCGGCTTTTGCAAACGTCTCTTTGAATGCATCAAATGAACCGAAAGCGACATCAATAGCTGCTGCCAAATCCCCTGAAGGAGTGCCTCCGCCATTTGGGCTCATCACTGTCCAGAAAAGGGAGTGGTTGAAGTGTCCACCGCCGTTGTTTCTTACAGCAGGAACATCAGAGTGCTGCGCACAAATTTCTTCAATAGACTTGCCTTCCATGTTCGTACCGGCAATAGCATTGTTCAAATTGGTTACATAAGCATTATGGTGTTTCCCGTGATGGATTTCCATAGTTTTAGTATCGATATGCGGCTCAAGAGCGTCATGAGCATAGGGTAATGAAGGTAATTCGAATGCCATAATTGTATTATTTATATGTATTAAAAATTTACTGTAAAACTAGCCTTTTTTGACGTGGTGACCAATGATTTTCATGAATCAAATCTATGCATGTATTGAAGAAATTTATCAGGGCTGTTTGGTTAGTGGCCTATTTGTCTGATAACTGTTTTACTCCCTCAACCTCGTAAAAAAATCTTTTACCAATTCGCCACACTCTTCTGCCAGTACACCATGTTGTACATTGGTCTTGGGATGAAATGCCTTGGGAGCAAGAGCAGAATATCCTCTTTTTTCATCACTGGCACCATAGACTACTCCTTCGAGTTGCGACCAATAGGATGCCCCTGCGCACATGGTACATGGCTCCAATGTTACGAACAAACGACATTGTGTGAGATACTTGGTGCCCAGGAAGTTTTCTGCAGCCGTAATCGCAAGAATTTCAGCATGAGCAGTTACATCATTTAGTTTTTCTACCTGATTGTACGCCCTGGCTATAATTTTATTGTCGCAAACCACAACTGCTCCAATCGGCACTTCTCCTTCCTCCAGAGCATATTTAGCCTGAGTCAGAGCCTGCTTCATAAAAGCTTCGTCGCTGTGTAACCCCGGAATCATTGAAGGTTCTTTTTTACTTCCATACTTTGCATGATTTCATTTGCTACGTTTTGCCAGGTTGCTTTGATATTGGAGGGACATGAAAAATTAAATACCAGTGAATTTCCGTTGATCAGGGTATATTGTATGTAAGTATATTTGTTGATTGATCCTTTTTTTACAAAAACATCTTCTTCCTCTTTCACTGTAGATACAAACTCGAAATAGGCATATTTTCTGCCATTTACTTCTTTAATGCCTTCACTCAACATTTCTATATTGTCGTACAAACTATAGATGTTGGATTTTTGAAAGCTCTTCATAATCTCCAAATCCTTTTCATTCCATTGTGTGATGGACTTATTTACTCCAAGATCTATAGTCATACCCGGATCGGTAAACAAAGCCAGAGGCCGTTTGATAGTAAAGTACCTGTCAGCAATTTCATCGTCGGTCATTGGCCTGAAGTTTTCAGGAATAGACATAGAGATAGATTCATTCACCTTTATTTTAACCAGCTTGTCAGATTGATAAGAAGAAAAAAGAAGTAAAAACGAAAGGAGAATGTTCAAAATCATGGGAGTATTTATACAATGTGAAAAATCAAAATTAAAGTAGAAGTAGATAACGCCCAAACGACCACAATTATTAAATTTGCGGTTCTCAAAATTTCAACGAATAAACAAGATAGAAAGAATGCTTAGGACAAATACTTGTGGTGAATTAAGGATCAGTGAAGTAGGTAAAACAGTAACTTTATGCGGTTGGGTACAGACATTGAGAGACAAAGGAGGAGTAGTTTGGATAGATTTACGTGATCGTTATGGGGTGACACAGCTAATATTTGAAGAAGGTCAGGCTTCTACTGAATTAATAAATTTGGCTACATCCGTTGGTAGAGAATTTGTGATCAGTGCCACCGGGGTTGTTACAGAGAGATATTCGAAGAATGACAAGATTCCTACCGGAGATATTGAGATAAAAGTGGAGAAAATGGAGGTGTTAAACAAATCTAAGGTGCCTCCCTTTTTGATAGAAGACGATACGGATGGTGGAGAGGAATTAAGGATGAAGTATCGCTATCTGGATTTGAGAAGAAATCCTGTGAGTAGTAAGTTGAAGTTGAGACACAAGATGCTCCAGGCTACAAGATCTTATTTGTCCAATCAGGATTTTATGGAAGTAGAAACACCTGTATTGATAAAATCAACCCCGGAAGGCGCAAGAGATTTTGTTGTACCATCTCGTGTGAATCAGGGAGAATTTTACGCCCTGCCGCAATCTCCCCAGACTTTCAAGCAGTTGCTAATGGTGTCAGGTTTTGACAAGTATTTCCAAATAGTAAAATGCTTTCGGGACGAAGACTTAAGAGCAGATCGCCAGCCTGAATTTACTCAAATTGACTGTGAAATGTCATTTGTTACCAGAGAAGATATCTTAAATACTTTTGAGGGGTTGGTTAGATTTCTATTCAAAGAAGTGAAAGGTATCGAAGTAGGCGAGTTTGTACACATGCAATACGACGATGCTATGAGATTGTACGGTTCTGATAAGCCGGACGTACGCTTTGAAATGCCGTTTGTAGAGATCAATAGTGTGGCAAAAGGAAAAGGATTTGGCATATTTGATCAATCGGAACTGGTGGTTGCTATTTGTGCAAAGGGATGTGCAGAATACACCAGAAAACAATTGGATGCCCTAACTGACTTTGTAAGAAAACCTCAGATAGGAGCGAAAGGGCTGGTTTATTTAAAATGTAACCAAGACGGTACTTTCAAGTCGTCTGTAGATAAATTTTACTCGCAAGAAGATTTGAAGCAGTGGGCAGAAGCGGCAGGTGCAGAAGCGGGAGATTTATTGTTGGTGTTATCCGGAGATACAGACCATACCCGTAAAGCAATGAATGAATTGCGTCTCGAAATGGGTAACCAATTGGGGTTGAGAGACGATTCTGTTTTCAAACCACTTTGGATAATTGATTTCCCGTTATTGGAGTGGGATGAAGAAACTCAACGGTATCACGCCATGCACCATCCGTTTACCTCTCCTAACAAAGAGGATTTGAAATTGTTGGATATCGATCCGGGAGCGGTTAAAGCCAATGCCTATGATTTAGTAATCAATGGAGTGGAAATAGGAGGTGGATCAATCAGAATTCATGACAGAGAGACTCAGGCATTGATGTTTGATCATCTGGGATTTACCCCGGAAGAAGCTAAAGCTCAGTTTGGTTTCTTGATGGATGCTTTTGAATATGGAGCTCCACCTCACGGTGGCATTGCATTTGGTTTTGACAGACTTTGTGCCTTGTTTGGCGGATCACAATCTATTCGGGATTATATTGCCTTTCCTAAAAATACTTCAGCCAGAGATGTGATGATTGATTCACCATCGATGGTTTCACCAGATCAGCTAAAAGAATTAGGTATTAAGTTGGATAAATGATCCTTTATAAAAATCAAATTTTAATATTTAAAAATGAATAAATACCGACTGAAACCTATACTGTTATTGATTCTGTTGATGTTGGTATCTATTTTCTCAGCTTTTAGTCAGGCTGATACTACCAAAACCAAAAAGACGAGTTTTGCAGTATATCCTGCTTTAGGGTCATCTCCTGAGACCGGATTTATGTATGGTATTATTGCCTTTATGGTATTGAAAGATAAGGACGGTGAGGCCAATGAGTTTTACCGTCCTACTTCGATTTCACCATATTTTTTATACACTCAAAAGAAGCAGGTGCTTTCTGCTCTGGACATTGATGTATATCTTAAAAATGGTTTGAACATCAATACCATTATCAGGTATTTTAATTTTCCCGATTTTTTCTACGGTATAGGCAATCAAACTGATCCTGATCATAGAGAACTTTATACTGACCGTTTTTACCGTGTTTCAGGGCGGGTAATGAAACCTGTAAATCAAAATCTGTTTGTCGGTTTACTCTATGACTTGCAGTACAATGATATTCGTAAAGTGATTGTGGGTGGGGATTTGGAAAATTCAAATGCTATCGGAATTGATGGAGGACGCAATATGGGTATAGGTCCCGGGCTTCTGTATGATTCCCGGAATAGTACACTTTATCCTACGGATGGCACTTTTTTAAATGCCGGAATTACACTTTTTAACGAAGGGTTTGCAGGTCAATACAATTACGCATCTTATCTGTTGGACTACAGAAAGTACATGAAGCTTTTAAGTAAAAAAAATATCCTGGCATTACAGTTTAGAGCAAATTTTACTTCTGGTACCAACATGCCATTCTACAAACTGCCAAAGCTGGGAGGAGATGACAGGCTGAGGGGATTAAGTCATAAAAATCTATATATCGATAGGCAGTCATATTTTTTGCAAGCTGAAGTACGACAAGAATTGTTTTGGAGGTTTGGGGGAGTGGTATTTGCCGGTATGGGAGATGTAGCTTCTGGCTTAGGAGATTTTAGTTGGAATAACAATAGGTTCATTTATGGTTTAGGAGGAAGGTTTCAGGCATTGAAAGATGAAAAAATGAACATTCGTTTGGACATTGGTTTTACTGACAATGGGCAATCAGCATTTTACCTTTCTGTAAGGGAAGCATTTTAAATTCCCCAAAATCATTTTATTGAATCGTTTGATAGTCCTTTCGTGATAAGGACAATGTAATTTAAAATAGCAGGGGATGAATGTTTTGTATGTTGATGATCAAAAGGAAAATTTGAATGTATTTAGGATAGCATTTAAGAGATATTACACTGTTTTTGTGGCAGAGAGTGGTGAAGAGGCTCTGGATATTCTAAGTGCAAATCAAATCGATGTAGTGATTGCAGATCATCGTATGCCTGAACTAACAGGCATTGAATTACTTGTCAAAGTGGGTGAGTTATACGTTAATACTAAAAAAATTATCATTTCTGAGTACATCAATGATAAGGTGATAAGGGATGCCATGAAAGCTTTTAATTTCGATGGTTGTATGAGTAAACCATGGAATGGGGAAGAGTTGAAAAAAATGATAGAACAAGGCATATAAAAAAATGGCTGCTTCAAATTTGAATGAAACAGCCATTTTTTAATAACCAAAAGTTGATCAATCTTCAATAATTACTACCTTATCCATTACATCTCCCTCTTTGATCATATCAATTACTTCCAGGCCTTCGACTACCTTTCCAAAGCAGGTGTGGTTTCGATCCAAATGGGCAGTGTTATTTCTTGAATGGCAGATGAAAAACTGAGAGCCTCCTGTATTTCTTCCTGCATGTGCCATTGAAAGCACTCCTCTGTCATGGTATTGGTTTTCACCATCAAGTTCACAATTGATGTGATATCCCGGCCCACCTGCACCTGTACCATTAGGGCATCCACCCTGAATTACAAAATCAGGCAATACCCTGTGAAAAGTTAACCCGTCATAGAAGTTATGATTAGCCAATTCAACAAAGTTTTTTACCGTATTAGGTGCATCTTTTTCATAAAAATCAATCTTCATTACACCTTTTGCGGTGTGGATTTCTGCTCTCATACTGTTCTTTTTATTTTATAAAAATCTATTTTCTGGAATCAGAAGCAAATTTAATTCATAAAATAAACAATGTAAAATACTAATATTATTAGTATTTTACATTCAAATTATAAAGCAGATAGATTTATGGAATTACCGAAAAATGAAAACATATTTAAAGGAAGAGGAGCACAGATAAAACCGGGTAACAGATTTGAGAAAACATTTGTTGATGCAGAAAATACAGACGGGATAGATGACTATGAAACAGCTATTCCTAAAACAAATATATTTTTCGAATCACCAAAGGGTATTGTCAGCAGAAATGATAGCCCTGACCTTTCATGGCGTTATTCGATTAATCCCTATCAAGGGTGTGAACATGGATGTGTCTATTGCTATGCCAGAAATTCACATGAGTACTGGGGGTTTAATGCGGGAATGGATTTTGAATCTAAGATTGTAGTTAAAAAGAATGCAGCAGAATTATTGGAAAAAGAGTTTTTGAAAAAGACATGGAAGCCTGCTACTGTCATGCTTTCGGGAAACACGGATTGCTATCAACCATTGGAAAAGAGGTTTGGTATTACCAGGAAACTCTTAGAGATGTTTTTGAAATATCAGAATCCGGTTGGCATAATTACCAAAAATAGCCTGATTAAAAGAGATTTGGATATCCTTTCAGAACTGGCAAAGAACAACCTTGTATGCGTTGCTGTATCTATAACTTCTGTAAATGAAGAATTAAGGAGAAAGATGGAACCCAGAACTTCTTCTTCCTTAAACAGGTTCTCTACGATTAAAATTCTCGCTGATGCAGGTATTCCGGTTATGGTGATGGTTGCACCAATAGTTCCCGGCCTGAATGACCATGAAATTCCTAAAATAATTCAAAAATCAGCAGAAGCCGGAGCTATAAGAGCTGGTTATACTACTGTGAGGCTAAATGGTCAAATTGGTTTGGTTTTCAAAGATTGGCTGAGCAAAAGCTTTCCATTGCGAGCTGAAAAAGTTTGGAATCAAATTGAAAGCCTGCATGGTGGAAATGTAAATGATAGCCAATGGGGTAGGAGGATGAGAGGTGATGGTGTAATGTCTGAATCAATTGAGAATTTATTTCACATATCTGTAAAGAAGTATATGAAGGATAGAACAATGTCACCTTTAGATACCTCAAAATTTCGAAAGGGAGGTAATTATTCTTTGTTTTAATGCATAAAAAAAGTCCCTGTAAGGGACTTTAATAATATCTTATGGAACTGAGTTTATTCTGTTACTAAGCTCACTGTCATTTCCACATCATCATAAATGGCTTTGTCTCCAAGGTTATCGAAAAAGCTGTTAGAACCATATCGAATATCGAATTTTGACCTGTCAAAAACTATTTTGGCTGTTGCAGATTTCTTATCAACATTGGCAGGAAAAGTTATAGAGTTTGTTTTTCCTTTGATGGTCAAGTCTCCTGTGATTTCATAATTTCCAGCATCACTTTTCGCTTTTTTTGCTGAAGTGATTTTGAAACTTGCTTCTTTAAAATTAGAAGTATCAAAAAAGTCAGCTGAGTTTAGGTGACCGACAAGTTTTCCATGCATTTTAGATCCCTCTTCCAAATCCAGTACTCCTATAGTTGTCATATCAATCACAAATTCTCCACCTGACAACTTGCTGCCATCAAAGATCAACTTTCCACTTTTTATACTGATGTCACCATTGTGTTGTCCAGTTACTTTTTTTGCAAGCCATTCTAGTTTGCTCGATTTAGTATTTATTTTGTATTCATTTCCGGCAAAAGCACTGAATGAAATAGCAACCATCGCTACGATAGCTAATAATAAATTTGTTTTTTTCATGTCTTAATATTTATTTAATTTTTAAACTAGTCCTTTAGTACGAGATATTTGTAATTACAGTTATCTTTTTTATAAAATTAATCATTTCAATTTTCAGACCAAAACTTAATTTACTGCAAATGCTTGTTTACATAAGTATAAGCCACTTTTTGATCATATTTCAACATGTGGTAAAAGAGCCTTTGATTTAAAGTGTTCTAAAGTATTCTAAAATTTTCCGAGCATCTTCCTGCGATACGTTTTGATTGGCCATAGGTATTCCGTTGGCTTCTACCAGAAGTTGTTTGGCGATTGGATCTTTTTGTATCATTACATCAGGATTTATAATCATATTCATTACCCACTCCGGTGAACGTCTTTCTAAGATTCCTTTTGGAGCAGGTCCCAACAACTTTTCTGTAGGTTTGTGGCATGCGGTACAGAGTTGCTCGAACAATGCTTTACCTTCTGTGGCAATGGCATCATCGATCTCTCCAAGGCTTACTTCCTTTACAGGACCTATCCCTTTGTTTTTCAGGGGATCAGGGTCTGTGGTTTCTTGTTTTGGGGCTTCTTTGGGTTCTTCCTGTTGGCTGGGAGTTTCGGTGGTAGAGGCCTTTTTGTCGCCAGAACAACTCATGACCAGCAAAAACGATAAGAAAAGCAAGGGTTTAGTGAAACTCACATAAACGGAATACATTTTTTTCATAATGGAATTTTTTTGTTTATTTAATAATTACCTATACTAACAACTTTGAACCGCATATCTTATTCACGGTTGATCGTCATTTCAGGACTCAAAATAGCGCATAAAAAAAGCCACTTCAAATTGAAATGGCTTTAAAATTATTTTTTTATTTTTCTTATCCCTTGAGTAAAAATCCATCAGCAAGTAGCCTGAACTCATTAAATATTTTAGAAGTGGCAGCTTTTATGTGCCTGTCAGATTTGGAGTCAGCACGTGAGAACACTCCGGAAGCATATCCCTGCCAAACGGTTTTCTTTCTTTTTCTATCATAAAATACCACAAGAAGGGTTCCTTCATGCATGCAATACCTTTGCTCCATATATTCCCCTGTACGTGCTTCATCATCGTCTTCATATTGGTCGAGATTTGCAACTGATGGTCTTGTGCTTTGTGTTTGTTTGGTATTTAAGAATGAATTCGTACCAACCCAGGTTTCAAACTTTGGTTGGTTATAGCCCCTAAGATAAAAATCATCATAAAATATTTTATACATGATGAGAAGGTCAGGTTTTGTCTCACTTATTTTATATCCTTGCGCACCGAGACGGTTCATCATGGTAGTTTTGATAAGTTCCCTGTTGTGTAGGGTATCTTCATTGGCATTTTTAATGAAATCAAAAGTTTTATACCTTTTGAAATTTCCATCATAACTGTAATCGGAATCAATGATGTAGTCCCTGTGAGAAACACAACTTGTAATAATTAATGTTAAAACAATTAATTTAGCGATAGGATTTATTCGGTATTTAGTTATCATGTTTTTGTTAGTTTTTTAATAATTCTAGCGAGTCATTGTATTCTATATTATTATTGGAGTCTATAAGATAGCTAAAAATATTTTATTTGGTAAATGTTTGAGTTTTTTTATATTTATTTTTTTATAAAGCGTAATAGTTACGACTAAATTTTAAATTTTCCTATCATTTTATTAAGAATATTGTAAATGTCAAATGTATTGATTATAGGTGCCGGAGGTGTTGGAAGAGTGGTTTCCTACAAGTGTGCACAAGTTGCTGATCTGTTTAAAAATATCACTTTAGCAAGTAGGACACAGTCTAAATGTGATGTTATAGCAAAAGATATTTTGACTGATTTGGGGGTAGAAGTAAAGACTGCTCAGGTTGATGCAGACAATGTACCTGAGTTGGTCAGTTTGATCAATGAAGTGCAACCCAAAATAGTAATTAATGTCGCATTGCCATATCAGGATTTAACGATAATGGATGCATGCCTGGAAACAGGCGTGCACTATTTGGATACAGCCAATTATGAGCCAAAAGACGAGGCTAAATTCGAATATAAATGGCAATGGGACTATCAAGACAGATTTAAGGAAGCTGGCCTGACAGCCATTCTGGGTTGTGGATTTGATCCTGGTGTTACAAGTATATTTACCGCTTATGCTGCAAAGCATCATTTTGATGAAATTCATTACCTGGATATTGTTGATTGCAATGCAGGAGATCATGGGAAGGCTTTTGCTACTAATTTCAACCCTGAAATAAATATTCGGGAAGTAACTCAAAAAGGCAAATATTATGAAAATGGTAAGTGGGTAGAAACAGAACCCCATGAAATTAAAAAATCAATTAATTATCCTGAGATAGGAGCCCGAAATTCCTATGTGATTTATCATGAAGAACTGGAATCGTTGGTTAAAAACTTTCCATCATTAAAAAGAGCACGTTTTTGGATGACTTTTGGAGATGAATACCTTACTCACCTAAGGGTAATTCAAAACATAGGTATGGCCTCTATTGAGCCTGTAATGTACGAAGGTAAAGAGATTGTGCCATTGCAATTTCTGAAAGCTGTGTTGCCGGATCCGGGAAGCCTTGCTGAAAATTACAATGGGCAGACGTCTATAGGATGTCGGATTAAAGGAGTGAAAGATGGAGATATCAGAACTTATTATATTTATAACAATTGTAAACATCAGGATGCTTTTGACGATACCAGAGCACAAGGAGTATCTTTTACTACCGGTGTGCCGGCAATGATTGGTGCATTGATGGTGCTAACAGGCGAGTGGTCCGGAGCAGGTGTTTTCAATGTAGAAGAGATGAATCCTGATCCTTTCATGGCAGAACTTCCAAAGTACGGATTACCCTGGAACGAAATGCATGAGATAGATTTAGAAGTTTAGATTTCCAGTATTATGGAAGAAAAATTTCCCTCGCCATGTTTTGTATTGGATGAAGTTCGGTTAGAAAAGAATCTACAGTTGTTAAAGCGGGTACAAAGTGAAACAGGCGTAGATATTATTCTGGCTTTTAAGGGATTCGCCATGTGGAGTGCCTTTCCATTGGTTAGAAAATACCTTAAAGGGGCTACAGCAAGCTCTCTTAATGAAGTAAAGCTTTGTGTTGAGGAAATGAAATGCAAAGCCCACACTTACTCGGTAGCTTATACCGAAGATGAAATTGATCAGATATTGCAATCAAGTAGTCATATTACTTTTAATTCTCTTAACCAATTTGAAAGGTATAGAGAGAAAGCTAAAAAGTGGGGTGTTTCCTGTGGTATCAGAGTCAATCCTGAGTTTTCTGATGTAAGTACTGATTTGTATAATCCGTCTGCTCCGGATTCGAGATTAGGAATGACGAAGGAACATTTTGCCAATGGTCTTCCAGAGGGAATTGATGGACTTCATTTTCATGTATTGTGTGAGTCAGATTCGTATGCCTTAAAAGGTGTGCTGGAAGCTTTGGAAGCAAGGTTTGGTAATGAACTGAAAAAAGTGAAATGGGTAAACATGGGTGGGGGGCATGCCATTACAAGAGCCGGATATGATGTTGATCACTTGATCGACTTGCTTAGGAAATTTAAAGAGAAGTATAAGGTGGATGTGGTTTTAGAGCCAGGTAGTGCTGTGGCCTGGCAGACTGGAGAGTTGCAGACTACTGTGTTAGATATAGTTGAAAATGGAGGTGTTAAGACTGCCATAATTGATGGTTCATTTACTTGTCATATGCCGGATTGTTTGGAAATGCCTTACAGACCCAAAGTCAAGCAAGGGCATACCGATAGGGACATTGGATCATACAAATATAAAATCGGTGGTGTAAGTTGTCTTGCAGGAGATTATCTGGATACCTATTCTTTTGACAATGAGCTTCATGTTGGTGATCAATTAATTTTTGAGGATATGATTCACTACACTATGGTTAAGACCACTACCTTTAACGGAGTAAAGCATCCTTCCATTGGAATCATCAGAAGGACAGGTGAGCTTGAGCTGGTTAGAACGTTTGGCTACAATGATTATAAAGATAGGCTTTCTTGAAAGGATTTAGTGCCTTATGATTACCTTTTCAATTTGAGAATTGCCGTTTTTATTTCCTTTAAGGATGTAAATTCCGTTGGTCAATCCTGATACATCAATTTTATTTTCTGAAATTGATAAATTTACTGATCTTCCCGAAATAGAGAACATTTCTATTTGATCAAATGTCCCCTTTATGTTGATGGTATTTTGAGCGGGGTTTGGATAGAATTGAAGAAATTTTTCTGCTTTATCTTTTTCAATTCCTACTACCGCATTGGGGTCGTAGTTGGTTTTTCCAAAGATAGGCCGGATCATCAGACTTCCTTCTACTACTACATTCGAATTCCAATCTCCTTCAGTGTTTACGTATATTTTACTTCCCTGATTGTTGGTCTTATCTAAGCCTATGCCAATAAAGTCATCTTTGAATTGTTGAAACCCGATGTAGAAAGTGCCTGAAACTACTACAGGAAACTCGAAAGTATAACGAGTGAACTGATTGATTGAATCACTGGGTTCTATAACGAAATTTTGTTTAGCTGAAATTGAACCTGTTTCCCCTGAAAGATTCCTGAAAACTGAAAGATTCATTTGTTCTCCAGAGGATATTACTGGTTTGATCAATGGAAAATAGATGTCAATATCGGTTATGGTATCTTGCTCTGCCAGTACAAATTCAATGGCTATTTGTCCATTACTTTGATTTATTCCTGCGGCAAATTCTGCAGATCCATCGTCATACGACAATACATCATGGATCTTAAATACTTTTTTTACATTGTCATTTAGCCTGAAGTTGTATTCTTCATCTACAAGAAAAGTAGTATCGGCTCCTCCATTATTGATTGATTTGATGAAATAATTATCACCGCTTATAAATTCAAATTCTGTAGATATATACAACGAATCTGTATTTTCATTAAAGATAGAATGATCAATCACCTCTGTTTCTACTTCAGCCCTGCCAAAAGCAGAAAGTGGATTGATTGTACTGTTTTCACGGAATATTTCCTGACCTGCCAATTCATCTCTTATAATGTAGTTGTATTCTACCGGTTGTATATTGTTTTCAAAACTGGACAATGTAACTTTTACAGAAGAAAATATAGTATCAGGAAAGGCAAACAATTGTGAATAAGGTATGGAAGTATAAGTTTTAAAAATGGATAGGGGTTCATTCGTTACTGCATGATCAAAAATAGATTCGTTGTTGGTATTTCTGTCTTGATTTAAATATACATAGTCTATGTGCCAACTGTCAAATGCCCCTGTAGTTTTCCCATAGCTTTGAAACTTGAATCTAAACCCTTCGTGAAAGAACTGCGAACCTGAAACCTGAATATATACTTTTTGAAAGTCGTTAGAAAGGTTTGCCGGGAGTCCTGCTACCGACCATTTTCTAATCCATTCTCCGTTGCGGTTGAGAAAATCAACCCGAATGGAGTCTTTAGGATCTGGCAGCTCACCCCAGCCTTTCATCTGCCAGAAGAAACTCAGGTACACGCTGTTTTCTTTTTCAATAGGTACTTCAGACAAATCTATTGCCTGTGATATAAGGCTATCGGTAGGTGCTACAAAGTCAGATTCTGAGTTGTAAGGCCTGCCTGTAGAGTTTATACCATCAAAAGTAGCTACATTGATGGTAGGTTGGTTGATGCCTATGGAAGGATTGATAAATACACCTACGCCATTTTGCCAAAGTGTGGTGTCAACTCCCGGAGATGAAAACGAAAAATCGTCCCAAAATGGAAGAGAGATCGTGTCAAGTTTTGCCAGAGCAGCGGTAGTCCTTCCGTTGGAATAGGAGGGAGTGGTGGTTGAGTGGAATTTGGGAATAGGTCTCAATTCCAATTGCGCCAGCAAAGTTGTATTAATTAAAAAAAAGAGTAATAATAGAAATAATCTGTTCACTAAATTCGGTTTTACTAATACCTAACGCAATAAGTTATGGTTGATTTTATTTTGAGAATTATTCTTCTGATTTTTCTTCACTCCCTAAATCCAAATCCTGAATGTCGAATAAATCAACGGAATCGGTTTCTACCACCCAAAGATCTATTGGTTCTCCTATCCTTATAGACCCTTGCTGACTGGCTGGTTTTTGTTTGAATATTTTTCCCTGGCCAATTTTGATTTCTTTCAACTCTACATTTCCCAATTCGTCTTTGGTTTCCACTTCGATGATGCCCTCTTTTTTGAAAAATAAGTTACCAACTTTCAGCCCCATACCGAATAAAGCTACTTTTCCATCTTCAAAATCCTGACCGATAAGGTTTGGGATAGGAAACTTCTGATTTCCAGCTCCATCTGCCAGGGTAAAATCAATTTTTGATCCTTTGGGCACTTCCTGATCAGGTTTCATTTTTTTACCATTGTAACTCCATTCTAATACAGTGTTGATATGAAGTTCGGGGACATATTTGGTAACCCCGACCGCTAGTCCAAGACTGTTTAATTGAAGCATTGCATCCTTTAAAGAGTATCCATATAGATTGGGCACCCGAATCACCGGAGGTTTATTCGCATTTAGCGTAATGTAAATTTTTCGGTTTTCCTTCACTTTTGAATTTGGCAGAGGAAATTGCTTAAGTACTGCTAAAGGAGGATATTTAGCTGAATACCCCGAATCAGGTTCTACCTCATATCTCAATTTTTTATTGGCCATAAATTCTTCTAAAGATTCAATGTCTTTACCTTCCAGGTTGGGGACGGATATTGAGTCACCATGATTGGTGACGATAGGCAGATAGATGTAGAAAAATCCGACAATTAGGCATAATATAATTGCCGAAACTATGGCTAAATGTTTTAATATTCTTAAAACATCCTGAAGTTTTTCACCCATTCGAGATGATTGTTTTTTAAAAATGGAAAATTAATCAATTGAATTGTTAATCTACAGATCAATTGAAATCTTTTGTTGAGCTTCTGTTTCAAAATTATAGAGATATCAATTATTTAGGATATTGGATATATATAAATGTAGAGATGAAAGCTGAAATTGTTTTGAAACAACTCATGATATTTTGAATGAAATTGAAAATTGTGCACGAATAATTGCACATTGCTAATTGCCTGCTATATTTGAATGAGAATATGGAAAAGAAGAAAATTAATGTAGCGTTACTGTTTGGAGGGAAGTCAGCCGAACATGAGATATCTTTAAAATCGGCTAAAAATGTCATTGAAGCCATCGACAAAGAGCGGTTCAATCCAATACTAATAGGGATAGACAAAGGGGGTAACTGGCTTCTCAATGAAAGTACTTCTATTTTACTTAACAGCCATGACGATGCAACGATTAGTCTTAATCTTGAAAGCGATGAAGTGGCATTAATTCCGCAGAGTGGAGGGAAAATATCTAATTTTACTAACTCAGGGTTTGATCAGAAAATAGATGTTGTTTTTCCTGTTTTGCACGGTCCCTTCGGCGAAGACGGGACAATTCAGGGTTTGTTGAAACTGGCAAATATTCCATTTGTTGGAGCAGGTGTATTGGGCTCGGCTGTTGGTATGGATAAGGATGTGATGAAGCGCCTGCTGCGAGATGCCGGATTGCCAATCGGAAAATTTATAACACTAAGAATTCAAGATGAAATCCCGTCATTTGATGATGTTGAAGGTAAATTGGGACTTCCATGTTTTGTAAAACCTGCGAATTTAGGTTCGTCAGTAGGCATCAATAGAGCTGATACAGAAGAGGAATATATAAAAGCGGTGAAGGAGGCCTTTGAATATGACAATAAGATTATTATTGAAGAATTCATAGCTGGAAGAGAGATTGAGTGTGCTATACTGGGAAATGAAAACCCAAAAGCTTCAGTTGTGGGAGAGATTAGCTTTAGTGATTCTTTTTATTCTTATGATGCCAAATATGTTGATGCTTCTGGTTTTAAGATTGATATTCCAGCTCAGGTTGAATCTGATATACAATCTCAGATTCAAGATATCGCCATTAAGACTTTTAAGACATTGTCCTGTGAAGGATTTGCAAGGGTAGATGTGTTTTTAACGAAAGACAATAGAATTATCGTCAATGAAATAAATACTATACCCGGGTTTACAAAAATCAGTATGTATCCTAAATTATGGGAGGCAAGTGGGATTTCTTACAGCCAATTGATCAGTAAACTGATCGAATTGGCAATTGACAGGTTTGAGAAGGAAAAAAGAATAAAAACGACACGATGATCAGTCGTAATCATCGTCATCATCATCACCACCATCATCATCGCTATTGTCCGATAAATAATCTAAATCTGAATACTTATTTTCATAATCTTCTTTCACTTCAGATTTTAATATACCGTCATCATCAAAGTCATCGTCTTCGTCAATGATTTGGGCAGCTTGTTTGGTGGTCATTCTTACCAGATAGTAAAATTCATCTGTTTCCAGTGGCAATGCACTCACTTTTTGTCCGTCTTTGTTGACATAAGATATTAAGTTGTCCACAAATCCCTCCGGATATACCAGTTTAATCTGTTCGCGAATTGATTCATCCAGTTTTTCGAAATCTTTTATTACTCGTGGTTTGTTTACATTCATAGCCAATAATTATATTAATAGGTGTTGTTGGTTGATGCTTTAATTCTATAAATTTTATTAGTATTTATACATCAAAATAGTAATAAAATTTCACTTGATAAATTTTAACTTAAATAAGTTGGAGTTTTTTTGAAGATTAATATAAAACACGCTTTAGAAAGGCAAATCATCTCCGTCAGTTCCACTTGTGCTTTGTAACCATTCAGGTTCCGATTGACCCGATAGAGCTTCAGGCTCTACAGAAGGCTTATTGCTTGGTGTACCGACTGTAATGTCGTGTGCTGCCGAAAGTTTCCACGCTTGTAAGGAATTGAAATATTTGACCACTCCTTGAGGATCAGTCCATTTTCTGCCTTTCAAGTTAAAAGCCACATTGATTTCCTGGCCTATATTAAATCCGTCAAGCTGATCACATTTATCTTGTATTAATTCAAATTTGATAAACTCAGGATACTGTGGATTCTCTGCGTATTCCAGTACAAATTCTCTTTTTTTAAATGTTGCAGTGACATTTGCAGTTTCTGATTTTTCTATCAACTTTCCTTTGATCTCCATAATTTTTGTTCTTTCTATTTTGTTTGACAAAGATGAATTTTTATTCAATTCATCCCAAAGTATAGAGAGATAAAAAATGAATATCTCTATTTTTTATCAGAAGTCTCTGCTAAAATGTGATTAAAGTCATGTAAAAAAAACATGCTGATTGATGGATGTCAATGTTGGTGCTTACTCCTCTTTCTAATTTTGAAATACTTGAAAAGAGTAAATTGAAAATAGAATGACTACAATTAGTAAAATGACCATAGTGTACAATGGAGAGGATAATTTTAGTAAGGAAACACTGGCTTACATGAATATACTGAGTAGTCATATAAAAAAATACGACACATCAAAAGTTAGCCTTAGCATTTCATTTATTAAGGATTTGCTCCTTCGTTTGAAGATGGACTCTAAAGATCTGATAATTGCAGAATCTAGTTTTATGGATCGATTTAAATCTCAAATAGATCATTTTAAAGAAGAAGATTATATTAAACTTTTCCACAAATACCCTCAATTATTGAAAACCCCCATTGTATTAACGGAATCCAAAGCGTATATCATTACTAACAAAGCTGATATTTTTAATTTGCAATCTCTGACCTGATCAGAAATCCAGAGTGAGTTGTATATAGTGATTTTCTCCTTCATGCTCCAGATTAGAGATACCAATTCCCAAAAGACGAATGGGTTTAAATTCACTGGTTTCGGTCTGAACTATTTCTTTCATCAAGTTGATAATACTCTCTTTTGATCTGAGAAAATCAAAAGAAGTTTTACTCCGTGTGATTTGAGTAAAATCATCAAATTTAAATTTTATAGTGAGTGTTCTTCCGTATGATTTTGATTTTTCTATCCTTGAAAAAAGCGAATCAGAAAGAATCTCTAATTCCTGAATAATGTCTTTTGTAGCGACAATGTCATAATCAAAAGTGTTTTCTACACTTACTGATTTTCTAATCCTATTTGGATTTACCTCTCTTTCATCAATAGCTCTGGCAATATTGTAATAATACTTTCCTGTTTTTCCAAAGTTGGATTGTAAGAATGAAAGAGATTTTGATTTTAAATCCAGGCCACAGTGAATGCCCATTCTGCTCATTTTTTTTGCAGTGACCTTTCCTATACCATGAAATTTTTCAATTTTCAATTTCTCAATAAAACTGGTAGCCTCATCAGGTTTTATCAATGTTAACCCGTTTGGTTTATTGATATCCGATGCGGTCTTGGCCAGAAATTTATTGATAGAAATACCTGCAGATGCTGTTAGGTTTGTGGTTTCTTTTATTCTTGCCCTTATCTCTTTGGCTATGAGAGTGGCTGATGGCATGCCCTTTTTGTTGCTGGTCACATCCAGGTAAGCTTCATCCAAAGAGAGAGGTTCTACTAAATCTGTATAGTCTAAAAATATTTCCCTGATTTGTTCGGATACTTTTTTATATACATCAAACCTGGGAGGTACAAATATGATGTTGGGGCATCTTCGGTAAGCAGTGACAGAAGCGAGTGCTGAGTGTACTCCATACCTCCTGGCTTCATAGGAAGCCGCAGCTACTACACCTCTTTGTCTGCTGCCCCCAACAGCTACTGGTTTTCCTTTGAGATCCGGATTATCTCTTTGCTCTACAGATGCGAAAAATGCATCCATGTCGATGTGAATTATTTTTCTTAGTCCATCTGCTTGATCCACATTCATTGGATTGTGATATTTGTATCAAAATTTAAATTTGTTGAAATTATTTTTTGATAAACTATAAAGAGTTGAAAAAGTCTAAGAAAATCTTTTTGATTATTGCAGCGATATTCTTCATTGCCATGATTTTATTGGCAATAGATTTCTCGAGGAGAACTGAATTCAGGAAAATGGGAGGGGTAAAACAGATAGAAAAATCAATCGAAGATTGATTCCTGGTACTTTATTATTTTGAAGCTGTTTTCCTTGAAATCATTTTATCTACTTCTTTTGTGAAGTTAGATGCGCCACCACTCAGGTATCCGGTTTTTCCATAAGCTGTTATTGCATAGTTTTTAGCTTCTTCAGGTTTGTCCAGGGAAAAAACCCAAATGGTCGGAAATCCACGCACCTGAAAAGCCTGCTGCAGGCCTCTGTTTTGATCCATTTGTTGCGCAG
Source organism: Reichenbachiella sp. MALMAid0571 (assembly GCF_040151475.1). NCBI lineage: Bacteria > Pseudomonadati > Bacteroidota > Cytophagia > Cytophagales > Reichenbachiellaceae > Reichenbachiella > Reichenbachiella sp. MALMAid0571. The sequence goes on along the minus strand of NZ_JBDKWG010000151.1, from coordinate 166,939 downwards.
GTAGTTGCGTTCTTCTTGGAAAGTCAAGTTCTAATAGAATAACATTTTCTTCAGCCCATTTTTTAAACTCAGGTTTGTTAAATACTTCCGCTCTTAATTTTTTGCACCATCCACACCAGTCACTTCCGGTAAAGTTGGCAAGGATTGGTTTGTCCGTTTTCTTAGAAATCCTATAAGCTTCATCAATATCTACCAGCCAGTTGTCATCTTGTGCTTTTTTAAATTCTACTTTTTTTTCCTGAGCAAATACTGTAGCTACGGTAAGTAGCAAGATTGGTAAAATATATAATTTCCTGAGCTTCATTAGTTTTTCTTTTCTGTTACAACCAACTGTTTTTACAACAATTTAGTTCCTTTTTTATTTTACAAACAGTATTTTTTTGAACGTTTCAATTATAGAACTGTTACAAATTAACAAAAAACGAGCCTTACTTTCAATAAATGGCATTGGGAATTATTAGTTGCCACTGTTGAATCCCCGTAATTTTATAGCAGTCAACTTCTTTTTTGTATCTAATGGGAAATCTCCTTTCATCATCCAGTCGTAATACCCGGGTTCTTTAGCGAAAATTTCTTCAACAGGTTTTAGGCGATGCTTACCGAAGTTGAACACCTCAACTCCGTCATTGTTCTTTATGATCCTGCCTGCCAGGTCAACCATATTAGAAGAGGTGATGCTATGCAAGGTAGCCATATCGTTGCTGATAGTTCCGAGTTTCTTGCCCAGGTTGTCAACAACATCCTGTCCGTCGTATTTCTCTACCTGAGCTTTTAAAACTTCATAGGTGGCAAGTGTGTCAGCTTCTGCTCCATGAGCACCTTCAAGTTCTTTTCCACAATAAAATTTGTATGCGGCAGTTAATGTCCTTTTTTCCATCATGTGGAAAATTTTTTGAGCATCAATTAATTTTCTACTGCTCATGTCAAAATCCACTTCAGCTCTGAGAAATTCCTCTGCCAGTACAGGTACATCAAATTTTAAGATGTTGAACCCAGCCAGGTCACATCCTTCCAAAAAAGCAGCCAGATTTTTGGCTATGCTTTTAAATGTAGGTTCATTTTCAACATCCTTGTCGTAGATGCCATGTATTAAACTGGTTTCTATAGGAATAGGTATGGTAGGATTTATTTTCAGCGTTTTTATGGTGGTTTCACCATTGAGTAAAACCTTGACAAAGGACAATTCTACAATTCTGTCTTTGGCTGTGTTGATACCTGTAGTTTCAAGGTCAAAAAATACTAACGGATTTCTTAATTTGAGTTGCATAAATATGTGGTCATTCAGGAAATCCTGATTATTTGGTTTAACGGATTAAGCTGTAATTTTATGAGCTAGTTTCTTAATGTCTAAACCGTCGAAATTCCCGGAGCTCATGAAAATTAAATCTTCATCTTTCCATGATTTATTGGATAGGAGAGATGATAATTTTTCTGCTTCATCTATTACCAGAATGTCATTCCGGTGAAAAGTTTTCCTTACTTCTTCTTCACTGATCTCAGGTAATTCTTTTTGAGACAGGTTTTTTTTATTAATAAATACAATCGCCGTTTCAGGAGAATTGTAAGTGTTTTTATAATGTTTTAAAAATGCTTTATTCAGACTGCTGAACGTGTGTAATTCAAAACAGGCAGTGAGTTTCCTTTCAGGATGTAGTTCTTTTAAAGCATTTACTGTTGCCTTTAGTTTAGAAGGGGCGTGTGCAAAATCTTCGTAAACAGAGACGGAATTGTTTTTAGCCAACAAGTTGTTTCTTTTCTGCGTGCCTTCAAAACTACCTATAGCTTCGTAGAACTGTTCGTCAGTGATTCCTATTCTTCCTAAAAGAGTTTTTGCTCCATTCAGATTTTGCATGTTGTGTTTGCCGAAAATCTTTAAAGCTACTTTCTCATCATCATTCTTAATAATGAATTGTCCATTCTTTATTTTGTACTTGGGTGTGCAGTAGGGTTCTGTTTTTACATCGAACCTTTCTTTTTTGCAGATAACGGAAGTCATGTCATCTTCCTCGTTGTACACAAGGGTGCCTGCTTTAGGAGTGGCATCAGCCAGCAGTTCGAACTGTTCTACATAACTGTCCAGAGTGGGATATACATTGATATGATCCCATGCGATCCCGCTTACTAGTGCAATATGGTGTTGATATTTTAAGAATTTAGGAACCCTGTCAATTGGTGATGTCAGATATTCATCACCTTCAATGATTATCAATGGAGCATCAGACAATTGAATGGTTTGCTCGATTCCATTGATACGAGCTCCTATTAAGTAATCAAACTCTCTGTTGTGGTATTTTAATACATGTACAATCATGGCAGTAATGGTTGTTTTACCATGACTACCACATATAACGACACGTTGTTTGTTTTTTGATTGTTCGTAGATAAAATCAGGATAAGAATATACTTTTATTCCCAATTCTTCGGCTTTTAACAATTCAGGATTGTCTGCTTTGGCATGCATGCCAAGGATTACAGCATCCAGACTGTCATCAATATTGTTTTCGTACCATCCTAATGATGCCGGAAGTAACCCTGTAGCTTCCAAAGCTGATTTGGCAGGGTCATACACTTTGTCATCAGATCCGGATACCTTTATTCCATTATTATGAAGGGCAATCGCCAGATTGCTCATTACTGAACCCCCAATCGCAATAAAATGTACTTTCTCAATATTCTGGTTCATATATATTCAATAAGACATCCAAAAATAAGACAATTTGGCTATGTCACAAATTTAATGCGAAAATGAGATTTTTAAATTTAATATAAAACCCTGCCTTCATTATTTGTTTGTGATAAAATGGTAAACAAATAATGAAAGGAACAGAGCTGTACGGAAGGATTTTTTCACCTACTTTATCTTTAGCATTTTTCACTATTGATCAGACATTTGCTAAAGATGAAAAAACGAATGTTCTTTGTGTCTATTTGAAGTATATGGGGTCGGTAATAAATGTAAGAGGAGTCAGCAAGACTTATGATACGCAGGTAAATGCCATTCGAGACATTTCTTTTGATGTCAACGAAGGAGAGGTCATAAGCATATTGGGAGAAAGTGGATCAGGGAAAAGTACCTTGCTGCGGCTCATTGCCGGACTTGAGGATGCTGACAAGGGGAGTATATTGATAGATGATCAAATTATCAAAGGCCCTGCTGATAATTTAGTGCCCGGATATGATTTTGTGTCATTGGTTTTTCAGAATTTTCAACTTCAGCGTTTTAAAACAGTCAGAGATAATATTGCCTCCGAGATATACTTTTTGAGTGCGGAAGAAAGAACAGAAAGAGTAGATCAATTACTGGAACTCTGTCGATTGGTTGATAAGTCAGAGAACTTTCCTCACGAACTTTCCGGAGGGCAACAGCAACGGGTAGCCATAGCCATTGCACTGGCAAAGGATCCGGAGGTTGTGCTGATGGATGAGCCTTTCAGTAGTTTGGATTCCAGACTTAAAGCCATAATCAGACAAGAAATGATTGACATCTTACGTGAAGAGAGAGTCACAGTAATTATGGTGAGCCATGACCATGCTGATGCCTTGTCAGTGGCAGATAGGATTATGGTCATGAGAAAAGGAGAGATGGTTCAGGTTGCCACACCAGAAGAACTTTATCATTTTCCGAAATCGGAATATGCTGCTGATTTTCTGGGGCCGATTAACTATTTGTCTTTAAATGGCAGTTCTGGTGCTATAGGAATAAGACCTGAAAAACTGAAAATAGTAAAATCAGGAAAATATCAGGGGATAGTTGAAAAAACTACTTTTCAGGGAATGCATTATCATACTTACATTCAATCTGATATTTCAAACAATTCTATACTTATTTATTCTGAGGAAAATAGAAAAAAGGGATCAAAGGTTGAATTTGAGGTGATTTAAATTATCCCACTATATATAAATAATTGAAATGAAAATTATAATATCACCGGACAAATTCAAAGGATCTCTTTCTGCACTCCAAGTTTGTGAAGCCATACATAAAGGGATCAAACGTTTTGATTCAGCTATTGAAACCATTTTGCATCCATTGGCGGATGGTGGAGAAGGCACACTTGATGTATTGGATTCTGCGTTGGATTTGGAGACTATTGATGTAGAAGTAAACGATCCATTGTTTAGGCCCATAATGGCATCCTATAAAAAAGACAGGCAAAATGCATACATAGAAATGGCTGCTGCATCAGGTTTGCCATTGTTGAAAAATGAAGAAAGAAATTGTTTGCATACTACCACTTTTGGTACGGGAGAGTTGATTTTGGATGCTATCAGTCGAGGGGTGAAACGTATTTATTTGTTGGTAGGAGGCAGTGCTACCAATGATGCAGGGATTGGTATGGCTACCGCTTTGGGTTATACTTTTTGGGATCAACAAGGTAAAGAAATAAGTCCTGTTGGGAATGAACTTATCAGAATAAAGGCTATTGACAGCAATAACCTAAAAGTGAACCTTTCTGAAGTAGAGTTTTTTGTGATCTGCGATGTGAAAAATACCCTGTTTGGCAAAGAAGGAGCTGCCTATATGTATGCGGGACAAAAAGGTGCTGATGAAGAAGCCATAAATCACCTTGATAAAGGATTAGAACACTTTTCAAGGACGGTGCAATCGGCATTCGGAATGGATATTTCAGGTCTGGAAGGTGGAGGAGCGGCCGGTGGCATAGGAGCAGGAGCGGCTGTGTTTTTAAAGGCTCAAATTCTACCCGGAATCCAGACTGTATTGGAAGTGACCGGATATAAGGAAAAACTGAAAGGTGTGGATTTTATAATTACCGGAGAAGGCAAACTGGATGAGCAGACCATTCAGGGAAAGGTCATTCATGGAGTAGATGATATTTCAAGAGCAAACGGCATTCCTTATGCTATTATCTGTGGCGTTGTAGAAGATTTTGAAAAAGTCAAAAGGAAACTAAATGCGGTTGATATTTTGCAGGTAAAATCTCCTGATATTTCACTTGACAGTGCCATTAATGATGCAGCTTTTCATGTGGAAAACCTCGCTTATGAATTAATAAAAAACCAATCTGCTCAATTGAAAGCAAGGTAGTAAGTATATTTGGTAATGTTCACTATTTAAACTATAAATCATTCTTGCATGGAATTGAGGTATCTTCAATTACTATCAGATAAATTTCCTAATGCACCTGCAGTAGCCAAAGAAATTATATTGTTGGAATCAGTATTGAACCTGCCAAAGGGTGCTGAGTTGTTTTTAAGTGATGTGCACGGTGAACATGAGTCTTTTCGTCATGTGTTAAAAAATGCTTCAGGGATTGTTCGAAGCAAAATCATAGACCTTTTCTCAGATGAATTGAATGAGAAAGAAATACGTGCCTTTGCCAGTCTGATTTATTATCCTGAGCATAAAATTGAGATTATTAAGAATGAATTGGAGAATGCAGAGGAATTTTATGCTCAAACTCTTTACCGTTTGGTGAGGTTGAGCCGGGAGTTTGCTTCCATATATGCCAACCGAAAGATTCAAAAGTTGCTTCCGGAAGACTATGGATATATCATATCAGAGTTGACACAAGAGAGAGAGAGGCTTTCAAACCAAAAAGACTATTACCATCAAATTATTAAAACTGTCATCGAGATTGATCAGGCAGACAGGTTGATTGTTGCCTTTGCTAATTTTATTCAAAAACTGGCTGTTCATAAAATACATATTATTGGTGATATTTTTGACCGTGGGCCTGGTGCAGAACATATCATGGACGCATTGATGGACTATCAATCCGTGGATGTGCAGTGGGGAAACCACGATATTGCCTGGATGGGAGCAGCTTGCGGCTCCCGTGCCTGTATTGCCAATGTCCTTAGGTTGTCACTGCGCTATGGAAATACGGATACACTTGAAAAGGGATATGGTATTAACCTTATGCCTTTGGTTTCATTTGCGATCGAAGTATATAAAAACGACGAAAGTCTGGTGTTTGAGCCTAAGTCTTCTGCTGAAGACGCTTTCAATGAAAGTGAGCAGTGGTTGAACAGGATCATGCACAAAGCCATTTCCATCATACAATTCAAACTTGAAGGACAACTCGCACAAAGGTGTCCCGAATTTGGAGTAGGAGACAGAGACGTCCTTAGTAAAATCGATTATAGGAAATCAACAGTTGCAATAGAAGGGACAGAGTATGATTTAAATGATGGTTTCTTTCCAACTATAAATCCAGCTTCTCCTAATGAATTGTCAGAGTCAGAATCGGCATTGCTTCAAAAATTGTGGGAATCATTTCGTGATAGCGAAAGGTTGCAGAGGCATACCAGGTTTTTGTATGAGAATGGGGGTATGTATAAAGTGTCTAACCAAAGCTTGCTGTATCATGGTTGTATTCCGATAGATGATTCCGGTAATTTGGAAGAAGTTGAGTTCGAAGGAAAATTACTCAAAGGAAGAGCCTTGTTGGATTATTTTGATCAGATGGCACGCAAGGCATATTTTGGCAAAAGAAAGTCAGTGGAAAAGGAATTTGGCAGGGACATCATGTGGTATTTGTGGGCTGGCTCAAAATCACCTTTGTTTGGAAAACATAAAATGGCAACTTTTGAAAGATATTTCCTGAGTGATGAAAAACCAAAAGCAGAGCATAAAAATGGCTACTATAAATTCAGGGATAACGAAGCTACGTGCAAAATGATCCTTTCCGAATTTGGCTTAGATCCTGATAAATCCCGAATAATCAATGGACATGTACCAGTGGTAGTTAAAAAAGGAGAAAGCCCCATTAAGGCCAACGGGAAACTGATAGTGATTGATGGTGGTTTTTCCAAGGCATATCAGACACAAACCGGTATTGCCGGATATACTTTGATTCACAATGAATTGGGGTTGCAACTGGTCTCACACGAACCATTTGAATCAACAAAAAGTGCCATTACGAAAGAAACTGATATTGTTTCGTCTCAGACTATCTTGTCTAAACTTGACGAAAAGTTGTGCGTGAGAGATACCAATGATGGCATCAGGGTACTCTCAAAAATTACAGAACTGAAAAGCCTGCTTGACTGTTTTCAGAAGGGAACTATTAAGGAAAGGTATTTTGGTAACACATAGATAAGGTTGTCTCAAAAGGCAGGTAATTCCCAGATTCCTGACTGTCGTCAGACAGGTATTCTGGGATCTGTTCGAGAAACAACTATGGATGTGTTTTCAAAGGGATGCCGGAATAAATCCGGCAACTGTTTAACCCTTTTGAGACAACCTTATTTTTTTATTTACTTAAAAAAGCAACAACTTTTTCAAACACTTGCTGTCCGGTAAAGCCGAATTTTTCATCCAATACTTTAGCTGGAGCAGAGTATCCAAAATGATCTAAACCAAACACCTCACCTCTGTAGCCAACTATAGGCCTCAGTGTTTCAGGTAGTCCTGCTGTCAGTCCAAAAACCGGGACATCAGAAGGGATCAAAGCATCCTGATACGCCTGATCTTGTTGCCTAAACAAGCCATCTGATATTGCAGAAACCACTCTCACTTTAAGCCTTTTTTGTGCTTCCAATAAAGCAGTAGCTTCTAAAAGAGTAGATACTTCAGACCCATTTCCAACAAGGATTACGTCAGGGTTATCGGAACTTTTAACGGCATAAGCTCCTTTTTCAGCAGCCAATGCATCGTCATACCTGCTTGCTCCATTGGCAGGAATGTCCTTGATCCCTTGTCTTGAAAGAATCAATGCTGTAGGCACCTTAGTGTTTTCAAGAGCCATTTTCCACGCTACAGTAGTCTCTACTGCGTCGGCAGGCCTCAAAGCCAACAAGCTCATGTCGCCGGAGTGGTTTTTGATTTTTTCCATCAACCTGATCTGAGCTTCCTGCTCTACAGGTTGGTGAGTAGGGCCATCTTCACCTACACGGAATGCGTCATGAGTCCATACAAACTTCACAGGCAATTCCATCAGGGCAGAAAGCCTGACCGCAGGTTTCATATAATCGGAGAATACAAAAAATGTAGCCACAACTGGAATTACACCACCATGCAATGCCATTCCATTGGCAATAGCAGCCATGGTAAACTCAGCTACACCAGCTTGTAAAAAAGCCCCAGAAAAATCTCCTTTCTTAAAGGCAGTAGTTTTCTTAAGAAATCCATCGGTTTTATCACTGTTTGACAAGTCGGCAGAAGAAACAATCATGTTGTCAACGTGCTCGGCAAAGTGAGCCAACATAGCAGAAGAAGCTGCTCTACTCGCAATATTTTCTTTTTGAGTGATGGCACTGTAATCTATATCAGGAACCTGTCCACTTAAGAACCTTTCCAGTTTAGCTGCTAATTCAGGATTGGCAGCAGCCCATTGTTCTCCTTCTTGTTTTTTGCTGGCAGCATGTGCTCTTTTTTTATCAAGCTGCTTAGCGTAATGTTCCTGAACTTCAGGAAAAATCGTAAAATGATTTTCAGCTTTTCCTCCCAGGTTTTCGATTGTTTTATTCAAAGAAGCTCCGGCACCTGTTAGTGGCTGACCATGAGTTTCGAAACGAGCTTCAAAGCTGTCACCGGATTCAGTCACTGCTCCTTTTCCCATTATAGTTTTGCCAATGATCAGGGTAGGTTTTTCAGTTTCAGCTACTGCATCATCCATTGCTTTTCTGAGTGCACTATGATCATGTCCATCAATGGTCACAACTCTCCAGCCCCATGCTTCATATTTTTTAGCAGTGTCTTCATTGGTTACTTCGGAAGTAGCAGAAGATAACTGCAGGTCGTTGGAGTCATAAAACATGATCAGGTTGCTCAAGCCAAGAAAACCTGCAATCCTACCCGCTCCTTGTGAGATTTCCTCCTGAATGCCTCCATCAGATATGTAAGTATAAGTTTTGTGAGCCATCCATTCTCCAAAACGTTGAACTAAAAAACGTTCAGCGATTGCAGCTCCGACAGCCATTACATGTCCTTGTCCCAGTGGGCCGGAAGTATTTTCTACACCTCTGGCTACATCTACTTCGGGATGTCCAGGTGTGCAACTTCCCCATTGTCTGAAATTTGCAAGGTCTTCCATGCTGTAGTGGTTTTGCAGGGCAAGAGCCGAATAGAGCATAGGTGACATGTGACCAGGATCAAGAAAAAAGCGATCACGGTGAGGCCAGCTCATATCATTTGGATCATAATTCAGATAGTCTGAATAAAGGATATGAATAAAATCTGCACCACCCATTGGTCCTCCCGGGTGGCCTGAATTGGCTTTTTCTACCATGGCTGCAGACAGGATTCTGATATTATCAGCTGCTTGCAGGTCAACACTTTTTTTTGCTAATGTACTGGACATATATTTTACTGTTTTGCTATAGTTTTAATTCTATCTCGATTGGCTTTATGATTTGTAATTCACAACAATTACCACAATGATTAAGGTTAAATATGAAGGTGGTTTTAATTAAAATGTTGTGTTTTATTGGCAATTTATAATTCCAAACCGCAATTCTAATAAAAATGCCAACTTGCTCCTAATTCTTTGCAATGCTATGTCAAAATACTTTAATTACTATTTATAGTAATGGGAAAAACAAGTTTGATAAAGGTGCAGGTTTTACTGATGTGAAATAGTGGTTATTCCTTTATTTTATGAAAGAAGTACTGCCCCGTTTTTCTCAGAGGTTTCAACCATAGGGTAAGTAGGTTTGGTTTGATATTATTCGTTTTCCAGGCCCGTGTATCTTCTTTGTGAACTTTTATTTTTTTTGAAAAACTTCCATTACTTACCCCTCCGGTTCTCATGTTTACCATCACTTCGGGTAGATAATGAACCGATATTTTTGCTTTATACAGTAGCCTCAAAATAAGGTCATAGTCACCTGCTATTTTGAAGGAACTGTCATAGAGCCCATGCTCATCATATATTGATTTTTTGATAAACAAGACGGGATGAGGGACTGTCCAGCCCCAAAGAAATTTTCTGGGATGACAGCTTCCGGTTCTCCAATACCTCACTACCTTATTGGTATTTATTGGATTGACATATATCAAATCACCATAAACGGCATCCACACCTGTGTCAAAAGCATTGACTACTTTTTCAAGAACTTTGTCATGGCTATAAAAATCATCTGAGTTTAAAATGGCTACTATATCACCACTGGCATAGCGTATGCCTTTGTTGATGGCATCATATATACCTTTGTCTTCTCCTTCCAAAAGAGTGACGTTTTCACCACCCATATTTTTGATGATACCAACAGTGTTGTCGCTGGAACCTCCATCACAGAAAATATGCTCAATATTCTCATGCGATTGAGATTGTACACTTTCTATGGTTTGTCCAATAGTTTTTGCACTGTTTCTACATACTGTTATTACCGATATTTTCATTAAAGAAAGTTCGAAATCCATTAGCTAATAATAGGGCTATATCTATAGACTAGCCTCTGGTCTGGATTGTTAATTATGATATTAGAAATACCTGACTGAATTTTAACAATACTGTTTTTCGAAGATAAGCTATAAATTATTTTTAATACTATTTTTTAGGTTGAAAACTTACTGTTAAAACCATCAGTAGGATTACTAATGAATATTCAAACGATATTACTGAGTCCGAAACAGGTTTTACGAAATTTCTGATAGCAATAATTTCATAATTACGATAACTAATACTATAATTGAGTAATATTTTTACTCAATCTGTTTTTACTGCTGTGATTGAGATGGCGAAGCTGTGAAAAAAAATCATCTATATATTTTATTTTTTTTGAAGTGATTGGAACGCTAATTACTTCAAAAACAAGAATCAAACTCTTGCTGAAATTCTTTCTGAATCCGGATAATTCGGCTTATTTGAGAGGACTGGAGTCGGAATTTGAAGAATCATCCAATGCTATCAGGCTGGAACTCAACAGGCTTACTGAAGCCAATATGCTGGACACAGAAGTAGTGGGCAATAGAAAGCTTTTTAAAGTAAATCAGGCGCATCCGTTGTTTTCAGAGATTAAAAGTATCGTACAAAAGTATTTTGGTCTTGATGTGGTCATAGATCAGATCGCCAGGAAATTGGGAAATTTAAAGACCGTTTACCTGACAGGAGATATAGCCAAAGGAAAAGATTCAGGTATTATCGATTTGGTGTTGGTGGGAGATATTGATCAGGCCTATTTACTTAGGTTGATAGCTAAGGTAGAAAAATTGATTAAAAGAAAAATCCGATTTCTCATTTATTCTTTAGATGAATACAAAATACAGAGTGAAACCGAAAAGAAAGAATATTTGTTGATTTGGGAGAGCTAATGGAAGTGGATAATAAAAAATGGCTGGTACTCTATACCAAGCCTCGCAATGAGAAAAAAGTAGCCGAAAGGCTGTCTAAGAATGGATTTGAAGTTTATTGTCCTTTGATCAAGACGCTACGACAATGGAGTGACAGGAAAAAGAAAGTAGAAATTCCCATGTTTTCTTCCTATGTATTTATTCATATCGATGAGAAAAACAGACAATTGCCATTGCATGATCAGGGAGTGATGAACTATGTGTACTGGCTTGGAAAACCTGCGGTAGTAAGGCAAAGTGAAATGGAGGCTTTCAGACACATAGCGGAAAATGGAGAGGAAGTAATAGTGGAAGGAAATGGCATGCAGAAAGGCGATTTTATAGAAATTAAAGAAGGGGCATTCAAAGGAATGTCCGGCATCATAGACAAAACCAATAAGCACCAGTTGACTGTTTACATAGAGCAGTTGGATTGCAAGGTGAGTTTTAAGTATAACGGGTAAGGACTTTATTGAAACCTAACAGTTCTTTGAGACTTGCAATATCTGGAAAATATTAAATATCACTTATAATTTAGTGGCATCATATCATACTTTTCTATTATGAGATCTCTGTTTGAAATAAAAAACACTTTAGAAATCAATAAAGAACATTTGTATAAAAGTTATGCCATAAAATCAATGGCAATTTTTGGTTCTTATTCCAGAAATGAGCAAAGTGAAAAGAGTGATCTTGACTTGTTAGTTGAGTTTGATGAAAAGATTGGTGTAAGATTTATTGATTTAGCTGAAGAACTTGAGAACTATCTCAAAATGAAAGTTGATTTAGTGTCAAAAAAAGGAATAAAAGACAAATACTATCAGGTAATAAAATCAGATTTAATTTATGTCTAAAAGGAATCCATTGTTGCTTCTGGAGGATATGTTGGAGTCTGCTCAAAAAATCAAGAAATACACCAATGGCCAAAGTATTGAACAATTCACTAATGATGAAAAAACGGTGGATGCTGTTGTTCGCAATTTTGAAATTATAGGTGAGGCTGCAAGTAGAATTGATCTTGAATTTAGATATGAATATCCTCAAATAGAGTGGAAAAGGCTAAAAGGATTTCGTAACCGCTTGATCCATGATTATTTTGGAGTTGATTATGAGATTGTATGGGAAATAATACAAAGTGATCTGGATGAACTTATTTTTCAATTGGAAAGTATAATTAAACGATAACCCTGTATGGTTTGATCGTAAAATAAATGAATCAAGAAAATACAGATAACGACAACTGGGATTTGGTCATCAAACCAAAATCTTCTCTATTGGAGATACCCTGGCGAGACATCTGGAATTACCGGGATCTGTTGCGCATGTTTGTAAAGCGGGACATTGTTACCGTTTACAAACAGACTATTCTCGGGCCGATATGGTATGTACTCCAACCAATTATGACGACCATTGTTTACATCGTGGTGTTTGGGAATATTGCTGGCATCTCTACCGATGGATTGCCTAAGGTTTTATTCTATTTATCTGGTGTGGTGATCTGGAATTACTTTGCGGAATCATTCAATCAAACTTCTGTCACATTTAGAGACAATGCCGGGCTTTTCGGAAAAGTGTATTTTCCACGGTTGATCATGCCTCTTTCCAAAATTACCTCTGCGCTTATCAAATTTGGTATTCAATTTGGACTGTTTCTTGTCTTTTATTTCTACTTTATTTTCGTTGGAAACGAGACCATTCAACCCAATATCAATATCCTGTTGCTTCCGCTGTACATTCTCATGATGGCGGGATACGGTTTGGGATTTGGCATCATATTTACCAGCCTTACTTCCAAATACAAAGACCTTAATTTTCTTATAGTATTTGGTGTACAACTCTTAATGTATGCTACTCCGGTTATTTACCCCATGAGTAGTGTGCCAGAGAAGTATCGAATGTTTCTGCAGGCCAACCCCATTACACCCATAGTAGAAGGGTTTAGGTATTCCTTACTGGGGAGTGGAAGTTTCGGTTGGAATAGCTTGGCTTATTCGGTGGGTGTTTTAGTAGTACTGATGATTGCTGGTGTAGTGATATTCAATAGAACGGAAAAGACTTTTATTGATACAGTTTAGTTCAAACGTTGAGACATTCCAAGTCTTCGAGACTTGGAATGTCTGCTTTTTTACAATGAACCAGACCAATGATTAGGTGACCAGCCAACAATTATTACATATTTTGGCCAAAAGAGAGGGTGAATCCCTGGAATTCAAGTCCTCATTTAACAGATCTGTTATTGAAACGCTAGTCGGGTTTGCCAATACCAGGGGTGGTAAAATAGTCATTGGAGTTTCTGATAAGAAAGAAATAATTGGAATTTCGGTTGGTGAAGAAAGTGTGCAAAAGTGGATCAATGAAATCAAACAACATACAAAACCATCTGTAATTCCTGATGTTGAAGTCATTCAAGTGGAGGGTAATACCGTGGTAGTGATGGAAGTTCAGGAGTTTCCCATAAAGCCTGTCTCTTTTAACGGAAGATATTATAGCCGGAAGCAAAATTCCAATCACCTGCTTTCACTAACAGAGATAAATGACTTGTACACCAATTCCTTGCAAACATCGTGGGACAGTTACCCCTGGAAAGAAGGGCAACTGGAGGATATCAATATGCAAAAGGTGGAGGCTTTTATACAACGGGTCAATGAAAATAAGAGATTCTCTCTGGAAGGGTCGCCGATTGACTGCCTGTCGAAGCTCCGACTTATTAAGGAAAACAGGCCCACAAATGCTGCTATGCTTCTTTTCTCAAAAGAAGATTTGTTTTATAATGTTCATGTGGGTCGTTTTAAAACACCAACCTTGGTTATTGCCGACAAAATGATCAGCGGAGGTCTTTTTGAAGTATTGGAAGAAACCATGCAGTTTATTGTTTCTCAAATAAAAGTAGCTTTTGAGATTACCGGGGAAAGTACCCGTAGAAATGAGATTTTCGAATATCCATTGACTGCCCTGCGTGAATTGGTAGTAAATGCTATCGTTCATAGGGATTATACCAGCCCAACAGATATTCAGATTAAGATCTTCGATCAATCAATAAGTATATTCAACCCGGGAAAGTTATTTGGCGGGCTTACTATAGAAGATTTAAAAACGGACAACTATCAAGCCCAAACACGTAACAAACTGATTGCAGAAGCATTTTACCTGACAAAAGAAATAGAAAAATATGGTAGCGGATACCGTAGGGTAAGGGAGAAAATCAGCCAATACCCAACCATGAAGTTTGATTTCATGGAGAACAGCGGGGGGTATTTTGTAGAAATATCCTATAAGCAACAAAAAACAGAAAGTAAAGTAATTGTTATAAATGACCCTGTAAATGACCCTGTAAATGATCGGAGGAACGGGATTTTACAAAAAATGGAAGAGAATAAATTTATTACCAGGGAGCAGTTGGCAGATGGGTCGAATGTAAGTGTAGAGACCATCAAGCGCGACATACGAAGATTACGAGATCAGGGCAAGTTGAAGCGAATTGGAAGTGATAAGACTGGATATTGGGAAGTAGTGAGATGATCAATGCAAAGTAAATTATTAACGTATAGACATTCCAAGTCTTGAAGACTTGGAATGTATGATCTGATAAAATAATAAATGCCCAAGCCAGTAATAAAAATAGAAAACCTCTCCAAGCTCTATAGAATAGGAGAAATAGGTACCGGAACCATCTCCCATGACCTCAATCGCTGGTGAAAAGCGTGCTAAAAGTGTAGAAAATATTAAGAAAGAGAATCAAGACTTGGGTAGTATCTGTTGGGTGGTCTATTGCAAATTCAGGAACGATTGACGAACTTTAAAGAATGATAAGAAAGGTCTATATTGATACTTCTGTGGTTGGTGGATACTTTGATGAAGAATTTGAGCTTTGGACAAAACTTTTCTTTAAGTCTGTAAAGGAAGAGAAATTCAAGATTGCCGTATCCGAAATTTTATATACTGAACTTATCAATGCTCCAAAGCGTGTTAGAAGCCTTCTTTCTGAAATGACCAAAGAACAATTCGTTTTTGTCGAATATAATGAAGAAGCAGACAGCTTGCCAATAAATATTTGGAAGCGAACATCGTCGGTCAAACCAGTTTAACTGATTGTCGGCATATTGCTACGGCAACTGTTAATGAAATAGACATTTTGACAAGCTGGAATTTTAAGCATATTGTAAATCTTGATAAAATTCATTTATACAATGGAGTAAACCTGCAAAATGGTTATCGAACGATAGAAATTAGGACACCAAGAGAATTATTGACTTATGAAAACAGTTGAAAAGACCTCCAAGAAATTCGATGCGGTTAAAATGATGAGAGATATCCGTAACCAAATGGACAAGGATATTGAAGGCATGACCTTCGAACAAGAAAAAGCGTATTTCAAAAAAGGAGCTGAAAAATTTAAACAACAATCTAAATCTGATCTATAGGATGTCTAGGAAAATAGATAAACTAAATAGGGAAATGGTATTCAAAAATACATACCATCCCCAGTTACTTACAACATTTAAGTAAGATGTACTGGAATCTCATAGGGTTTTCTATTTTAAAAGATACAGGTAGTTTTTTCCAAAGAAGTAAATAGGTAACAACAACTCTCCAAATTACCCCTCCAAGAGTTATGCCCATAGTAAACAGTACTTTATCAATAAATATTTGTCTAATAGAAGCTCTTGGAGGCTTTCTATTAATTGGAGACCTTCCAAGTCTTCGAGACTTGGAAGGTCTGATCTGAAAAATAATAAATGCCCAAAACAGTAATAAAAATAGAAAACCTCTCCAAACTCTATAGAATAGGAGAAATAGGCACGGGCACCATATCCCATGATCTCAACCGCTGGTGGACAACAAAAATACGAGGAAAAGAAGACCCATTTGCCAAAGTAGGGCAAGTCAATGACCGTACTTCAAAGGCAGAAAAAGGCGAGCATGTTTGGGCACTGAAAGACATCAACCTGGAAGTGAAGCAGGGAGATATATTAGGGATTATAGGAAAGAATGGTGCAGGAAAATCTACCCTGCTCAAGTTGCTCTCCCGAGTGACATCACCCACTACAGGCAGCATAAAAGTAAAAGGCAGGATGGCATCTTTACTGGAAGTAGGCACAGGCTTTCACCCGGAGATGACAGGCCGGGAAAATATCTACATGAACGGCACCATTATGGGCATGCGCCGATGGGAGATAGACAAGAAGCTGGATGAAATAGTAGATTTTGCAGGAGTAGCCAAATACCTCGACACACCCACCAAAAGGTATTCCTCTGGCATGACCGTAAGGTTGGGCTTTGCCATTGCGGCATTCCTAGAGCCAGAGATATTGATTGTAGATGAAGTACTGGCAGTAGGGGATGTTGAGTTTCAGAAGAAAGCCATAGGCAAAATGCAGGATGTGAGCAAAGGAGAGGGGAGGACGGTGTTGTTTGTGAGTCATAATATGGCATCTATAAAAAGCTTATGTCTTAAAGGGATATTGTTAGAAAATGGAGCATTGAAATTCTATGGTTTAACCGATGAAATTCTAAAGTTATACATGGGAGGGAACAATGATAGTTTTAACTACAGGGATCTAAATTATATTAACAAAGGATTTTTAATCAAAGATTTAGGGATTAGAAACACTAATCGTGATTTTAATGATAAAATTGTAAGGGACGAAGTAATACTAATTGAGTTTAATTATGTTAATGAATCCCCTGATGAGAATATATATTGGAATTTGAAAATAAAGGATGAAGAAGGCAGATATCTGATTACTACCACATCAAAACATCGCAAAAATTATACAATGTCAGGTAAGGGTAAAGCATTAATGAAAATTCCTGCTGATTTTTTTAATGAAGGTGAATTCTCGATCGACTTAATGGTTTTAAGTCATAGTAAGAAAGGTTATGTTATTTATGTAAATGAAAGAGATGTGTTAATGGTTCGAATTTTTCCGGAAAAGCGTCCAATGGGTTCTTGGATGGGCAAAGAACCGGGTTCAATTCGACATAAATTTGAGTGGGTTTGATGATATTCGTTGTAAAATCCTTCCTTCCTCCTGTAGTGGAATACCAGAAATTAATTATTGGTATTTGGGGCAGCAACTTGCTCACGAAGAATGAACCGTGGTACAAGAATTGGAACAGAAACAAACGAAGCATTTGGACATAAAGCATCGATCAAGGCTATTGAACTGACGGGATAAATAATCACAACACATTTTAGCTTCTATGATAAAAAAATATTTCCTAAACGCTATGACTAATGGAAGATTCAACAATCTTTATAAATTGTCAGTATATGAATAAGATAAGGTCTGCTCACAGTGATAGCGGCATGAAGGGTATTTTGAAATTTTCTTGGGCATATTCTTTGTTTTCAGATTTGATATCAGATAAGTCAAAGACAGCAAGTTTAATGGAACAATTATGTCAAATTAATTCTAAGAGCCGGATATTGGACATAGGATGTGGGCCGGGAAGTTTTGTAAAGTATCTACCAAAAACCGTGGATGGCTATTTAGGTATAGACATGAATGAAAATTACATAGAATATGCTAACGATAAATGGTCTAATAGAGAGGATGTTAATTTTATTCAGGGCACGGTAGGTGAACTCGACATAAGGGATTTTGACAAATATGACGTGGTGGTTGCAAAAGCATTAGTTCATCACCTAAGTGATGAACATGCAAAACAGCTTTTTAGTTTTGCGGCTCAGGTTTTGAATCAAGGAGGAATTTTTGTGACATACGACAATGTATTTATTGAGAATCAGCACTGGTTTGCCAAGTGGCTAATAAAAAATGATAGAGGTAAATATGTAAGAACCCAAGAGGAGTATACAAAACTTGTAGCCCTTTATTTCAATAACCTAACGACACAAGTCTTGCACGATACCTTGAGAATACCTTATACGATTCTAACTATTAGGTGTAGCAACAACTGAGTTGTGGAGACTTAATTTCATTCAAAGATTGAATATGTATATTTTTTCTAACGTTTTCAAAATTCATAACAATTTCCTTGCAAGATTATGAAAATTGACTTGATAGCCGGAAATTTAGTGAAAGATGAAAACGGAATTTTTGTTTCTGGAAGCAAATCAAAAGTATCGTATCCTGAAACCGGTAATCAAGATAGTCTACTTTTGGAACAGGATAGTTTTTGGTTTGATCATCGCAATCGATTCATAACAGAGGCAGTTAAGAAGTTTAGCTCTAATTCCATATTTTATGACATAGGCGGAGGTAATGGATTTGTGTCCAAAGGTTTACAAGAAGTTGGGATAGAGACTGTACTTGTTGAACCAGGTTATCAAGGTTGCTTGAACGCTAAAAAAAGAGAAGTGGAAAAGGTCATTTGCTCAACTTTAGAAAATGCGGGATTTCAACTTGGCACCTTGGAATCAGCTGGAATGTTTGATGTTATAGAGCACATTAAAGATGACAAACAATTCTTAGTCAATATACACGGCTATTTAAAGGATGATGGAAAGATATACATCACAGTTCCCTCCTATAATTTTTTATGGTCAAATGAAGATATAGATGCTGGACATTTTCGAAGGTATACGTTGATCAATTTGAGCAAGATGATTGAGACTTGTGGATTCAGAATAGAATATTCAACCTATTTATTCTCTTTCTTACCCGTTCCAGTATTCCTATTCAGAACACTCCCTAGTTTATTAGGCTTAAATAAGAATTCAAATAAACTGTCAAAACATAAAAAGGAACATAAACCTATTCATGGTTGGTCTAAATCAATTTTGGACAAAGTGTTGCAGTGGGAATTAAAGAAAATCAGAAGTTTAAACAAAATTCCTTTTGGTGGAAGTTGTTTTGTGGTTGCGAGCAAATAATAGTAAGGCAAATTTATTCTATTAATGAATATTATGTTGTCGATAGTTAGTCCGGTATATCAAGCAGAAAACATAATTCCTCAATTGATTGACAGAATTGAAGGGAATGTATCAAAAATCACTGATGATTACGAAATCATTTTGGTAGAAGATGGTAGTTCTGATAACTCATGGGAAATAATTCAGGAAATTGCAGGGAGGAATAGTAGAGTCAAAGGGTTGAAGCTAAGTAGAAATTTTGGTCAACACAATGCAATTACAGCTGGATTGGATCAGGTTAATGGAGAATGGATAATTGTAATGGATTGCGATTTGCAGGATAGGCCAGAAGAAATTGAAAGATTGTATAATAAAGCCCAGGAAGGCTATGAAATAGTATTGGCAAGGAGGGTCAATAGGCAAGATAGTTTGTTTAAGCGCATGAGTTCGAAAATATTCTACAAATTTTTCGGTTACTTGACTGAAACAAAGCAGGATGCTTTGGTGGCTAATTTCGGTATATATAGTAGTAGGGTCATCCTTTCCATTAATTCAATGGGAGATTATTTCAGGGTTTTCCCTATCCTCGTTCAATGGGTAGGATTTAGTAGAAGTTACCTTGATGTGGAGCACTCAGATAGAATGGAAGGCAAATCTTCATATAGGCTAAGAAGTCTGGTAAGGCTAGCGATTGATATGGTTATATCCTTTTCGGAAAAGCCTATGCGTCTGGGGTTGAAATTTGGGATTGTTGTTTCACTTGGTTCTATAGTTTTATCAATTTTTTATTTGATTTTGTATCTAATGGGAAAAATCTTGGTGCCGGGTTACACTAGTATGATGATACTTATTTCCTTTTCAACGGGCTTGGTTATTACATTTCTGGGCATGATAGGTTTATATATAGGTAAAATTTCAGTTCAAGTAAAAAACAGACCGACTTACATAATCAGTGATAGGGTTAATGGTTGACATAATTTGATGAGAGCCAATGCATTTATAAGTGATTTGGATACACAGCGATTTGGCTTTAATGTTGCTAAGATTAACGAATTCAACCATTTTACACCAGAAGAAATACTCAATAATTTGAGATTAAATGATGTCAGACTCGTTATCTCCCGAGTTTCTTCAAGTAACGTTTTACTAATAAATCAATTAGAATACCTTGGATTTGAAATAAAAGATATCCAGGTTAGCTATAAACATTCTCTTAGATTACAGGATATTATAAAAATTGATCAAAAAGTATCAATTAGAGATTATAAGGATGACGATTTGCCACATTTAAAAAGGATTGCCTACGATTCCTTTTATGGCTATGGACACTACGCAAGAAACAGCAAATTGAATAAATCAAAATGCGCTGAAATCTATAGTGACTGGGTCGAAAGATGTTCAACCGATAAGAAGATTGCTGACCAATTATTTGTCTTGGTTGATAAATTTCAAACTGCAATCGGTTTTTTTGCATTAAAAATGAATAGTAAACAGAATTTTGCCGAGGGTTTAATTGGTGCAGTTGATTCACGGCATAGAGGACAAGGCCTATGGAAACTAATTGTAAACGCCTCAATAATATGGGCTAAAGAAAAAGGAGCTAAGTACTGGATGACGAAGGTACTTATTGATAACTACCCAAGTCATTTCGCTATGATATTCAATAATTGCTATATAAGAACTTCAGAAGTTACAATGCATAAATGGATAGATTAACATCATATCAGATCCCATTTAATAAGCCCATTTTTACTGGTGATGAAATCGAATACATTATAGATGCCGTTACAAGTTCAAAACAGATTTCAGGAAACGGAAAATATACTAGGCTTTGCCATGATATATTCACAAGCAAGTATGGAATTGAAAAATGCTTATTAACACATTCGTGCACTGCAGCGTTGGAAATGGCTGCCATCCTTTTGAATATCAAAGAAGGTGATGAGGTAATTATGCCATCATATACATTTGTAAGTACTGCTAACGCTTTTATTTTGAGAGGCGCGAGAATAGTATTTGTTGATAGCAGAAGAGACCACCCCGGCATAGATGAGGATAAAATTGAGTATCTCGTTACAAAGAGAACCAAAGCAGTTGTAGTCGTTCATTATGCTGGAGTTGCTTGCAACATGGATAAGGTCATGGCTTTGGCGGACAAGTATAATCTTTTTGTTGTTGAGGATGCCGCTCAGGCCGTGGATAGTTATTTTACTGGAATAGACGGGGAAAGAAAGGCTTTGGGATCAATAGGGCATTTATCGGCTTTTTCCTTTCATGAAACAAAAAATATAAGTTGTGGAGAAGGCGGCATGCTAGTCATCAATGACCCGCAGTTTATAGACCGTGCTGAGGTTATTTGGGAAAAAGGAACTAATAGGGCTGCATTTCATAGAGGCGAAGTAGGTAAATATCAATGGGTGGATATTGGTTCTTCGTTTTTACCATCAGAATTGACCGCTGCATTTTTGTATGCTCAGTTGGAGAAAATTGATCAGATTCAAGAAAGAAGGAAGAAAATATGGAATTCCTATAAGGAACTATTATCAGATTGGGCAACAAGCAATAAAGTCCAACTACCTTCAATCCCCGATTATGCCATGAACAATGCACATATGTTCTATATGGTTTGTGAAAATTTTGAACAACGAAATAAATTGCTGGATCACCTGAAGAAAAATAAGATTCTGGCTGTGTTCCATTATCTGAGTTTACATAGCAGCCCTTTTTATAGTCAAAAGCATGACGGACGAGTACTTAGTCAATGTGATCACTACGCCAATTCCTTAGTTCGGTTGCCACTTTATTATGACATGATGGAATCAGACATCCGATATGTTGCTAATACAATTCAATCTATTTGAATACGGAGTTAAATAGAGTTTTGAACAATCAATTGAAGAATGACTGAAGGCAAATTCCAAATCAATTCAATGTCTTCAAAAATTAAATATTTATTCGGTAATGCAGAGTCATTTCTCAATACCAGAACACTATTGACACGTCGTTTTTTAATAGCACTAATTGTTATTTATCCCTTTGCATTCATTTGGCAAGGTGGGGACTTAACTGATTCCGGTTTTTTTGCTGTTCGCTATAGATATTTCTTTGATTTCCTTTCAATGAATGAAATCAATATCCTTACATTTTTCACTGACTTAATAGGCGCAGTTTGGCTAAAGATTTTATCAGGTGTAATTGCTCTGAATTTTTTATATCTACTGTTTCTGTATGCCTGCTCTGGCATGGTATACCTGATATTGAAAGATTTTACTCCCAATAAAAACCTTTTACTTCTTGGAGTGTTCATTGGGGATATGTTTTTTATCAGGTTTCAATACATGGTTTTTAATGTTGATATTGCTTCTTTATTGTTTCTCTTAATTACCGTGTTTTGTCTTATCAAAGGATTGAAAAGTGGGGAGAAAAAGCTCCTTTTTTTTGCGGGTATAAATTCAGCAATAGCTTGTATGGCTCGATTGCCCGATTTGACTATTCTTGTACTTGTACTTGTAGTTATTTTCCATAATGAATATTTAAAACATAAAGATATTGGGCTAAAAAGAATCACAACAAGAACCCTAAATAACTATTTTCTCTATGTCTCAGGATTTGCCTTTTCATGCATTTGCATGGCCGGATTGCTTTGGCATTTTGGCATGCTGGACGCAATCAAAGATGACTTTTTGATTGTTAGTTTGCGAGCCAAAGATGGAGGTAGTTCACATGGTATAAGCAGATTGTTGAAAAATTATTTTAGTGAGCTTTTAATTTTTGTTCCACATTTTATAGCGATCGTATTTTTCACAATAGCGGTCAGTCAAATTTGGAAACATTCAAGAAATTTATTGTTCTCAATAAGTTGTTCCCTGATCGCCTTAGTCCTAATTCCCATTGCATATACAGGGTATTCCTATGGCAATGACATAAAGTACTTTGCTCCGGCATTTTTGCTTTTTCCTGTTTCTGTAATACTACTTGGGCAGGTTGATAGGTCAAGACAGGCTAAATTCTCGTCTCTTATCTTATTGTCTTTGGGGATTTCTTTAGTGCAGGTATTTGGTACAGCTACAGGCCTATTTTTAAAAATGAATTATGGCTTAATGTTAGTAATCCCCTTAATGATTATCGTTCTGTTTGAAATCAGAAATACTGATTTATGGGGACTTAAAATTTCATGGAAACCACCTCTCATAATGTACATGGTAATTATCTTTTGTGCATGCTTAATAATTCGATTGGGTTGGATTTATCATGTAAGTTCAGGTTTAATATCAAGGGTTAGAGCAGTTTATTCCATTGACAATGATTTGATGTGGGGAGTTCACACAACTAAAGATCGAGCTCAATATATTAATGAAATAACTCATTCTATTGAAAATCATAAGGGAGGAGATAATACCTTATTTATATACGGCACGCCACTCATGCTTTATTATCTATCAAATATGCGACCATTCACAAAGCACATTTGGATTACTCAAAATGTTATAAAACCAAGAGTACTTTTTGAAGATATGAGTAGTCGTTTAATCCAAAGCAAGCAATGGCCTTTGATCATTGATACTAAAGAAAATGCTATGGGAAGTGAGGGGAAGGAATACCTGGACACTTTTCTTGCTGATAATCATTATACCTGTGTTGAGAACAATAAAGACTATTCAATATTTAAAAGGGATGTTATTGAAAACTACTAGAATGCTAAACTTGGCTGAAATATATTGATTCCCGTAACCAAACCATTCCTCCCTCCCATTGAGGAATATCAAAAAATGATTTCTGGAATTTGGGAGCGCAACTGGCTGACTAATAATGGCCCTTTGGTACAGCAGCTAGAGCAAAAACTCACAGAATACTTAGAGGTAAAACATTTACTGTTTACTGGAAATGGAACCATTGCACTTCAAATGGCGATCAAAGTACTTGGTCTAACAGGTGAAATAATTACAACCCCATTTAGCTATGTAGCTACCACAAGTAGCATTGTTTGGGAAGGTTGCACGCCTGTTTTTGTGGACATTGATCCGGAAACGTTAAACATTGATCCAAAACTTATTGAGAATGCTATCACTAATAAAACATCGGCAATACTCGCTACCCATGTTTTTGGAAATCCCTGCGAGGTAGAAGCCATTGAGATTATTGCCAAGAAACATGGATTAAAAGTAATCTATGATGGAGCCCATGCCTTTGGTTGCACCATAAATGGCCGCTCTGTTCTGGATTATGGAGATATTAGCGTCACCAGTTTTCATGCAACCAAAGTATTTCACACCATTGAAGGAGGGGCTGTAATTACCCGAGATGATCATGTGGCTAAACGAATTTCTTATATGAGGAACTTTGGACACGATGGGCCTGAAAAGTTCAATGGAGTGGGTATTAATGGAAAAAACTCTGAATTTCATGCGGCTATGGGAATGTGCAATCTTAGGCATATTGACGAAATTCTTCAAGAGCGCAAGAAAACCTGTGAAAGGTATAATTCATTATTAATCGAAAGGAATAGTCGGTTAAAATCAATAGACCTTAGCTTGGGAAATTCCGCTTATTACCCAATCATTTTTGAATCAGAGGAGCAAACCATTAAAACAAAATCATTCTTAGAAAATAATGATATTTTTCCCAGAAGGTATTTCTACCCCAGCTTAAACAGATTAGAATATAATGGTGATTCGCCTTCAATGACAATTTCAGAAGAGATTTCAAGCAGAATTCTTTGTCTCCCGGTGTATCAAGACATTACCAAGGAAGATCAAATCATAATTTCCAATTTGATTTTACAAAACCTCGACAAATGAAGGTTGGTATCATGCAACCTTATCTATTCCCGTATATAGGTTATTTTCATCTAGTTCAGGCAGTAGATAAATTCGTTTTTTACGATGATGTGAACTTCATAAAGGGAGGTTGGATTAATCGAAACCGAATATTGATCAATGGCAAAGAATCATTCATCACATTAAATCTATCTCATGCAAGTCCCAAAAAGTTAATTAATCAAATTGAAGTAATTGATAATCGAAAGAAACTAATTAAAACGATCAAACTCGCTTATAACAAGGCCCCATACTTTGAGGAAGTATTTGCCTTAATGGTTCAAATCTTAAGCTATGATTCGACCAATATTTCAGATATTGCGATTAACTCCATTATTAGCATTACCGAATATCTTAAGGTAAAAACTAAATTTATTAAATCGTCTTCGCTACCAAAAACTCTCAATTACAAGGGACAAGAAAGGGTGATAAGAATATGCAAAGAACTTGAGGGAAAAGTTTATATTAATCCTATTGGGGGATTAGAATTATATAGTTCCAAAGTGTTTAAAGAGAATGGATTAACTCTGAATTTTTTAAAACCAACAATAGAATCTTACTCGCAATTCAATCAGGAATTTATTCCAGCATTAAGTATAGTTGATATTCTAATGTTCAATGGAGTCAAGAAAACTTCAGAAATGATCAAGAAATACACAATTGAATGAATTTAAAGGAATTAGATTTAATTCCTGTCGCTATTCACAGTGTTCCAAGATCCGGATCAACCTGGTTGGGAGCAATTTTCGATTCCCATCCCAAGGTTGCATACAGGTTTCAGCCGCTATTCTCTTATGGCCATAAAGGTCAGATTTCGGAAAGGTCAGGTTCAGCGGATATTGATATTTTTTTTAAAGACATTTTAGAAACAAAAGACCAGTTTGTACTGGGTCATGGAAGTCCGGAAAAAGCAAAAGTTCCAAAATTCACCAAAGAATTACCTTCTCATATTGTGTACAAGGAAGTAAGGTATCACCACATAATCAGGAATCTCCTAAACAAAAATGATGAAATCAAGGTCGTTGCTTTAATAAGGGATCCAATTGAGGTTATTCATTCGTGGTTAAAAGCACCAAAGGAATTCAGATATGATCTAGGGTGGAATGCAGACGATGAGTGGTACTATGCAAAAAAAAAAAATCAGAACAAACCTGAAGAATTTAACGGTTTTGCAAAGTGGATTGAAGTGGCAAGTACATTTGAACAGCTAAGAAATGAATTTCCAGATCGAGTATTTATAATCAATTACAAAAATCTCGTTGATGAAACCGTTAAAACCGTAAAACAAGCATTTGATTTTTGCCAATTGGAATTGGTATCGTCAGTTAGAGAATTTATTCATGAATCCAAAAGCAAAGAGAGCAGGGATCCATATGGTGTTTATAAAACCAAATCAACTAGCTCGTACCAAATTGATAGAATTGGTGCTCAAATAATGAAAGAATTGAAAAATACAACCCTCGAGAAATATCTTTTAGTATAGAATAGACATTATCACGGTTGATTTATTATGGAGAATTTTGCTCTTAAAAAAAAACCGCCAATTCATTACTAATTTTGGAGAAAAAAATCTTGTAATCTCTCTATGCACAATCAACCGTGATAATGTCTAATGTCTAAAGATAATATTCAAATTGAAGGTACTAACGATTCACTCCCCTTAGTTTCGGTTTGTGTCCAAACCTATCAGCATGTTAATTATATTCGAGAATGTCTTGAAGGCATATTAATGCAGAAAACGAGTTTCCAATTCGAAATAGTCATTGGCGAGGATGAATCAAATGATGGTACCAGAGAAATTTGTGTTGAATATGCGGAAAAAAATCCCGACAAAATCCGTCTTTTTCTCAGATCACGAAAAGATGTAATCTACATTAATGATAACCCCTCGGGAAGATTTAATTTCATTGAAAATCTTAAAGCTACAAGAGCTAAATACATTGCCCTATGTGAAGGAGATGACTACTGGACTGATCCTCTCAAACTTCAGAAACAAGTGGATGTTTTGGAGGCGAATCCAGAGTATGGCATTTGCGCTCATGTGGTCAAAGAGGTAAATGAATTTAAGAATACCTCTAGGCTATTTCCAATTATTAACGAAGATTCAGCTTTCGGCATTGTAGATTATATCGCGAATAATCTAACAGGGACATGTTCCTTGGTTTTTTGTCGGGATAAATTTTCACCTATTGAAGATTGGTTCTTCACTGCTCCATTTGGTGACATAATAGTGGTATTGAAGGTTATGAAGAATACAAATCATAAAATCTACATTTTAAAAGATTCTATGTCTGTTTACCGAGTCCATCATGGAGGTGTTCATGGTCGTTTGCATGAAAACACAGAAAAACTAATCGAGGCGTATAAAATGCATTTAGTAAGTAACAGCTTGATACGCAAAAATTTATTTAATGACAACACCTACCAATCAGACTTAGTGAAGAAGGAAATAGAGACATATAAGATTATTTTTTCTTTGATTAATAAAAGAAAAAATCCTTTAAGGTTTATTAAGTACTATGCTACTTTTTTAATATGCAAGGTTTATCAAAAAACCTTATGAATCAGAATAAAATTCTTTTCATTTCTCATGATGCTTCGAGAACAGGTGCCCCAATTGTGCTGTTGAACATCTGTAAGTGGCTGAAGTCACACACCAAATTTGAGTTCCAGTTTGTCCTTCTTCAGGGTGGTGAATTATTTGAAGAATTTACAGAATTGGCATCTACGCATGTTTTAAAACAGCAATCTGGAATAAGAAGGTTTTTCACCTTTAAAAAAGATGTCAATCATAAATTGATCAAAAATCTCAAAAAGCAAAACTTTAATTTGATATACTTCAACACAATTGCTTCATTGAAATTTCTATCAAAATTAGGAGAGGATTTTCCTCAGCCCAAAATCATACATATCCATGAACTCTCATTCGCTTTTGATTTCTTTAATGGTGCAGAACTTTTGCAAAAAGAGTTTAGTAGGTTTTATAAAATAATTGCAGTTTCCAAAGCGGTTCAGGAATATTTGAATTTAAAACTGAACATACCGGAAGATGAAATAGAGTTGATTCATGAACCCCTGGTTGGACTTAACACTTTTAATTTGACAGACCCCATTGATTTGAGAAATATCCTCAATTTAAAAAATGATGCCTTTATCGTAGGTGGAAGTGGTACAAGGGACTGGAGAAAAGGGTTCGATCTTTTTCTGCAAACAGCTTTATATACTAATAGAGAAGTGCATTTTGTGTGGATTGGAGGTTTTTCTGTTGGGGTTGAACTATCAAAATTAAATCATGAGTTGGAGCGATTTGGTGTTGCTGATAGAATTCATTTGATTGACTCGGTAGAGAATCCTATACCGTATTATAAAGATTTTGATTTGTTTTATTTATGCTCAAGGGAGGATCCATTCCCTTTAGTTAGTCTTGAGAATGCAGCATGCGGTAATCCTATTTTATGTTTTGAAAATGCGGGCGGGGCTTCAGAAATAGTTTTAAAAGGTGCAGGTAGAGTACTACCCTATTCAAACTTAATTGAAGTTGCTAAAGCCATAGAAATTTATCAAAACAACCCTTTACTCATGGAAAAAGAAGGTGAAGCTGCCAGATTGATTGTGAAGGAATACGATATAGAAATAATGATGAAAAAGACTTTGTCATTAATGCAAACTTCTATTAAGAAGTGATTTAATATTTAAGATTATGACCAAACTGGGAGTAATAATTCTTAATTATTTTTCAAGTGAGGACAGCATTTCTCTCTATCGATCAATTAAAAATTTTGAATTTAATGATATCATCTGTCAGATCTTGGTGGTCGATAATTCATGTAATCCAATTGAAGCAAAAGCACTCGAATCAGAGATCATTCACAGCGACCTTATTATAAGTAAAAAAAATGATGGCTATGCTACCGGAAATAATAGGGGCATAAAACATTTATTAAACCAAGCCAAAATCGATTATTTTCTTATACTTAATCCTGATGTCCGTTTTGATCCTTCCATTATATCAAAACTTTTGATTCATTTTGAGCATAATAAAAATCTGGCAGCTATAGGGCCGAGAATTGTTCATAGAGATGAGCCAGAAGTAATATATTCGGATGGTGGCATGGTCTCTTTGATCAATGGCATCCTCCAGCCATCACATAAGAATTATAGAAAGGTTATTGAAAAATGTGCGCCAAATAGTTTGGTGGATACGAGTTATGTGCATGGTGCTTGCATGATGATTTCTGCTCGGGCTCTAGATGAAATTAGTTTAATCTCTGAAGAATATTTCCTCTACTTTGAAGAACTAGATTGGTGTCAAAAAGCCATCAGTTCAGGTTGGGACATTAAAGTAGATTCAGATTGTGTAGCATCACAAGCCATAAGTAAGCAGAATGAAAAATATTATTTCTACTTCACAAGAGGCCATATCATTTTCAATAAGAAATTTAACCCCTTGGGTTGGAGTGGAATGATATTATTTTACTTCAACAACATCATTCATCAAATCAAATCAAAAGATTTCAGAAGAGTTTTGGCAATTTTGCTCGGACTAATTGTGGGATGTTTTCACAGGCCATCGAGGCACTCACCACTAATCCGATAAAATGAATCTATGAGACAAAAATCGCAAATCTTACTTATTCCGGGCTATTTAGTATATCCATCCCATTCCGGTGGAGCAGTTGCTCAAACCTGTTTTTTAAAACAATACTGTGAGCATTTTGAGACTCATATTTTTCTAACTCCATTAAATGTCAATTTTAATCAGCTGGAAGAGTTTAAAAAATTATACCCGGATCTGATCGTTCACTATTGCTTTACAAGCACTTCCAACAGTTTTAAAAACCGACTGAAAAGAAAAATTGTATCATTGATCATTAAGTTTTATCAATTCTATTCTCCGTTCAAGATAACCTCCAAGTTGACAAACCCGTTGCTCACAGAGTTGCCTCCTGAGACGGAAAATACTGTTAATAAATTATCTGCAATTCTAGATCAATTTAATTTTGATATTATTCAGGTGGAAGTCTTTCGAAATCTGGCTATTACTCCTTTGCTTCCTGATGATTGTGTGAAGATATTTGTAAGCCAGGAAGCCCAATTCTTAAGAATTCAATCTCAGATAGCAGCTTTGGGAAGAGAGGGTTCTATTTATGAAAAGTACTTGGAAAAATTCCAATCTGCTATGGAAATTGCCTTAATAGAGAAATACGATGGGGTTATTGTATTTAGCGAAAAAGAGGCAGAAAGACATAAGAAATATCTTGGTCAAACCATTCGAATTTCTCCTTTCACTCCACCTGAGCGTTTGATCCCCAAAAGATCAGATCGCCCCCAAAAGTTAGTACTACTGGGTTCTGAATACCATGTTCCGAACAGGGAAGGAATTGAATGGCTTCTGGAGCATGAGGCCAAAGCGCTTAATAAAATGGAACTATCCATATACATCATTGGCGGTTGGACATCAGGCACTATTAAAAAATGGAAAAAGAAATACTCTGTCCACTTTACGGGAATAATTGATGATTTGGATGAGTTCATGAGTGATGCTATTCATCTGGCTCCCATCCGTTTCGGCGGTGGGCTTAAAACCAAAGTAATGGATACTCTGAAACTCGGTGTTCCGACTATAGCCACCACTCATGCTGCTGAAGGGCTTCCAGTTGAAAACAACGAACACCTGATAATTACAGACTCTTCTAAGGGATTCACAGATGCGGTAATCCAATTAATTGAAAATGATGATTTGAGGTCTCATCTAAGTAACAACTCAATCAAACTCATGAAACAAGAATTTTCAGTAGAAAAACTTGGAAAGCAGAGGATTCAAACAATTATGGATATTTATGAAGAGACAAAAATGCGGAGAACGAAAGTTTTTTAAACGAATACTCTAGAACACCTATCCTGTAATAAAAAAGATAATGTCTTGAGAATAGCAATAATAACTGGAATTACCGGACAGGATGGAGCGTATTTATCCCGCCTTTTGCTTGGCAAGAATTACAGAGTAATTGGGATTACGAGACCCAATGATATAAGTGACTTTACAGGCTTAGAATTCCTTCAAATTAAAGAAAGAGTTTATTTTGAGTCTATTGACCTTCTTGACTATGATCAGATTGAGGCGATAATCAATAAGTACCAACCGGATGAATTTTACAATTTGGCCGCACAAAGTTCTGTTGGAGTTTCCTTTAAGACCCCTCAGGATACCATCAAATTCAATATTTTAAGTGTTTTAAATATCTTAGAAACTCTAAGAAAGAACTCTCCGCACACCCGGTATTATCAAGCATCTAGCAGTGAAATGTTTGGTAATATTCGGCCAGCACAGCTACCAATTACAGGAGCTGAGCTATTCCATCCGGCTAGTCCATACGGTATTTCTAAAGCTGCTGCACATTGGGCTACTGTGAATTATCGTGAAGCTTATGGTCTTCATACTTCATGTGGTATTTTGTTTAATCATGAATCTTGTTTGAGAAAAGAAAATTTTGTAGTCAAAAAGGTGATAAAAACAGCAATTGCCATAAAAAAGGGTGCTAAAATTCAATTAGAAATTGGTGATACATCGATTCAGAGAGATTGGGGATATGCAGCTAAGTATGTCGAGGCTATGTGGTTGATGTTGCAAAGAAAGGAGCCCCAAGACTACTTAATTTGTTCCGGTAATGTTTCGAGTCTTGAATCTTTAGTCAGGCAAGTCTTTCATCGACTCGAATTAGACTTTGATAAACATGTGAGTTTTGACAAGTCGCTATTCAGAAACCTTGAATTAAACTGTATTTATGGAGATAATTATAAAGCCAAAAAAGATCTTGGTTGGAATTATGACTTATCAAATGAAGAATTAATCGACCTATTGATATCGGATGAGTATGAATTTCAGAATTTTAAGACAAACGGATGATTCAATCATCGGGTTTTAGTAAAAATCTATGGAAAAATAATCTAAACTTTATAACGAAAGGGGAAATTTAGGTTATAGATAAAGTTATGGTTAGCAAAATAGTATTTAAAGCGTTCTAATTAAATCACTAGGGAGTGCTGAAGATTTCGAAAATACTAAGCTCTGAAAAGCCTACTATAGTCCGATCCAAAAATGAAATGTCAGAAGGGATTTTTGGAATGGTATTTCTGTTTTTGCTTGAAGTACTTCCTATCCTTGAAAAAAAGGAAGTAGATATCTCAAAATTACATTGGGATATCTCCACTAAAAGCTATGGAAATATTTTTCCTGAAATACTCAAAGCTAAAGCTGAAAGTCCTATTCGATATTTTCAACACAGAAATATCTGGAAACTAAAACGATTAAGATCAGCAAGCTTCAAACAGTATGCACTTGGAGACGATTTTCACAGCATCTCAAAACTGTTCTTTAAGTATTTTTCAATTCCGGAATACTTAGATGATTTAGCTTCCAAAATGGATGTGTCTGATGCCATTGGGATCCATTTCAGAGGTACTGATAAAACGTCTGACAGTAAAATGAACTCTCCGATAACGAAAGAAGAATTCTATGTAATATGGGATGAATATGCAGCTCATAATAAGGTTAGCAAGGTTTTTTTAGCAACTGACGAACCTGAAATTTATAACTACATCAAAAGACATTATTCAGGAATTGAGGTATTGAAGTCTAGGGAATTCGATCATGAATTATTTTGGAGAAATCATAAGGACCCCCTTAGGAATGCGAGAGAAGCGATGTTGGACATGTTGGTTTTGTCTAAATGTAAAACAGTATTGAAAGTATCTTCAGCACTTTCAGCGTTTTCAAAAGTAGTAAACCCAGAGCTTGAAATATACCGTCTCAATGCGTCAAAGATGTTCGCTGATATTCCATATTTTCCAGATGCCTACATTCCATTATTTAAGAAGAACGAGAAATATTCCGAAGTGTGCAATATCTTAATTGACAAACTCCAAGCAGATGATTGGAGTGTTTATCATAAGGAGAGATTTAATAGCTTTATGTATAAAGAGAGATGAAGAGAGTTCTTGTTTTAGGAGCTGGTGGATTTATAGGTGGTCATTTAACCTCACGTTTAAAATCCGAGGGGCATTTTGTAAGAGGTGTTGATATTAAAAACCATGAATTTAGAGTGTCGGATGCGGATGAGTTTGTAATTGCTGACCTGAGGAATTATGATGAGGCTGCTTCTGTTATTGATGAGCCATTTGACGAGGTTTATCAACTTGCGGCCGACATGGGAGGATCCACATATATCAATACCGGAGAAAATGATTCTGCGGTGATGCACAATTCGTGTTTAATAAACTTAAACGTGTTAAAACTTTCAGCCACTCAAAAGGTAAAAAAGATATTTTACTCTTCTTCAGCCTGTGTATATCCAGAATACAATCAAATGGATCCAGAAAATCCCAATTGTAAGGAAGCTTCAACCTATCCTGCCGAGCCAGATAGTGAGTATGGTTGGGAAAAGCTTTTCAGCGAGCGCTTGTTCTTTGCTTTTCACAAGGATAATCCTCAAATGGATATTAGAGTGGCAAGATTTCATAACATCTACGGGCCTCAAGGTACATTTGAAGGAGGTAAAGAAAAGGCACCTGCTGCCTTTTGCAGAAAGGTAGCTACCGTGAATAACGGAGAACAGGTAGAGGTTTTCGGTGATGGTAAACAAAGTCGCTCTTTCCTTTATATTGACGAATGTTTAGAGGCAATTGATCGGTTTATGAAATCAGACTTTAAAGGCCCATTAAACATTGGGTCAGATTTCTTGATCAACATGAATGACTTTATGTCAATGATAATAAGAATATCAGGAAAAGAATTAAGCATTAGGAATACACCTTTCCATGGGGTAGGTGTAAGAGGTAGAAACTCAGATAACGAACTCATTTTAAAGGTTTTGGGTTGGAAACCCGATAATTCATTGGACATAGGAATTCGGAAAACCTATGAATGGATTAATAGGGAAATTAATAGCACCCAGCAATCAAATAATTAGCCTAATAAGAATTATTTGTATTTCCTAATTCAGGATAGAATTGAAAGGCTCGGATGATTTCAGTTATTGTTCCAAACTATAACCATGCAAAATTTTTAGAACAGCGACTAGATTCTATTCTTAATCAAACCTATCAAGACTTTGAAGTGATCATACTTGATGATGCAAGCACTGATAATAGTGTTGAGATATTAAATAAATATTCAAATCATGAAAAAGTCACCCATTTGGTACTTAATGAAAAAAATTCTGGCAGCCCATTTAAACAATGGAAAAAAGGGATTGATTTGGCAAAAGGTGACTTTATATGGATTGCAGAGAGTGATGATTGGAGTAATGTGAATTTTCTAAATAGTTGTATTGAAACAATTAAAAACGACACTCAAATTGAGTTTGTGTTTTGCAAATCAAAAATTTACAACAATACTGATCATACTGAAATCGGTATTGAAGCTTGGATGCCTTTGTATAAAAAGGAACAATTTTTAGGTATATCTAGGGCTATTGACCTTGAATTCTTGGAAAAATATTATCACCAAATGAATTACATTTCAAATGCCAGTGCAGTTCTATTTAGAAATGATCCACAAATATTTGAAAGATATTTACTAATGGCTCAATCTTATAAATTAACAGGCGATTGGTTGTTTTGGCTTTCATTTGTTATGCGAGGTAAAGGGCGTTTTATTAATGAAGTGCTAAACCACAATCGATTACATCATGGCACGGCTAGAAATTTAAATAAAGCAGTCGAAAAAAAAGAAGTAATCGAATTTCTGTTGGAATATTATAAAGTACTAGAGAGACTCAAATTACCGAAAGGTCAATTTATGTTGAGTTTTGTTAAATGGTGTTTTAAAAGTGAGCCGTATCTAAATACATATTCTATAAATATTAAAAATGTCAAATTGTATTTGAATATTAAAAACATCTATACTCCACTTTATTTTTTAATCATTCTTCCTTGGACTATTTACAGATCGTGTTTTCGGTAAGGAGTAATTTCAACCAAGCTAGATAGTAATAGGTGTGAAGATTTGATTTCATGAGGTTGAAAATTCTATTAATTGCAGGATTACTACTCACATAGATGAACCAATACTGAGGGTGAAGTGTATTTGTTTACTACTTATGGATTAAGAGTTAATGAGAATTATTGATATTACCATTTGCTCAATTGATACTCATAAGTATATTTCTGGTGTCAATACATGGGTAAGAAATTTTTCTCTTGAGTTGTTGAATTCAGGGCATAATCCCCGTTTAATAATTTTGACAATTGGTAAAGGAGTATTTCCATTAGTTGAATTCGCAAAAAAAAATGGAATTGAATTTCTAATAATTCAGCAAGAGCTTTATCCCTTTGCTGAAGATAAGGTGACCAAAATTATTGAAATAGTCAAGCTATGGAAGCCACATTTTTTTCTTCCAGGGATTTTATCTAGTGCTCATTTCACAATTCCTTTTTTGAGAAAGTCCAATATTTACTCAATAGTTGTACTTCATTCTGACGATAGTCTAGATAGATCATATTTGGAGGACTTTGTGACTTCTGAAACGAAATACCAAGCTGATGCGGTGGTGTCTGTATCCGAATATATTCATAATTGGTCTAAGGATCTCAATGACACAGTTAAAAGAGCTTGCATAGGATGTGGTGCACCAATGCCTATGAACACAGGAAAGAAACAAGCGACAAATAACCTCAAAGTTGTTTACAGCGGAAGGTTGGTTCAGGAACAAAAAAGAGTAAGAGATGTTCTTAACTCTTTTGAGTTAGTTGTCAATCAGTTTAATAATGTTGAATGTTATTTTCTAGGGAACGGTCCGGAAAAGAGCTATTTGCAAGCTCGTATAAAAAACAATGGTAGAGGAAGGATAAATCTCATGGGTGGATTTGACAGTCATGAAGTTCAAAGAGAATTGATGAAATATGATGTACTCGTTTTACTGTCAGATTATGAAGGGTTGCCATTGGCAATGTTGGAAGCCATGGCTTGTGGCCTAGTGGTCATTTGTTTGGATATAGACAGTGGAGTGAATCAAGTGATCAGGCACTTGGATAATGGTATAATTATAAAGGATAGAGAGAATTCTTTTGTAGAGTCAATCAATTTATTAATAGAAAAGCCTGAATTACTAGAAAAAATAGGAACATCTGCACGAGAGACCGTTATTCAAGAATACTCGTCCAAAACAAGTGCAAAGAGATGGGTAAATTTCTTAGATACATTTCCAGAAAAAACAGTTAAAGCTGTAGAAATACCTTCTAATATTGATATAAGTGATTGTTTGATTAAAAATAAATATGGATTAAGTGAGTCGAAGCAAGGTGCTTCCAAGTTTAAAAAAATTAGAAATATCTTTTTGAGGATTCAATATGAGATTTTGGGGTGCATTCCTTTTTCAATATTTGATCAACTAAAAGAGTTTAAACATCGGTTTTTTTATTTATTTAATATTCGTACTTGATTTTTTAACCCGAATTAACTCAAAACATGTTTAGAATTCAAAATTTCCTACCTAAAACTTTGCGTAAAATACTAACCAGAGTTATAAAGAATGAACTTTTAAAACAAAGGATAGCTATTGAAGCGGAAATTCCAAAAATTGACTTTAAGAAAGACCATTTACAAAACGCAAAACTATTAATAAATAGAAGCGAGTTGCTTGAAATGTTACCAAAGAATGGGGTGGTTGCTGAAATTGGAGTGGATGAAGGTGGTTATTCTAGTCAAATTCTTGAACTGAATAATCCAAAGAAACTACATTTAGTAGATTCTTGGTCTAGCGAACAATATAGGCATAAAAGAGAAAAGGTAGAGAAGAAATTTATTCCCGAAATCAACCAAGGAAGAGTTGAAATAAATCTAGGGCTATCTACAGAGGTTTGCTCGAATTTTCCAGACAAGTATTTTGACTGGGTTTATATTGATACCGGGCATGGTTACAAACTGACAAAAGAGGAACTCATATGTTATAGTACAAAAATGAAGGATGGAGGTGTAATAGTAGGGCACGATTTTATTACATGGGAATATTTAGGCTTTAATAGATATGGTGTGATTGAGGCTGTTTCGGAATTCTGCAACGAATACGATTGGGAGTTGATATTTCTTACAATGGAGGTAAGTGGTCATCCAAGTTTTGCAATTAGAAAAATTTCAAATACAAAATCGAGTTGATCAATGAACAATCTTATTTTACTCAATATTGAATAATTTATCCCTTTGAAATTCAATGTAGTCTATACGATAGACAGAGCATATCAAGTGCCATTTTGTTGCTCCTTAACATCACTTCTTTCTCATAATAAGGGTTTAATTGATCGGGTTTTTGTAGTACAAAATGTACAATCTGCTTCTTCTGAAGAATTTAAAAAAACATCCAGTTTTGTTAATGAAGCGTACGGGTTAAATATCAATTCCATAGAGATTGATGATTCTCAATTCAATGAACTAAGAGCAGACCGACATGTTTCTCACGCTACTTATTACAGATTATGTTTGGCTGATTTTTTACCTAATGATGTTCAATCAATTTTACTGTTAGATCCAGACACAATCATAACCAAGGAGCTGTCACTTTTTTCAGAGCTGGATTTTTTAGAAAATCCTGAACTGATGTGTTATGCGGTCGATCATGGATATGGAAGTATCGATAGATTAAAATCACTGTGCCCAACCCTAGAAAGTTATTTCAATGCAGGGGTGCTTTTCCTTAATATTCAGTTGATGAGAAATGAGAATATTTCGCCAACATTGATAAGATACGGTATTGATAATAAAGATGGTTTGTTGTTTTGGGATCAGGACATCCTAAACATCCTTTTTAATAAGAGGTGGAAAAAGCTTCCTCCTTCTTATAATGCATTTGATATCAAGAAAAAACTTGTGCAAACCCCTGAAATCATTCATTATACAGGAAACAGGAAACCTTGGAATATAATTTGTGATCATGTGTATCGGGAGCTGTATTGGCAAGTGTTGAGTAGGACTCCTTTTTACAACTTTAAAAGCATAATAAGGGAGAAATTTGGTGGACTAATTACTCTGTTCTTAGTGCCGATAATCACTGTAATTAGAGGGAACTGATAAAATTGTATTTATTAGAAAGTATTACTGGTATTGATTCTAAATTTAAGAGAAAAATTAATTATTTTATATTGGTGTCCGAGAAAAGATTTTGCCTTCGAAGGAAGTTCATCAAAATCACCCCTGCCTGATCGGTAGGCAGGCCTAAATCCCCTAAAGGGGACTTTTTGATCACCCCTTCAGGGGACGGGGGTAGTTTTAGGAAATCGGAAAAATCTTTTCTCATTTCGTTTAAACGTACTTTTTAGGGTATTTAAAATTTAGTCGGACGCCACTAATTATTTTTAGCAAGATGGTAATCAGACTCATTTAATATTTGCTCATTGTATACATTGAAAGTGGAGTGGACTTTGGTTAGTACTTTTTTTATTAAGAATTTATAGATATGCCTTCGGTAGAATTTAATTTATCAAATTGGAATCAAAAGTATAGTTGGGAAAAAGGAGGTGAGGAATGGTCTAGTCCATGGGGAGGTTCTTATATGCAATGGTTGACCTGTATTTTACCTAGAATAAATCAATATCTTCCTGTTCGTAGTATGTTGGAAATAGCCTGTGGGCATGGTCGTTGGACTGAATTTCTTATTAATCATACAGATAAATTGATAGGAGTAGATCTTTCACCTAGCTGCATAGAAATTTGCAATGAACGATTTTCTGAAATTGACCAAGCAAAGTTTATGGTAAATGATGGTAAATCTCTTGAGATGATTCCTGATAATTCTATCGATTTTGTCTTCAGTTTTGATTCACTAGTTCATGTTGATAATGATGTGTTAGACTCTTATATTTCGCAATTACCTAGAATTCTTAAGGATGGTGGAAATTGTTTTTTACATCATTCTAATTTAGGTGAGTATTCGTTTATTTATAACAACATAAATCGAGTGCCAAAATTACA
Organism: Reichenbachiella sp. MALMAid0571; assembly: GCF_040151475.1. Classification (NCBI taxonomy): domain Bacteria; kingdom Pseudomonadati; phylum Bacteroidota; class Cytophagia; order Cytophagales; family Reichenbachiellaceae; genus Reichenbachiella; species Reichenbachiella sp. MALMAid0571. Next base: position 128,108 of record NZ_JBDKWG010000151.1, on the reverse strand, counting down.
TGGTTTTCTTGGTAGAATAGGAGTTGTTGAAAGAAATACTCACCTTAGGGATCCTCTGGTTACTTTTAAAACGGTACAGGTACTAGCTAATAAATATGAATTAAAATGTGTATCTCAGGAAATTATACCTTGGCGAACAAAGTATCACAAAATTGATTGTTTCACTATTTTGTCCAAGAATAAGTCTGATGGGCTTACTAAAATAGTTCGAAATCCAAATTTCATGAAAGAAGCTTGTAATTCGAAACTGCTATCAAAATTGTATTCATTGCAATAGTACAATTATCAAATGAGATGGATTTAAATGGATTGCAATTTTGTTGGGAATAGTATTGATATTTAAAATATTATAATAGCTACAGAAACTTTACAATGTTGAAAACGAATCCATTTTTCAGTATAGTAATTCCCACGTTTAACCGTTACGAGGAACTTAAAAGATCAATTGGAAGCGTTATTGCTCAGAGCTTTGTTGATTGGGAGCTTATTGTCGTTGACGATGGATCAGAAGATCAGACAGAATCTCTTTTGAATCAGTACACTAATGAAGATCGTCGTATCTATTACTATCATAGAATTCCAGAAAGAAGAAAAGGAGGTAGTACCTGTCGAAATATTGGGATAGAAAAGGCCAAAGGGGAATATGTGGTTTTTTTGGATTCTGATGATGAATGGGATACGGAAAGATTGTTGAATGATTGTACAATGATTCAAAATCTCAATGGTATCAAAGCGTTTTATTCTGGGGTACTCATTGATAACGGCGTAAAAAAATATAAGGCACGGACTCGGGATGTTTTAAAAGGTGAGACATATGAGGATTTGGTTTTCTCAGGAGAAAATTTCGCCCAGTCTTCAACATTGGTCGTAAAAAGAGAATCATTAAAAGAGATAAGATTTGATGAACAACTGCAACGCCACGAGGATATGGATTTTTACATTAAAGTAGGCAAGAAGTATGGGTGGACTTACTATAACAATGATTTAACAATAGTACATTGGGAACGGGTAAAGGTAATTGACGATTTCGATTCAATGATTGCTTTTTATGAAAAGTATAAGTCTAATGTGGCTAATTTTAACAATTTGGCACGCTATCTCACTTGGGCGTGGGTTTGCGCAGCAAGATTCAATAAGACATATAAAAAATTTTACATGGATGAATTGAAGGATATATTTTGGAGGGTGAGTTTTAAGTATCAGGTGTTTACATTATTTCCAAATCTGATTTTTACAGTTTGGAAATTGACTAGACAAAGGTCGTGAAAATAGGGGTACTCTATGATTTTAATTGATTAAATGGGAATAGAAAAAGTATGCACTATGACGCATTAATAGTAACCAATCTTCCAAATTATTATAAAATAAATTTGTTTAATAGGATAGCAGAAAATCGTAAATTATTTATAGTCTTTATATCGTCCAGTGAAAGCAGAAGAAATGATGATTTTTTGTCCATTGGCGAAGATGAGAAATTTGATTACGCTGTTTTATCACACTCCCTTGAAAGCCGAAATTATTTTAAAACCTGTATCAAACTTGGACAGATTATAAGATCACATACCTTCTCAAATTTAATCCTAGGGGAATGGTTAAACATTGAATACTGGTTTGCCCTTCTTTTCTTTAAAAGGGCAAATACAATGCTAATATTAGAGTCCAATGTACATAGTGTGGTTAAATTAGGAGCAAAGGAAGTAGCAAAGAGAATATTTTTGAGTAGAATCCATAAAGTATTTGCTAGTGGGGTTAAACATAAATTGCTACTCGAACTACTTAATTACAACGGAGAAATTGTCGTTACGAATGGGGTTGGATTGATTGGGTCATTTGAAGGTAAAACTACTAAACCACGAACCAATAGTTTTTTATTTGTGGGAAGACTGGCATCAGAGAAGAATTTGAGGACACTTATTGAAATTTTCAATGAACTTCCTTATGAATTGAATGTAATAGGTGAGGGACCGGATGAACGAGAACTAAAGAGTATAGCTAACACTAACATCAATTTTCTGGGCTATGTAAAGAATGTTGACTTAGCTAATTACTATAAGTCTCACAAATCATTGATATTGATATCAGTAAATGAACCTTGGGGACTTGTTGCAGAAGAATCATTGTATTTTGGTACACCAGTAATCGTAAGTTCTGTTTGTGGCATTGTCGATACCCTTTGTTTTCATGAAAAAAATTCACTTGTGGTTGAAGCTACCTCAAAAGATGACATCAGAATGGCAGTAGAGAAAATGATGAATGTTTCCCTCTATGAAAAATTATCCAGTAATTGCACATCTGAAATTATAAAAAAAAACCAACGCCAGGTGGAAACTTATGTGCAAAATATAAGTAAGGATAAGGTTGATGAGGTGTTTTAATTATTTGGAATCACATATTTTTTTTCTTCTTTGGGTAAGAGTTGAGAAACCAGATTAACCAGCTTGCCATATCTAATCCTGATAGCAGTTGTCTTGACATGAACAGGAATGCTACCGAATTTCATGTTTTGAACAAAGTCTATCTGTTCTTTAAGGGATTTACAACTAAGGTGACATGTTATAAAAAACGAACCGATTAAGTCATTCCATTGATTTTTATTGCCCCAATAATGTCCAATACAATCTTCTATTGGTAGTAATGTGGCATGTTCACCCAGGGATATGGAAAAAGAAAATTGCTCCAAAAGACTTGGGTGTTTTGGGTTGGTTTTTAGCATGCTATCACACAGACTAAGGGCTAGATCTAATGTTTCCTTAACCCGTTCCGATATTCCTACCACTCCGGCATTCCACATGGCTTTTTCAGAATCGATGGTAATTCCCTCATGGCTGGTTCCTTTTAGTTTCTTCCAAGTGCGTTGTTCTGTTTTTTTTTGCGATTTGGACAATTTACCTTCGTTGAGGTGCATGAGGTTGTTGCCATTTTGCAGTTCTAATTTTATTTTTTTTAAATCACCAATTAAAAAAGTATCTGAATCCAGGTATAGAATGGGTGCATTGTTGAATTTTTCAACTATAAATTGTAATGCTTTAATTTTCACTCTCCAAAAAAAATCCTGTTCGCCTGTCCAACTTTGAATTTGTTCATCATCGATTGCGACTATATCTACCTTACCTTTTAATAAGTTGAAGTTTTCAGGATTATCCGTTAAAACAATTATCCTGTCATTTGTTGAAACGTGTGGAAGTATGGTTAAAATCGAAAATATAGCTTGCTGTGGAATTTCGAACCTTTTTCCAAAAGCCAAGTAAACGATGTTCATTAATATTCTTTTTAATTGTGAGTTAGGTAATCTATAATTGAGTAAGATTAGATTTTAAATTTACTAGTATTAGAAAAAATATATAGGATTTGGTTAAAATACTTTTTTTTGGTCCTTACTCTCCTCCGGTGACGGGTCAATCCCTTGCATTTAAAACGGTTGTTGACTCATATACGACCGATCAATATTTTCTGGTAGATACCACCAGATTTGGGTGGCGATTTTTTAACACAGTTTATTCCATTGTTGCTAGTTTATGGTATCTGTGGGTAAAAGGAAGAAGAATTAGAATTATATATTTCACATGTACTCGAAGTAGACTAGGGGCTCTAAAAGAAATACCGATGCTCCTATTTGCAGGGTTTCTTAAAAAGAAAGTTGTAAATCATTTGCATGGATTTGACTTTTTTCTGTTCTACGAACGATCTGGGATTTTAAAACCTTGGTTAAATAAAGCCTACCAAACCGTAAGTACATCAATAGTTTTGACTAAGTCAATGGTCAAGCAATTCGATCATTTTAATGAAATGAACAAAGTAATTGTTCCAAATTTCTATCCTGATAGTTTTGACGAATTTGAATTTATTGGGCATGATGATATAGCAATAACCTTTTTTTCGAACATAATGAAGAGCAAAGGTATTCTGGAATTTTTAGAGGCGTGTAGGATAATACATGGTAAGGAAAAGGATGTAAGATTTATTGTCGGGGGAACCTATATGGGCGATAAGTATAAGAGTAAAAAAGAAATTGAAAGACTGGTTCAGAGCTTTTTGAAAGAGAATCCTACGATGAAGGTTGAATTCAAGGGGTATGTACATTCCATTGATAGAATGAAGTTATTGAATGATTCAAGTATTTTCGTTCTTCCATCTTACTCAGAAGGATTTCCATTGACTATTTTGGAAGCTATGCGCTCAGGGAATGCTATAATTACGACGAATATCGACTCTCTGCCTGAAATAATAGGTTTGGACAATGGCATTCTTGTTGAGCCTAGAAATGCTATTTCTTTAGCCGATGCTATTTTGAGATATATAGAGGATAAAGATTTGTTAGAGGAGACAAGACTTAAGAATATAAATGATGCCAAGATGAAGTATTCTGAAACAAAATATATAAAATCAGTTAGAGCAATTATTGGTTGATAAGACACTTCCTGAGTTCAATCAAACCCTCCCCAAACCCTTACCCAAATCCACCTGATAAGATTTCAAGACAATATTAAAAGCTGTTTTGTATGCCTGACTTGCTTTTGAGATAAACTCTTCCTCATAACCCTTCTTCACTATATTGATAGTGCAGCCACCAAATCCACCTCCCATCATTCTGGCACCTAATACATTTTTGTCTTTGTGAGCAAAGTCAGCCAGGAAGTCCAGTTCTTTACAGCTTACTTCATACATCTTGCTTAAGCCATGATGGGATTGATTCATATTTTTTCCCATGCTTACAAGATCATTTTCACTAAGTGCTTCACATGTATTTATTACACGGGTATTTTCATTGATGACAAAGTGAGCCCGTTTTAATTTTATTGGGTCAATTTGATCTGAAAGTGTACCTAATATTTCTTTAGTGAGATCTCTGGCTGATTGAACTTCAGGGTATTTTTTCTTTACCAGTTCAACTACACTTTCAACATCATTTCTTCGGTCGTTGTATCCGGAATCTGTCAGTTCATGAGTGATACAGGTGTCCAGCAGTACGATAGTGTAGCCATCCAGTACAGCTGGAAAAAACTTGTATTTCAGGTTTCTGCAATCCAGAAACAGGCAGTGGTCTTTTTTGCTGAATGTAACAGCGTACTGATCCATAAGTCCACAATTTAGTCCGACCCTATGCTCAGAGGCCTGGGCCATTTTAGCAATCTTTTCTTTACTTATACCCAGGTCAAAAAGTTCACTCAATGCGTAATAAAGACCACAGGTGAGTGCAGCAGAGGAGGAGAGTCCTGCACCTATAGGTATGTTTCCACCAAAGACCAGATTGAAGCCACCAATCTTATAGCCTTCTTCCTGCAAACCAATCATCATGGATTCCATGTATTTCATCCATCCCGATGATTTTACTTTTGGAATGTTGATGTCCAGTTTTCGGGATTCATCATAATCTGCTGAATATATTGTTGCGGTTTTAGCTCCATTTTTTCCTATTGCGAAAAAAGTATATTTATTGATGGCTGCCGGTAGTACGAATCCCAGGTTATAGTCCGTATGCTCACCTATAATGTTGATTCTTCCGGGTGCCTGAACTTTTACTTCAGGTGTTTTTTCAAACAAGGAGAAGTATTTGGAAGAAATTTCTTGTATCATTTTGTAAGCAAATATTTATTTAAACGTAAAACTAACGTTTATTGATTTATTGTAACTATTTTTTGGTGAAATAGTAGGACTGACCCTGCTGAAATTGGCAAAGAAAAAAAGAAATTAGGATGAAGGAGATTTTCTCCGTGTGGCTTGGATGAGTATGGTAATTCTTTGCAAAGATTTTTTCAATAGGTCAAATAACAAAGTGAAATAGAAGAACAATGACAAGAACCAAATTGCCATAATGTTGAACCAAAAAGTATCAACTTCGAAAGTACCAATGTATTTAGAGGGGGCATAGAATTGGGAATTGCCCCATTTTGAAGTAGGGGTCATATAGATTGGGTCTTTCTTCTGGATGAATCTGGAATTGTGCAGGTGTATTTTTTCTATTACATCTCTGTTGAGTACCAGATTGGCTATTGCTTTGTTGTGATTGTTTTGCTTCAGAGAATAGAGTTCATCTTTTCCAATGGACTTGATTGTCTCATTGTATTTGGACTCTCTGGCTTCATTTGCCTGCTGCATTTTGTTGCGGTAATGTTCCTTTTGTGATTCCAAAAATCCCATCACATTCTTAAAAACAGTACTGTCAAAATCAGTAGTATTTAATCGATCAAACTTGTTGAATGGTGATTTTTCGCTTTCAGTATTTAAAAGTTGAAGCTCTCTGCTCAATAATTTAAAAGTATAGGTAGCAGGAATCGAATCTTTTGCCTGAGTGTATTGTAGTGCTTTGTTGGTTTCTTGTTCCAGCCGGGGTATCAGGTATGATGCTTTATAGCTGTTGGTACTGATTTCCCTGTCATCATTGAAGAACAACCGCTCATAATAGTTGTTTTTATACTGCTCCACAGCGAGTGCTTCATAAGCCCATCTCGATACCATTACATTCCCGATCAAAGGAACATGATGTTCATTTCTGATTTTTGTATGAAGTTCATCAAATCGAATCATGGCTCCACCGAGCAAAAGCTGAGGCACCAAAATCAATGGAATGAGGATGTATATGGTAACAATGGAATTGAGTCCTGATGAAATATTGAGCCCTATTATATTGGCGAAACATCCGGCAGAAAACAGAATGAGCCAGTAATTGAAAGTGAGTCCTTCAATTTCCAGAATATGATTGCCAACCAGTACGAATATAAACATTTGTACTCCTGTGAGGCAGAACAGGTAGATGATTTTGGAATTGAGGTAACTAAACCTGCTCAGGTTCAGAAAAGACTCTCTGACCAGAATTTTTTGATCTTTGAAAATTTCCTCTGCACTTACGGATAACCCCATGAATAACGCTACTACTACTGACATGAAAAGGTAAACCGCAAGGTTTTTATTTTCACTAAATATGTATTCAGAGCCTACCGAATATTTTGAAAGATAACCAAGGATAAGAGCCAGTAGGGGTGGCTCCAGCAAATTTAAAATTAAATATTGCTTGTTGCTACGCTTGGACAATAGTGTTCGCCTGAGAAACAGAGACAATTGCTCAAGTTTTTTTGGTATTTGAAAATTGGAAGGAGGGAGCTGTGTTTGCCATTTGATTGGTTTTAATTGAGGTAATATATTTTCCCTGTATTTTTCATACCATACAGATGGTGGTGTTTTTCTTTTTTGTGTTGATTCACCTTTTTCATTGATTTCTTTGGATTCAATGATATGCAATAGCTGTTCTGTAATGACATTGCCACAGGTTCTGCATTCGCTCTCGGCAGCATTCACATGGGTATTCATGGTCTTAAAATAAACAACGGAATCAATCGGATTGCCATTGTAAATTGGATAGCCACCTCTGTCCAGAATCCACAATTTGTCAAAGAGTTTGAATATGTCAGAAGAAGGTTGATGAATAATTACAACTACCAGTTTTCCTTTTTTTGATTGTTCTTTGAGTAGTTTCATTACTTTTTCCGAATCCATGGAAGAAAGGCCGGAAGTAGGTTCATCAACATAGAGTATGGATGGCTCTCTCATCAATTCCAGGCCGATATTTAGCCGCTTTCTTTGTCCTCCACTGATGGTTTTGTTGAGGGGATCACCTACTTTTAAATCTGCTATTTCGGCAATATCCAGATCTGTCAGTACTTTTTGAATGATGTCTCTTATTTTTTCTTCAGAAAATTTCCCGAAGCATAGTTCCGCATTGAAATAAAGATTTTCATAAACGGTGAGTTCCTCAAATAACAGGTCGTCTTGAGGTACGAAACCAATCAACCCTTCTTCCACACATTCTTCAATATCATGTCCATTGATATGGATTTTTCCTTGATCTGGGATGATTTTTCCGCTCAAAATGTTAATCAGGGTTGATTTCCCGGATCCACTGCCACCCATTATACCTAAAAGTGTTCCTGACTCTTCGTAAAAACTAAATGGCTTAATGCCATTGTCACTGTTTTTGAATTGGTATTTTATATTTTCTCCAACAAGAACGGTTTTTATTTTTTCTTCTTGCAGCAAAAACATTTTGCTTATTTCAGATTCATAAATAGGGGAAATTTGAGCCCCTTTTATGATTGCTCCCGGTTTCAGGATGTAGTTGCTGCCGGATACCATTTTGTTCCCTTCCAGATAGAGGTTCAATGGGCCAGTGTACCGACACACAAATAATTCTACACTGGCAATATGTAGGACTACTATCGTTCCGAATAGGTTTTTTTCATGGATGTGCTTGAAATCATTCGATCCTGGCAACTTTTTGTTTTTCATCATCAAAGCCATATCTTCCGGCCATTCGGTCATTTTATTGTCAATGACTAAAGCTGCATTCCTGGAGACTTTTTTGATGTCTGGGTCAAGAATAAATGATTTGATATTTACATTCTCTTCATTGGAAATGTTGAAATTGAGTGCCACCAGTCTGATGAAATCCCTTTCTTTTTCAGATACCTTCTTATCGGTGTTGATCAGCTCTATGAGTTGTATGAATAAGATTGTTCTTTCATACCTTACCAATTCAGAGTTCAGTTGATTGCATATTTTTGTTACCTGAATGATATTCTTCGTTTCCAGTTCCATTACTTTTTCCTCAGACACGCTTTTGGATTCCCGTCTGTAAAAATCCACGTAGTTTTGGTAAAGGTTCAGGTATCTTTCTGACAATTCTTGATTGAGACGCCTTTCCAGATAAGGTTTAACAACCATATTCCCAGTATCAACCACCTGATCTTTTACGCTTTCAATGATCGCAAAAAGATGCATTAGTGCATTGATAATGGATTCACTCATAGGTATGGATTTATATTGAGTTTAATTGGAAAATATTCTGATAGTTACGGCTTATACTTTAATAGCTTTTTTGGGTAATTATCTCATTAATTCCATGTAATTTAAAAAGGGCATACTGACAACATAGCATCAATATACCCTAAATCTTTCTGTCGCTGTTTTTTTATCCTACGATATCATTTCTTGTTTCTTCCACATTGTCTAAAATATCCAAGAGTTGACCCTTGGAAATGTTAGCCCCTTCGATCACTCCGTCATAAACTAAATTCATAAAACGGATTAATGGAAGTATTGAATTGACATCAGCATCATCTTTGTACTTTTCACACAACTCAGCCAATTTTTTTGCAGTGATTTTCTGATCAGCTACTATTTTCATGATTCTTTCATCATAATTACTGGATATTGCCAACTGAGTGGTGATATACAGTCCTTCTATCCAGCTACCAGCCACTACTAACAGAGCCAGTTTGTCTTGTCCATTCTGATTGAGCTGTGCATAAGTTCGGTAAAACGAGTGAGAAATAATACTTATCAAAGAGTCTTTGTTTTCTATATTTCCTTCTATTCTATCTGCCATAGATTGAGTAAAAACATTGGAAATTTGCAAACCATCAATCAGGCCTTTTGAGGCTTTTAATAATTCCATGGTTTCCTCTTTTCGGTTATAAGTACTTGCGTAACTTAGGTCAGCTCCATAGATTCCAAGGTTCAGGGCTTTTGCCCTCTGAGTTTCATATTTATCTACATTTTCTACAGGGTTGGTGATGGCAAGAATAAATGCAGCGTTGGCATCCTGCAACAGTTGAGAGACCTGAAAAGATGTTGGTATTGGGTATTTGAATTCGTTTTGTACTACTTCATTGATTTTTTCGGCACTTTCTTCAAATTGTGCTGCAGCGTTTTCTGATTTTTTATTGCTTCCACAGCTAAAAATGAGACCAGAAATACAAACACAAACAAATAGTTTGAGGGTGTTTTTATAAGTACTAAGCATATTATAAATATAGGTTTATGAGATAAGACCTAAAAGTATTAAAAAATAGACTAATTACACAACCTGGAGAATATTTCTATAATGATTACGTTGAGCTTCGTCTTTTTTCACACTTGTTAAAAGGTGACTAAGGTTGGCATTTTGTTGAAACTGAATCTCCTGTTGGTCATTTGAAATAGAATTACTTAAACTAATGGTCTGTCCTTCATAACTATTAATTATAATAGGTCTAACTTTGCGGCTCAAATAAAAAACACACCTTGAGTAATTTTTCAGACCTTGGGCTTTCTTCGGAAATACTGAAAGCCCTCCCAGAATTAGGAATAGACACACCTACCCAAATACAACAAGAAGCCATACCAATATTGTTGGCTTCTCAGAATGATTTTATCGGACTGGCACAAACAGGAACCGGAAAAACAGCAGCATTTGGCTTACCGATTATTGATCTGGTAGATCACGATTGGAAAGCAACACAAGCGATCGTATTGGCACCTACCCGGGAGTTGGTGCAGCAAATTACCGATCAGCTTCAGCAATTCTCCAAATATTATAAGAAGTTAAATGTAGTGGCAGTTTATGGAGGAGCTTCTATTACAGGTCAGATGAAAGATTTGAAAAAGAGCTGCCAGATCGTAGTAGCTACTCCAGGTAGATGTATCGACCTCATTGGTCGAAAAGCCTTGAAATTAGAGGATATTTCTCATGTGATTCTCGATGAAGCAGATGAGATGCTGAACATGGGATTCAAAGAAGAGTTGAACAAAATATTGGCTTTTACCCCCAAGGAAAAACATACGTGGCTTTTTTCTGCTACTATGCCCAAAGCCATCAAAAACATTGTGCATGAGTACATGAATGATCCAAAAGAGGTAACGGTAAGTGCTGGGGTCAAAGTAAATGTAAATATTGAGCACAAATATGTGCTACTGAAAGCAAGTGACAAAACTGAAGCTATTGAGCGGATCATGGATACGCATTCAGATTTCTATGGCATTATTTTTTGCCGAACCAAAATGGACACGGTAAGTCTTTCAGATGAGTTGAATAAAGACGGATACAGTGCAGATGCCTTGAATGGAGACCTTACACAGAAGCAGAGGGATCATGTGATGAAGAAGTTCAAAGCCATGAAGCTTAGGGTTTTGATAGCAACAGATGTGGCGGCACGAGGGATAGACGTAAACAATGTAACCCATGTCATTCATCACAGGCTTCCGGATGAGATAGAATTTTATACCCATCGAAGTGGCAGAACTGCCCGTGCCGGAAAAACAGGAGTATCGCTTATTCTTGCTACTAAAGGAGATTTGAAGAAAATCAAATTCCTTGAGCAAAGATTGCAAATTGGTTTTGAGAAAGATGTATTGCCTTCTATGACCAATATAAGAAGCAACAAGCTGGAGCAGTGGGCAAATTCAATCGAAAAAGTAGAAGTTTCCAATAACATTTCTAAAGAGGACTGGGACAAAGTACAGGAGATATTTGCTGATATGGATAAGGATCAGCTTATTCAAAAGCTTATTTCCAGAGAGTTGAAGGCATTGTCTGGTTCTTCTGAGACGAAAAACATTAATGTGGAAGAGGGAAGAAGTGAGAGAAGTCAGGGCAATCCAAATGAGCAAAGGTTCTATATTAACCTTGGGGAAATGGATGGGATGGACGATGAAGGATTGACCAAACTTATTACTGAAGTTACAGGAATCAAAGATTCAAGCATTACGGACATGACAGTCCTGAACAAATGCTCTTATTATACAGTACCTAGAGATCAGGCATCTAGAATCTCGGAAGCATTAGATGGCCTGGACATTGACGGGCGCGAAGTAAGAACTAACCCTGATGAAGATCGTCCACCTTCGAGTGGTAAGAAAAGAGGAGGAGACCGGAGAAGAGGGCAAAGTAGTGGCGGAGGCTATGGAAGAGGAGGAAGTGGCCGTTCTTCTGGACGAGGTGGATCTTCAGACCGTAGAAGCAGTGGTAGAAATTCTTCCGGTGGCGGTAGTTATGGAGGAAGTGGATCTGGTGGACGAAAAGGCGGAGGAAGAAGAAGATTTTAAAATCACTCCTAAAGCATAAAGTTAAAAGAGGCTGTTTCAAAAGAGCTAAACACTTGCCGGGCTCCTGACTGTCGTTAGGCAGGTGTTCCGGCATCCCTTTGAAAAGGCATGAATGGCTGTTTCTAGAGCAGATCCCAGAATGAATCTGGGAACCGTCTGTCTTTTGAGACAGCCTCTTTTTTTATTCCCTCATTTGTGAAACTTAAGGTTTCACTCACTAAGATTTAAACCCGTACCCTAAAAGTCATTCTTTAGGCTCTATTGATGCCATTGGTTTCTGTATGGCAAGGTTGTTTGGGTACGAAATTATATGTCCATCTTCATCTTCAATTTTAACAGAAAACAATGTAATGTCTCGGACTATACCGGTTATAGAATTGTCTCCATCAATGATTTTGACCTTACTTCCTATGCGATAGGGGTAATAAAAAAACAGTATCAGCGCAGAGGTTACATTGCTTAAAATAGACCATTGAGCGAATAGTCCAATACCCAGTATGGTAAAAAACGAAGTGAGGTAAACAAAAAAGTTTTCAAAGGTAAAATTCCATATAATCGCAATCCCTACAGCAAACAATAGCGATAGTATAAAATTGATAATTTTACTAATCAGTATTGCTCTGTCCTTCTGTATTTTGTTTCTAACAGCATATCTTTTATTAAATCTGGTTATAAAAAACCTGGTAATAAAATAGAATACTAATACTCCTGCCGTGATACCAATTTGGTGAATGATTTCTTCTGTCATTTATGTCTGATTATTTATATTCTAAATTCTATGTGGAGTGAATATCAAAAACTCAACTCAATAGTTTTGTAAATCATTTTCACCAAATATATTGCACTCAAATATATTTAAGTGAAGTTATGATCTTTTTCTCATGAACAAAAAAATAGGATTTGGAATTATTGGTTTTGGGAGTATTGCAGGCCATCATCTAAAGGCGATTAACGATCTGGAGCAAGCAGAGGTTGTTGCTGTTTCTGCCAGAAACACTTCAAAATTAGCGGAAAATAAAAACCTGGAAGGTGTTAAAATATATTCGGATTATGATCAATTAATCAATGACCCTGAAGTTGATGTGGTAAGTATTTGTACTCCTTCAGGTTTTCATTTGGAACCTGCCATACAAGCAGCTCAGGCAGGAAAACATGTGATTGTAGAGAAGCCACTTGAAATAGATATTGAGCGGTCAAAAGAAATAATAGCAGCTTGTGAAAAGCACAATGTAAAACTCGCCTGTGTTTTCCAAAACAGGTATTCTGAAGATTATATGAAACTTAGAAAAACAGTTGACCGTGGTGATCTCGGGAAACTCGTTTTAGGTAATGCATATATCAAATGGTTCAGGGGGCAGGAATATTACGATACATCGGATTGGAAAGGCGTGCTCAGTGGAGACGGAGGAGCAGCACTGATCAATCAATCCATTCATACTATTGACTTATTGTTGGAAGTGATGGGGCCGGTAAAATCTGTTCGTGGAAAAATAACTACACTTACTCACAATATAGAGGGAGAGGATTTGGGTGTTGCCATTTTAGAATTTGAAAGTGGTGCTTTGGGTACCATAGAAGGCAGTACATCTATTCGTGCAGGTTTTCCTGAAAAACTAGAAATACATGGAGAACGGGGTAGCATGATTTTGGAGAAAGGGGAGTTAGTTCATAATCTGAATGGTATGGTTTTAAAAGACACCAACGGGGGCGAGTCTGGTGCGTCTGACCCCATGGCCATAGACTACAAACTTCACTCCGCACAATTCAAAGAATTCGTTGATAATATTATCAATGACACAGAACCTCGTGTAAATGGAAATGAAGCCATTAAATCTGTGGAAGTGATCAACGCCATTTATAAATCGTCGAGGGAGAATAAAGTGGTTTATCTGTCTTGAGATTAGTTTATGACTTGAACTTTTTTTTGTATTCTTTTGGTGAAATGGAATGAATGGTTTTAAACTGTTTGTTGAAGTTTGAGATGTTGTTGAACCCTGATTCAAAACACACTTCGGTTACCGAATATTGATCTTTGAGTAGTAATTTACAGGCGTAACCTATGCGAATTTCATTTACATATTGAGAAAAATTTTTCCCGTATTTTTGTTTGAAATACCTGCTAAATGAAGATGAGTTCATATTGGCAACATCAGCAGCTTGTACAAGACTTATTTGGTATTTAAAATTGTTCATCACATAATCATGAACATGTTGCAGCCGTCCTTCATTTTGATCGTTTATCTTTTCAACAAACCCCTTACTGGTCAATAACTCATAATCAGGGTTATTTCCCAAATCATGCATGATGTCCATTACGGCCATAAATTGATTGAAGGAATCCATAGTGTGAAGTTTACTGATTTTCGTAAGTGTCTCTTTTGCATTGTGAAAAACTATGCCTTGCTTCGAGAGTTTGATCAGTTTTTTTGCATTTTTGTATTCTGGTAGTTCTAACAAATTGGTATGAGTGAAAACATTCCCCAGATGGATAGCTATTACTTCAGAACTTATGCCGGATTTAGAGTTTTCTGAGTCATTTTGCCACATGTGAGGCAGGTTTTCGCCAATGATGACAATATCACCGGACTCATATTTTTCAATATTGTCTCCGACAAACCTTGTTCCCGAATTGCTGATAATTCCTACAATTTCTACTTGTTCATGATAATGCCATATTTTTATCAGTTCCTTGTTGAAATACCTGGTAACAGATACAGATCTGTTGTGGTCAACACTTCTGTCCAAAAATTCAGGATGCATATTTTATATAAATTATTTGCATAAATATGTGTGTTATTGTCATTAATGCAAAAAAAGAATCGCAAAAAGTCAAAAAAAATGAGGGAGGAAGTTCTAAAATGAATCAATATTGCAGTAGTATTCTTGACTGAAATGAGGTCAGTTTTTTTAAAACACTATCAACTTATGCAACTAGCCAATAAAGTAGCAGTGATCACTGGAGGAGCCAGTGGTATAGGACTTGCAATTACACAACTTTTTGCTTCTAATGGAGCTCACGTTCATGTTTTGGAATTGAATGAAAATGTCACTATAGATGCTGAAGGTGATGTTAAAATTCATCAATGCAATGTGGCAAATCAGTCACAGGTCAATCAGGTTTTAGAATCTATTGTCAAAGAACATGATATTGATATTTTAGTTAACAATGCTGGTATTGCCCATGTTGGCAAAATAGAAAACACCAACGAAGAAGACATGGATCGCCTGTATAATGTAAATATCAAAGGGGTATTTAATTGTATCAAAGGAAGCTTAGATTCTTTAAAAAAAACGAAAGGAGTTATTTTGAATATGGCTTCTATAGCCTCGTCAATCGGTATTCCTGATCGCTTTGCCTATTCCATGACCAAAGGTGCAGTATTGACCATGACCTATTCTGTTGCTAAGGATTATCTGGCTGACGGTATTCGGTGCAATTGCATTTCTCCTGCCAGGGTACATACACCCTTTGTAGATGGATTTATTGCTAAAAATTATCCCGGACAAGAAAAGGAGATGTTTGAGAAACTATCAAAATCTCAACCTATCGGGAGAATGGGCAAGCCATCTGAAATAGCTGAATTGGCTTTATTTCTTTGTTCTGATAAGGCAGGATTTATTACCGGTACCGATTACCCTATCGACGGGGGATTTATAAAACTAAGCAATTAACAAAGGTATCATTTACCTGTTTTTGATTCAGAGCAATAATGTGATTGATACTGTAAAGACAACTATAATATAAATTTATACTTATGAAACTAATAAGATTTGGACAAGAGGGCAATGAAAAGCCCGGTTTGATATTGGAAAGTGGAAAGAAAGTGGATGTATCTGCTTTTGGAGAGGATTATGATGAAAATTTCTTCGGAACTAATGGAATAGAAAGATTGGCCGAATGGCTTAAAGGTCAGGACAATCTACCGGAAGTTTCTGATGATGAAAGATTGGCAGCATCTATTTGCAGGCCGTCGAAAATTGTTTGTATTGGGTTGAACTATGCCAAACATGCAGCAGAGAGTGGTATGGATGTACCTGCTGAGCCTGTTATTTTCTTCAAGGCAACCAGTGCAATTGTAGGGCCTAACGACGATGTAATCATTCCTAAAGGAAGTGAAAAAACAGATTGGGAAGTAGAATTGGCAGTGGTAATTGGAGCAAAAGCCTCTTACGTAAGTGAAGAAGATGCAATGAACCATGTAGCTGGTTATGTGCTACACAATGATTACAGTGAAAGGGCATTTCAACTCGAACGTTCAGGACAATGGGTGAAGGGTAAAAGTTGTGATACTTTCGCTCCGGTAGGGCCATGGTTGGCTACTAAAGATGAAATCAAAGATCCACATAACTTGAACCTATGGTTGAAAGTGAACGGAAAGATGATGCAAAATAGCAATACTGACGATTTGGTATTCGGTATTCCAACACTTATCAGTTACTTGAGTCAATTTATGACATTGCTCCCTGGTGATATAATTTCTACCGGAACACCTTTCGGAGTAGGTCTTGGGCTAAATCCACCAGTGTATCTTAAAGATGGAGATGTGGTAGAATTGGGTATCGATGGATTGGGTACTTCTAAGCAAAACTTGAAAGCATACAAAGGTTGATATTTCACCGAAACTGAAAAATTATTTATGAAAGTAGGTTTGTTCATACCGTGTTACATAGATCAGTTTTATCCAAAAGTAGGTATTGCTACTTTGGAATTACTGGAAAAATTGGGAGTAGATGTCAGTTACCCCGAAAATCAGACATGTTGTGGACAGCCTATGGCCAATTCCGGTTTTGAGTGTTATTCAAAAGACTCTTACGAACTTTTTGTTAAAAACTTTCAGCAATACGATTACATAGTTTCTCCTTCAGGTAGTTGCGTTTATCATGTTAAGCATCATTTCAACATTATAGATCAAAGCAAAGAGGTCGAACACATTAGAAATAAGACTTATGAGCTTTGTGATTTTATTACAAATGTTTTGGGCGATCCGGGTTTTGAAGCATCATTCCCTAAAAAAGTGGGGTTGCACCAGAGTTGTCATGGCTTAAGAGGATTGAGACTTGGCGAATGTAGTGAAAGGGTAGGAGTGCCTTTTTCTTTTGCAGAATCTCAACTGAAGAAAGTAAAAGGCATTGAGTTGATATCACTGACCAGAAAAGATGAATGTTGCGGATTTGGTGGGACATTCGCTGTAGCTGAGGAAGCAATTTCGGTTAAAATGGGAAAGGACAGGTTGCAGGATCACATTGATCACGGCGTAGAAGTATTGACGGGGGGTGATATGTCTTGCCTGATGCACCTGGAAGGACTTTTGAAAAGAAATGGTCAACCCGTTGAAGTGAAACATATAGCAGAAATACTCAATAGCCAATGTTAACACATCCAAAAGCTGCAGCGGAATTTAATAAAGATGAGGATCGGGTAAACTGGCACGACAAATCTCTTTGGTTTGTCAGGAACAAACGTGACTTGGCAGTAAATAAAATTCCTCAATGGGAAGAACTAAGGGAAACGGCATCTCAGATTAAAATGAAGGTGCTGTCAAACTTAGACACCTACCTCGAAGAGTTTGAAAAGAATGCTAAAGCCAATGGTATTCAAGTACATTGGGCGATAGATGGTGACGAACACAATAAAATTGTAAAGGGCATTCTGGACAAGCATAACGTCAAGAAGTTGGTCAAAAGTAAGTCAATGTTGACTGAAGAATGTCACCTCAATCCATTTCTTGAAAAACATGGAATAGAGGTCGTTGATACAGACCTTGGTGAGCGGATAGTTCAATTGGCGAAAGAGCCGCCGAGTCATATAGTGATGCCCGCCATTCACAAGAAAAAGGAGGAAATTGACGAGCTTTTTCAACGTACTATGGGCACAGAACCCGGCAATGGAGATCCTCAGTTTCTCACCAATGCTGCCAGAGTTGATTTAAGAGAAAAATTCCTGAATGCAGATGCTGCATTGACAGGAGTAAATTTTGCAATAGCAGATACTGGTGGATTTGTAGTATGCACTAATGAAGGAAATGCCGATATGGGTGTACACTTAGCCCCTGTGCATATTGCTTGTATGGGCATGGAAAAGCTTATTCCTACTATGGAGCACTTAGGAGTATTTCTGCGCTTGTTGGCAAGAAGTGCTACCGGACAATCGATTACTACTTATTCTTCTCATTTTCTAAAACCAAGAAAAGGGCAGGAGATGCATTTGGTAATTGTTGACAATGGGCGTACAGAACAACTTGGACGAGAAGATTTTAGAAACTCGCTGAAATGCATCCGATGTGGGGCTTGTATGAATACCTGCCCGATTTACCGCAGGAGTGGTGGACACAGTTATGGCAGTGTCGTTCCAGGGCCTATTGGTTCTATTTTGTCTCCAAATATTGATTTAAAAAAATACTCGACTTTACCTTTTGCTTCTACTCTTTGTGGTTCTTGCTCGGATGTGTGTCCGGTGAAAATTGACATCCATAGTCAGTTGTACAAATGGCGTCAGGTGATCATGAAAGAACACCCTGATAAAGTAAAACAAGTAGCCATGAAGGTGAATGGAAAGGTGTTTAAATACCCTTGGCTCTATGATATACTTGGAGGATTTGCCCGGACAATGCTCAAAATAATACCACGAGGGATAATTTATAGTAAATTGAATGTCTGGGGCAAGCAAAGAGACTTACCTGACGTTCCAGAATCCAGTTTTAAAGCATGGTATAAGCAGAATAGAAAGAAAAATGGATAGCAGGGCTAAAATATTGGATAGAATAAGACAAAATAAGCCGGAGGTTGATTCCAGTTTTGATTTGAATCAATTCTTGGATGTGCCATTTGACGATTTGGTTGAAAGCTATCAGGCCAGTTTGGCAGCCAATGGTGGTAACAGTCTTGATTTACCTGATAAGGGAAAGCTGGAAGGCATTCTTTTGGAAGAAGTAGGGGATAAATCCTTTGTTGATTTGACAGGGATAATCAAATCAAAAACGAGTTTTAACTATGAAGGTATTGATCAACCTAAAGAGCTGTCTGAAGTTAAAATTTTAATTGTTGCAGGAAAATTAGGTGTAGCCGAAAATGCAGCTATTTGGCTGGATGATGATATTTTACACGAGGTTCGTGCGCTTCCTTTTATCGTGGAACGAACTATTTTTATCCTGGATAAAAACAACCTTGTACCGACCATGCACCACGCCTATCAAACTTTAGGTGGAATGAAATCTGGTTTTGGAACATTCATCGCAGGCCCCTCCAAAACAGCCGATATAGAACAAAACCTCGTAATAGGAGCACATGGCACCAAGTCTCATTTGGTAGTGTTGGTGTAAACAGCCCAAGCCTTAAGAACCTTTCTATTGTTGATGAATAATGATCAACAGCAATACTGCTTTTTTAAAATAATCATCATTTTATTTTTTTGCTTACTGACATTAGGATTAAAATTGTCAGATGATTGACTAGAAATGTGAAAAGGTTTCGGAAGTGAAAGTGCTTGTGCACAGTGCACATCTTATTCCAAAACGTTTCTTTTGGATGTAATCCTGCCATGAAAGACCAAAATATGTTGGACGAAAGCGAAATACTTCTAAAATTAAAAAACGGAGAGCAAAATGCTTTTCGTCAGATATTTAGTAAGTATAGTCCTTATGTTTACAATGTGTCATTGCAGTACTTAAACTCAAAATCGGAAAGTGAAGAGATAGTTCAGGAGGTTTTCTTCAAGGTTTGGCTACATAGATCAAAAATTAAAGAGGATTTGCCCTTTGCCCCTTATGTGGTAAGTATAGCAAAGAATCTTATTTTCAATAAATCAAAACATCAACTGGTCGAGCAGGCCTATTTGCAGCACCTTTCCCATTCACCAAATATTGCCGGCAGTTTCACAGAAAATAATGTACATTTCAAAGAAATAAAAAAAATTACGGAACACTATATTGAAAACCTTCCATTGGTAAGAAAAGAAGTGTTTAAGCTGAGTAGAAATGAAAATTTGAGCAATAAAGAAATAGCCCATCAGCTCAATATTGCCGAAAGAACGGTTGAAAATCATATTTACAGAGCACTGAAGTCTCTTAAGTTGTATTTAAAAAGCCGTGGCTATCTGGAATTAAGCCTGTTATTAACTTTTCTTCAATAAATTGTTATTTTTTTGTGATGTTGAGTGAGTAGTCGGGCGTAGTACAGTGTACTATATGCAAACGACTATAAAAGTGAACAAAGAACAACTAAAACAATTCATTAAAAATAATTACTCTGGAAATTATCCTGAGTTATTAATTCAATGGATCAATTCGGCAAATTTTGAGAAGGATCTAAGTTTATACATAGAACAGGATTTATTTGATCAAATAGAAAAGGGTAACCCAAATAAATCCGTTAATCTTGATCATATCGTTGACGAAATACTGTCCATTGTAAAATTGCAGGAGGAGGGATTGAAGTTAAATGATTCCTCAAATCAAATCATACCCGATGAAAATGGGTTGAGAAATGCAAATCAGGGTAACAGAAAAAAAATCTGGCTGAAACCTGCTCTGAAAGTAGCAGCTTCATTGGCATTGATTATAAGCACTATCTTTATTTATATCAAAGTAAGCGAATATAATTTGGATAAAGCTTCTGGCCAGTTTAGTTATCAAACTAAAGAAAACCCAAAAGGAAGGAAATCTACTATCTTTCTCAAAGATGGTTCTAAGGTTATCCTGAATTCAGAAAGCTCGATTTCTTATGATGAAAATTTTTCTTCTGGCATTAGAGAGATAGAGCTGAAAGGTGAGGCGTTTTTTGAAGTAGTCAAAAATCCGGAACAGCCATTTGTAGTCAGGAGTGGAGGAATCTCCACAGTAGCTTTGGGGACATCCTTCAATGTACGTAATTATGGAGAAGAAAACATAACTGTGTCGCTTGTTACAGGCAAAGTAAGAATTGATAAAAAAGGAAACCAGGGGATAGAAAATATCCTTATGCCTGGTGAAAAATTGACATATATACGAGAAACTGAAGAGTTTGAAAAGCAGAAATACAATGATTATGGAGATTTGCTCTGGAAAGATGGTATTCTTTCTTTTAAAAAAGCATCAGTATCTGACGTGGTTGCCAATCTGGAAAGATGGTATGGAGTAGAGATAGAAATTGTAGTACCAGGCAATAAAAAGGTCAGCTATGGAGGTGTATTCAAAGATCAAAACTTAAAGCAGGTATTAGAAGCTGTGGGATTTACCCTCAATTTCGACTATAGTATAGATGGAAAAAAAGTAAAAATCATGTTCAATTAAAATGTATAGTATGATTTGAAAAAATAAAGACAAATAAAAAAACGGTACCGCAAGGCAGCACCGTTCTGGATTTTACTATAGTAAACCCCATACTTCCCCAAGCATTGGTTTACTCTAGTTCAGTTTTAAATAAGTATTAACTAATTAAAACCATACAAAGATATGAAAATTAGACCATTACCTCTACTAATTAAGATTATGAAATTGTCAATATATGGTGTTTTTCTACAAATCATTTTGTTGAATTTAATTTTAGCAAATGATTCAAGCGGCCAAAAAGGAAGCAGCTTGAGTGTGAAAGATGTTTTTATTGACATACAACTGAAAGAAGCCTCACTTGAAAAGATATTCAGGGCAATTGAAAGCCAGACTGAATATAAT
Source organism: Reichenbachiella sp. MALMAid0571 (assembly GCF_040151475.1). Lineage (NCBI taxonomy): Bacteria > Pseudomonadati > Bacteroidota > Cytophagia > Cytophagales > Reichenbachiellaceae > Reichenbachiella > Reichenbachiella sp. MALMAid0571. The sequence goes on along the minus strand of NZ_JBDKWG010000151.1, from coordinate 106,605 downwards.
TTCAATTATGACAAGTTCGAATTGAGCAACGAAACGAAAATGAATTTTCATAAGAAAAACGTTTCAGTAGCAGAAGTTTTATTAAAGATATCTGAAAGTGCTGGGCTGAAATTCAAACAAGTGAATAAGACCATTAATGTTGATAAACTCAATAGATCTGGACAACAATCTCTGGAAGTTGTTTTTGAGGATGTAGATATTTCTGGTAAGGTGACTGATGAAAATGGTCAGGGATTGCCAGGCGCTTCTGTTGTCATCAAAGGGTCTGGCACTGGAACTACCAGTGATCTGGATGGAAATTTTAAAGTAAATGTACCCAATGATGCTGTGTTGGTATTTTCGTTTGTGGGGTACTTATCTCAGGAGATTGCAGTAGGAAATCGAAGTGTCATTGACATACAAATGGTTTTGGATGCGACTCAATTGGATGAGATAGTAGTAACAGCATTCGGAATAGAGAGAGAAAAGAAAGCTTTAGGCTATTCTGCACAAGAATTGGGTTCTAAAGATTTATCGGGAGCAAGAGACATTAACGTGACAAGTTACTTGACTGCAAAAGTGGCAGGAGTACAGGTGTCAAAATCTGCCAGTGGCACTGGTGGATCTACCAATGTAGTCATCCGGGGAAATAGCTCTATAAGTGGGTCAAATCAACCGCTCTATGTTGTGGATGGTGTACCAATCATAAACTTTAGCAATAGTGGTAGTGGTTCAGGGCTTTCAGGTTCAGGAGAGCATGACTATGGAGATGGCATTGGTGATATAAATCCTCTTGATGTGCAATCTATGAATGTGCTTAAAGGGCCTGCTGCCACTGCTCTTTATGGTTCCAGAGGTGCCAATGGTGTGGTTTTGATTACAACTAAATCCGGGAAAGGCAAAAAGGGAATTGGCGTGGAAATTAACTCCAATGTGACATTCGAAAAGCTCAATTTATTTCCAAATTACCAAAATCAATTCGGTTCCGGGTATGATGACAATGGTGTCGCTAGTTTTTGGAACGAAGAAGTAGATGGTGTTCAGTATCCTTTTCCTGACAATGGAAACTTGGATAACTGGGGTGGTCCATTGGATGGAAGTATTAAAATAATAGATCGATTTTTGATGCCTGATGAAGAAGGACTTCCTTTAAGAACAATGGATTATGTGGCTCAGCCTAAAGACAATGTAAGAGATTTTTTTCAGACTGGAGTGACCATTTCCAATACTATTGCTATCACTGGTGCAAATGATAATTCTTCAATGAGGTTATCCGTTGGGAATTCATCTACTTCCGGAATCACTCCCAACCATGAAATAAAAAAGAAGTCGGTTTCTTTTAGAGGATCTACAAAGGTCAATAAAATGCTGTCTTTTGAGGGAAAGGTAAATTACTTGCGTACAGAAGGTGACCAGAGACCAGCAAATGGGTATTCTCAATACAATCCTATGTGGAATTTTGCCATCATGTCAAGATTTACCCCTTTAGACTATGTAAAGGAATATTACGAAGAAACAAAAAGTTACAATAGGCCTCCGGGAATGAACTATAGTCCTTGGTATATTGTGAATGAAATAAAGAACAATGATGTCAGAGATAGGTTTATAGGTTATTCTTCTGCCAACCTAAAATTTAACGATTGGTTGAGTCTGACGGGTAGAGTTGGTTTGGATTTTTATGCTGAGTCGCACTTTCAAAGTTGGAGACGAGGTGCTCGTGGAAACGATCAAAGTAAAGGTCGTATGATCGAAAGCAATAGAACTAGAAGAGAATTAAATGCTGACCTTATGTTAACAGCCAATAAGGAGCTTTCTGAAGACTTTAATTTGGTTGTTGTATTGGGTGCCAATACTTGGACTAGTTTCTCCAACAATATGCAATGGGATGCTAGAGATTCCAAAGTGGATGATGTATATCAAATCTCCAATTTTCTCGATGTGAGACCATCTTCTGGACTCGCTCAAAATGAAATGCAGTCTGTATTCATGACTGGGCAACTTGCCTATAAAAATTATTTGTTCTTAGATGTGACAGGAAGGAATGACTGGTCTTCAACATTAGGGGTCAACAACAATTCTTTCTTTTATCCATCTGTGAGCACAAGTTTTGTATTTACAGAAGCATTGGATCTTGATCAACGGATATTAAGTTTAGGAAAGATACGAGTTTCCTTGGCACAAGTAGGTGCATCAGCAGATCCTTACCTCACTACATCAGGGTATTCTTTCAGCCAAGAAAGTTATAATGGGAAGCCTTATGCCTCTAAAAGTGGGCAAATACCATTGTTTGACTTAAAAAATGAGCTGACTACTTCATGGGAAGTGGGCACTGATTTAAGATTTTTTCAAAATAGAATTAGCTTGGATATGACGTACTACAATGCGAAAACCAGCAATCAGATCTTAGCATTGCCTATATCCAATGCATCAGGCTATAGCAGTGAAGTGATCAATGCAGGAGAAATTCAAAATAAAGGAATAGAAATTACATTGGGCGCTACACCGTTTAAAACCGAAGCTTTTCGATGGGATGTAAATGCCAACTTCTCTGCTAATAGATCTAAGGTTGTGGAATTGGATGGTACAGTACAGACATATAAAATACTTAATACCAATGACGATTCTTGGTCTAATGATGTCCATGCTGAGGTCGGTGCTCCTTATGGCAATATCATAGGATTTAAATACTTAAGAAATGAAGAAGGACGAAAAATTGTTTCGGCTGGTGGTGAATACCAAAGAGAAAGCGAAGTGTCTGTCCTTGGAAATATCAATCCTGACTGGATTGGTGGTCTCAACAACACTTTTTCTTATAAAGGGTTTAGTATGAATATTCTTTTGGACTTTGTTCAGGGAGGTGATTTTACATCTCATACAAAGCGATGGATGACGCAAAAAGGAACTGGAGAATGGACCGTAGAGGGCAGAAGACCAGTAGCCACAGATTCTGATGGCAATCAATTGCCATATACTGGTGTGCTGGATGGTGTAGTACTCAATCCTGATGGAACTTATTCTGAAAATACACAAGCTGTACCCGGACAAAAATATTGGGCGTCCAGAGCCTGGAATGGTATTGGTGAAGAATTCGTAATTGATGGAAGTTACATTTCTCTGCGAGAAGTAATCCTAGGATATACTTTCCAGCCTGCTATGTTGAAAAAAACACCTTTTACATCTCTTAATTTGTCTGTTATCGGCAGGAATTTGATGTATCTCCATGAACATACCACTGATTTTGGAATAGCACCTGAATCAGCTCCGAACACATCAGGGGGAGCATCGGGTGTAGAAGCACTCGCTGTGCCTTCCACCAGAACTTATGGGTTCAATGTTAAATTGACATTTTAAATGATAAGAGATATGAAATTATATATAAAAATAGCTTTTATGTTGTTAGTATCACTACTGATCAACATTTCATGTACGGATGATTTTGCTGAATTGAATACACCAAATGACCTAATAACATCTGATGTAATCAACCTGGATTTCTTATTTACTAGGGTATTGGCAGAATCAATAGTTCATTCAGAAGAGAATGGAATGGGCACAACTGGTAATTATTGTGGTATGTCGTATTCTGGCGCCAATGCACCGTTTGTATCCGGTGACAACAGTGGAGTTTGGAACAGAACTTATGGTGACTACTCAAGAAACTTGAGTGATATTATCTATTTGGCTTCTACTCGTGAAGATTCTGAAGATTTGGTAAATAAGAAGGCTGCCGCAAGAATTATGAAAGCATGGGTATTCGCCAGAACAACAGATTGGTATGGAAATATTCCCTATTCTGAATCTTCATTAGATATTACCAAGGCCATTTCTACTCCTAAATACGATTCTCAGAAAGATATTTATATCGATTTGTTCAAAGAATTGAAGGAAGCTGTAGCTGAGATTGACAACAGCAAAGCTTCTTATGGATCAGCTGACATCCTTTATGGAGGCGATATGGACAAATGGGTGAAACTGGCAAATTCTCTAAGGTTAAGATTGGCATTGCGTATTCGTTATGCAGATGAGACTCTTGCAGCAACCGAAATGGCCGATTTGACTGAGGCTAACCTGATCACTTCTAGATCCGATGATGCAAAGCTTTATACCCGATCAGAGTTTACTGATCAATTAAATGATCAGTATTCAAGTTTACTCCAAACAAAAAGTAATCTGGCGAAAAGAAAGCCTCCAAAAACCTTTATTGACATTCTAAAAGATTCTAATGATCCAAGATTGAAAGTATTTGCGGACACGGCTAAGGCATCTTTTCCGGGCACTCCTGGTTATGAATCCATAGACTTTTTTGGATACAGGGGAACACCATTACTGGGATCTGCCCCTGTGCAACAAAAGTATCCTTATGGAGATCAAACAACTTCGGATTGGTCCGACATTCTTTATACGCCGACACAAGAGTTGCCAATTTTCAATGCTTCAGAAACTTATTTTGCATTGGCAGAAGCAGCGTTGTTTGGATTGAAAGGCAACACCTCAGATGCTCAGGGTTACTTTGAAAAAGGTATCAGATTGGCTCAGGAGCGTGTGCTTGAAATGTATGAAGGAGCGAAAAGTGAATTGCCGGAAGTCGAAAGTTTGTTTTTGGCTCAGGGAGGTGGTGAAAGTGATGCTGCTTATCTGGCCCGGGTAGATGCTCATGTGGAAAGCTTGCTTGAGAGTCATAAAATAACCCAGACAGAGATTGATGATTTTATAGCTAATGCTGCTGTAGTTACTTTGTCTGGATCTCTTGAAGAACAATTGGAACAAATCATTAATCAAAAAATGATTGCATTGTTTCCACAAGAGTCGGAAGGATGGGCTGAATGGAGAAGGACAGGATACCCAAGGATACTTGTTGGAGATGACAACAGTGCGCTTGCAGGTACCATACCACGCAGAATGCCATGGCCTACCAGTGAGCAAACCATTAATGGTGAACAATATCAGGCTGCTTTAGAAGCCATAGGAGGTGATGGTAAAAACACCAGACTCACTAAAGTATGGTGGGATCAAAACACAAACAGACCACAACATCCAGGCACAGTTGAATGGATGGAACAACCTTGGGTACAAACCAATTGATGAAAATTTGAATACCAGATCATCTGACAACTAACGAAGTTAGATGGTCTGGTTTTTAATAAATTTTCACATTCCAATACCATTGATAAGGTCTTGTTAAAGTGAATGGCAAGACAGAGGTAGAAATCAATTATTGAATACAATAAGCTTTTACAATTTCTAATCAATCTTAAAATCTGTACAGGACAAAGACAATCTGTTATTATGGATATTGAACATACTTTGGAAAAGTTGTGGCTGAATTATAGTGCCATAACACCTTCGGCTTTTAGTATTAAAAATTTATTTGAGTCACTTGGTGAGCAGGTTAAGAACGATCATATCGCATTCAGGACATTCAATGACCCCAGGGTAAATATTGAAAAGTTAGCCTTGCCATTTATCCGATTGGGCTATGAACCAAAACAGGATTATTATTTCGAAGAAAAGAAGCTCAACGCCAGGCATTACGAACATCCTGATGAAGGTTTACCTAAAATTTTTATAAGTGAACTGATACTGGAGAAATGCACACCAACCTTACAGGCAACTGTGTTGCATCTTCTCAATTCATTGTCACCAAGGCACTTATCAGAAGACCTTATTTTCTCAGGAAGGCTATGGGATAAACCTTTTGTAGATACCTATGAGCTATTGCGAAAGGAATCGGAATATGCAGCCTGGCTATACTTATATGGTTTTGTTGTCAATCATTTTACCATAGATGTGAATGCCCTTAACGGGTTTGCTTCTATCGAACAGGTCAACGATTTTTTGAAAGACAATGGCTATAAGCTTAACGCCTCTGGTGGTGAGGTAAAAGGAAAACCTTCAGATTTGCTTCAACAGTCAAGTATTTTGGCTGACAGGATAGAATATGACTTTCAAGAAGGTATGCATGAAGTGCCTGGTTGCTACTATGAATTTGCCATGAGGTATGAGAAAAACGGAAAGCTGTTCAATGGGTTCATTACCAATTCGGCAGACAAAATATTTGAAAGCACAGATAATTCACCACTATAAAACTGATTTAGGTTTAATGAAAGCGAAAAATAAAGTATCAATATCATGAAAAATATGAAAGACCTAATTTCCCTAGTCAATATCGTTGCAGCTTGTTTATGTATTCTTACTTCATGTGGCACTGAAGATGTTACAAGGGACGACAATGGACAAGGCAAACCTTCTATTTCAATAGATGACAATGCACTAATGGTTGCAGACAGCATCATTAATGTTTCTGTTACACAAGACTCAACTATTATAATTGATTACATAGTTGATGCTCCTAACAGGATACGTTTGTTAAAATTAACCATAAATGAGACCACAGAAAGTATTTCTGAGGCAGGTGGGAAGGTAAATTACACAGGACAAATTGAAGTTGAAATTCCCTTTGCCAATAAAACAATAGAATTGGAATTGGAGGTGACCGATAATGAGGATGAGGTCGCTACCCAAACTATTGTTGTAAATATTGAAGGTCCAGTAGTTGTCTTTCAAAGTGGTTTTGAAGAGGGAAATAAGGACATATGGGACGACTGGGACGGAAATCCAGACGAATCCAACCTGCTAGTGGAAGACCCTGGACCCTTTGATACACCAGGCAACCACGTGATGAAATTGATCCCACCACCGGGGGAACGAGGTGGTGCTGACCTGGTAAAAGTTTTGCCATCTCAGCATGACAGGTTGTATGTTCGTTGGTACATTAAATATGAAAACGGGTTCAATTTTAATGCGCTCAACCATGGAGGGGGCTTGTTTGCAGGGGATAGAAATCTCCTGGGAGTAGCAGGCATACGACCTGATGGAACCAACAAAGCCTCCTGTACTTTAGAATATAGTTCGAGCCTTCATACACCTCATATATACGCCTATTACCGGGGCATGCATCAGGACTGTGCAGTTCCGAATGGAAGTTGTTGGGGCGATATATTTCCTTGCACAAGTGATGAAGGACAAACCTATTGTGAACATGTGCAACACCGTGACCCGCCGCTTCCACCCGTATTGGAGGCGGATACATGGTATGGCATGGAAATGAAATTGAATCTAGGAACACCTTCACCTGATGGATCTATCAGGGATGGGGAAATTTTCCTTTGGGTTGATGGAGTCAACTATGGAAAATGGGATGACTTATGGATGCGCACCACTTATGGTTTAAAATTAAATATACTTTGGCTTTCATTATTTCATCATGATGGAACCCATGCTGATGCAGGCGTTTTTTACGACGATGTTGTAGTCAGTACAAAACCCATAGGGATGGGAAAGCTAAAAACAGATTAATTGGCACAGCTAAGTAGTTACAGACTTTGAAAACGAATAAGGCCTATCTTCATTGGAAAGAAAACCTGTTGATTAATCAAGGGTAAGGGTAGAGGGTTTAGTCTTTAAAAAATGGAAAATGGAACCCAATAAGCAAACGGTGAGGTAAAGAAAGAAAAGAGGTTAAATAGAAATGCTGATCAGGTAAGGCAAGCTAATATAATAAGATATGGAATGAGAATTTTTTTTAATTAAAACTAAACAAAATGAAACGAAAATTGCTTTTATTATTAACCAGTATGTGTATGATTGCGGGCGTTTATGCTCAGCCAATCATTAGCAATGTGAGCGGCACAGCTCAGAATGGGCAAACCATAACCATCAATGGTAGTGGTTTTGGAAATACAGGCCCCAATATTGTAATCTATGACGAATTTGAGGGAACTAATGCCATGGAAAATGGCAACATTCCTCTTACTAGTCCGGCTATTGGTAGTTGGAATGGAAAATCCAATGAACCTAAATATCATTCGTCTTCCCACTCCGGCGACTACAGTTTTGCATTGAACCGTGGTTCTACTAATTACAGCCAGTTTCAATACGAATCAAGCAATTCTTTTACAGAAGTATTTCTTTCCTACTGGGTAACGCTTCCCAACGGTATCATGCCTAGTGCTTCCACTCCAGGTGAATGGAACCATACGAGTAACTGGAAGATGAGTTGGATCTACGAGGGCAATACAGGATATGGGGGTGACAATGATGTTTGCACTCCCACTTGGATTTCTCCTGGAAGCTGCAATATTAGCGGTAATGATCAGGCAGCACTCAAATATGCTAGTGCTTCTAATTCCTCCAAAACATTGTACCTTAGCAGCGGTTGGCTTACGTTCACCAATTGGGCTCGTTTCACTATTCATATGCGAGCAGACCCCACTAACTTGACAGGGTGGACAAGCGATGCATACGTACAGACTATTAATGCTACAGGACAATATGAGAAGATAATGGACGATGCTCGGGTTTTTGATGATGATTATCGTAGCGAAACCAATATTCAAACCAAGCAATGGGATCACATTAGTTTGCCCGGATGGATCGGAAACTGGGATGGTAACCGGAATTATTTTGACGGTGTATACGATGATATATATATAGCCACAGGATCAGGAGCAGCAGCAAGGGTTGAAATAGGTAACGCCTCCTCTTACAGTGCTTGTACCAACCTTGCCCTGACAACACCTACATCCTGGTCTGACAACACGATTGCTACAACAGTAAGAACAGGGAGTTTTGATGAAATGGATACGGTATACCTTTATGTTATCGATAAAGATTATAACGTTAACCCGACAGGTTACCCAATAGTCATCGATGGAAATGGTGGTGTAACCACACATACCATTACAGCCTCATCAGGTACAAATGGTACAATTACGCCTTCTGGATCGGTATCAGTAGTTCAAGGCAACAACCAAAGCTTTACCATCACAGCTGATAGTGGCTATGAGATCAGTAACGTTATTGTTGATGGTGTTAGCCAGGGTGTTGTTAGCAGTTATACATTTACTAACGTACAGTCCACCCATACGATCTCAGCCAGCTTTAGTGCTGTTCCCATTGGAAATGAGGTGATAGTAGATAATGGAAGTACCGGAACTTCACAATCCGGTTCGTGGAGTAGTTCTTCCTATTTTCCGGGGTATTATGGCAGCAGTTATATGTATGCGCCCAATGCTACCGGGCATTGGTATGAATGGACGACCAGCCTTACTGCAGGGACTTACGAGGTGTATGCCTGGTGGTCAGCAGTTGCTGGCCGTCCTGCCGATGCAGTCTATGACATTACCCACAGTGGGGGCACTGCCAATGTTACAGGGGATCAGACTACTAATGGTGGACAATGGAACCTGCTCGGTACCTATACTTTTGGCAATACAGGAGTAGTGCGTCTCAATAGCAATGCTAATGGTTCTGAAGGTGCCTGTGCTGACGCAGTAAAGTTTGTTGAAGTACCCACACATACCATTACGGCATCAGCCGGAACAGGTGGGAGTATTAGCCCAGATGGCTCGGTGCAGGTAATCCAGGGGATCAACCAAAGCTTTACCGTCACGGCCGATACCGGTTATCAGATCAGTGATGTGACTGTTGATGGTGTCAGCCAGGGCGCGGTTTCCAGCTACACTTTTACCGATGTACAGGCCAACCATACCATTTCTGCAAGTTTTGCTGTCATTAGCAGTGACATCATTGTAGATAATGGAGGCACAGGCACTTCACAATCCGGTTCGTGGAGTAGTTCTACCAATTTCCCCGGGTATTATGGTAGTAGTTATATGTATGCGCCCAATGCCACTGGGCATTGGTACGAATGGTCTGCCAGCCTGACTGCCGGGACATACGAGGTGTATGCCTGGTGGTCGGCAGTTGCTGGCCGTCCTGCCGATGCAGTCTATCACATTACCCACAGTGGGGGCACTGCCAATGTTACAGGGGATCAGACTACTAATGGTGGACAATGGAACCTGTTGGGCACCTACACTTTTGGTACAACAGGCGTTGTGCGTCTCAATAGTAGTGCCAATGGCCCTGAAGGAGCGTGTGCCGATGCGGTAAAGTTCGTTGAAGCCCCTACCATAGAAAACCTTGCCCTAAATAAATCAGTGGCTGTTTCCGGAGAGCCTGAACCAGCCAATCCTGGGACGTCTGCAGTCGATGGTATTGTTACTACCCGTTGGTCTGCTTCTGGGGGGTACCCACAATGGCTCGAAGTTGACTTAGGAGATATTTACAATATCAATGCTACAGAAGTGGTCTGTTACCAAGACCGGGCTTACCAGTTTACTATAGAAGCAAAAACCACTATAGGGGGCGGCTATAGTCAGATAGTGGACAGAAGCGCCAACACACAGGGTGGAAGCGAGGCTTCCCCGATAAGGGACGACTTTACAGAGGTAGCTGCCCGCTATGTCAGGATAAACGTCACAGGGGCCAACGTTTATTCAGGAACCTGGGTTAGTCTGTTGGAGTTCAGGGTGTTTGGAGTTGCGATTCCGATAGAGGGTGGCAGGGTATTAAACAATAAACAATTGTTGCAACAAGTTGAAGCAGGTAAAGAGAGTGGAATAGAAGTTTATCCAAACCCTTCCAGCACAACACTCACCATAACTGTAAACAGTGAATGGGAAGGTCTTTCGAAAGTAGAAGTATATAATACCCAGGGGCAGCAAGTGCTCCGTGAATTAGAAGTGTCTTTTCCTCATCAGGTTGACATTTCATCATACCAGGAAGGAATTTATCTGATTAAGATAACGAATGGAACCAATGGTATTGTAAAAAGGATCATTAAAGAATAATAATCCAATATACCCTCCTGGCTTTTCCGGGAGGGTATATTGTAAAAAAATAAACTATCAAATATAGTTGAAAAGAGATGTTTTATAAACCTATTTGTCATTTGACTTATATGACAAACTCACATTAACAAAAATTATAAAATTGAAAAACCGAATTATTGTATATGCTAAATTGACTAGAATATTCGTGTTGATTTTATTTTTACAACTACTGGTATTGGCTAAAATTCTTGCTCAAGAAGACAAATCACATTTTAGCAAAGTTTTTGGAAGGGAAAAACCATTTAGGGTTTTTCTCCCCAAAGATTATCATACTACTGTAAAGGCGTATCCCGTCATTTATTACTTTCATGGCAACAAAGGAACCCATGAATTGAAGTTGCCGGGAGTAGTTGAACTGGTGGAAGCCAATGACGTGATCTTGGTAGCATGGAATGGAAGATCGGTTGATTCGGATATTCGCCCTTACAACATAGGAAACCATTCCAATGTCAATTATCAGGTGCAATTTAAAGACTATTTTCTGGAGCTTGTTGACCATGTTGATGGCCATTATCGTACATTGACCGATAGGTCGAACAGGGCTGTAATTGGCCATAGTATGGGAGGGATTATGTCATTTTTCCTTGCTGCCAAATACCCAGACCGAATTGGTACGGCTGTAAATTCCAAAGGCTCACCTGAGTTTTTTATAGGATATCCTGACAACCATACTTTGTATAGTGTCAGGTACTTCTTTAAATACTTACATGGTGTCAATACCAGGTTTCACAACAGCAGCAATGGGGAATTGGTCTACCTGAACAATGAAGTACACCAGGGGGCTCTCAGGGAAAAAGGATTGAACTATGAATATCAGGTATATGAAGGAGGACACACCTTGACTGCAAAGGGGTTTGAAGATGCTTTCAATTTCGTGATTAAATCATTCAAAGACCCTGCGCCTGTTCCTCGAAGATGGCACCATACGGATATCTACCCTGAATTTGATATTTGGGGCTATAAAGTGAAAAGCAACCTCAATGAGCCTGGATTTATCGATATGAGGGGGGTGACGAAAAGTGGGTTGGGGATTGGTACAAAAAAATGGCAGCCAAATGGAAGGCCTATTCCTGAAGTAAATATACAGATTATTACACCTGGGTTATATGAACCAGAAACAGAATACACTTTGTTGGACTACAACATTTCAAAAGGTGCGAAAGTGATTTCGAAGGTAAAGAGTGATCCTTCAGGTAGTATTAAATTTGAAACCAATCATGAAAACCATCAAATTGGTATTTATAAGAAAAATGATCCAGCAGATATTGTTTTCATGACTTACAAGGTCAATGATAAGGACATTTTTCTTGATCAGGGCAAAGAGTCCAATTTGAAGCTTCAATTGCTCAACCGGGGAGGGAGTAGCATCAAGAATTTAGTTGTTCAGTTGAGTACCGGGCAATCAGGTGTTGTCATTGCCAATCCTGAAGTAGTGATCAAAGAAATCAAATCTGGAGAAGCCATTTGGTTGCCCGAACCTTTTAGGGTGATCGCTTCAAACGATCCCGTTGAAGATGGTACACCATTTAGGATCAGGTTTAACCTTGTTTTTTCTGCTGGTAAAAAGCAAGCTTGGCAGGATGAGTTTGATGCACCTGTTTTTTATGATGTGTTGGAATTTGGCAACATCGGGATAGATGATGGGGATACTGAAATATTTGGAAGTGGCAATGGCAACAATATAGCTGAACCAGGGGAAACCGTTATGTTCTATGAAATTACAGGAATGAGCAAGCGTTTGCGTGTGTACTACGATGACCCATACCTGGATGAGCGACTCTATGATGAAATACAGCCAGATAAATGGGGCGATGGTTACACCTTGTCTTCTTTGATCAAAGTATCACAGGATTGCCCAATCGGACATGAGATTAGGCTTCTTGCCAGCTATGAAGTGAAAGAGTGGAAGGCCATTAAACGCAATGTGACCTGGGGCACGTTTAGCATTACAGTTGGTGAGGTAAATAAGTAATTGAAACAAGAATTTAAAACAAACAATAAATGAGTGGTATAAAGCATTTGAAATGGATTCCCAAACTATTATTAGTAGCAGTTATTTTGGTCATTAGTGGATTTCATTTTGCAAGTGGTACAGAAACGAAAATTGAGCCTGACGATAAAAAAGCACTTGATGAGGAAAGGGTTTTCATCATCCATGCCCCTATTACTGATTTGGTAGAATTCAGGGAATTGGCAAAGCAAGCCAGTTTGTTGAAGCCTTATGGTCAGGTTGAAATCAACATCAGTACATTGGCAGATAAAAGCTTTTATGAAATTCCTGAAGGAAGGAATTTTTGGTATGAATATGCAAGTCGAAACCCAACACCATACAAGTTTTTTCCTGATCCCAAAATAGCACCCTATATACCTGTGGACTTTGTTAAAAAGAACAGGGAATCGCTTTTGGCCAAGGCGAAAATATTAAGGGAAATGGGGTTGGGTGCAGCATTTTGGAGTTACGAGCCCAACTTCCTGCCAGTTGCATTTTTTGACAAGTATCCAGATATGTTGGGGCCAAGAGTGGACCATCCCAGAAGGAACAATCAACCAGCATTTGCACCCTGTATCAGTGTGGAAGAGACGCGTGAAATGTATCAAAGCATGGTGGCTGAACTGTTGAAAAATGTACCGGAAATCAAAACTTTCTTTTTCAAAACCAATGATGCAGGTTCTGGTATTTGTTGGTCGGACTGGCAATATGTGGGGCCAAACGGGCCTTCACACTGCAAGCATAAAAGCATGGGTGAGCGTGTTGCCCTGTTGATGAATACGTTTCAAGAGGGCGCAAAAGCAGCAGGAAACGAGATATCTATCTACCTGACAGGATCCATGTTTTCTGATGAAGAAAAGAAAGATATTTATAGTCATTTGCCCGAAAACTGCTACTACCAGAGCCACAACTCGGATAAGGTAAAAGCAGTGTCCAGTCTGGCTGTAAGCCACTTTCCAGTAAAGGGAATGTTGGATCCATTGGCTTTTTTGAGAAGTATAAAGTCCATAGATGAGGAAAAGAACAAGACGATTTTTATAAGCTTTCGGGCATCTTACGATAGGGGATATGAGCGACTGGATACCAGTGGCAAGTTTTTAGAAATGTTTGTAAAGTACCTGAGTGTTGAAATAGGGGAAGGGGAAGTCAATGAAATCAAGGCCTTGCAACAAATTTGCCTGGAATGGGCAGGTGAGCAATACTCCGAAATACTTTTAAAAGGCATTTTGGCGCTGGAGGAAGCCAATAAGTACAAATCCGATGTGTTAGGTAGAATTTCGGCTATCTATTGGAGTGTGTCTTCCAGACATGTTACCAGACCATTGGTATTTGCACCCGATCTTTTGAAAAAGGAAGAAGAATCTTACTTTATGCCGTATGTTTTCAATCCAACGGAAGATGAAGCTAGAATGGACTACACGGATATACATGGCGGTCACGCGGATATACAGGATGGAGTGGTGCAGAAATACTTGTCCAAGCTTAACAAAGCAATTGGTTTATTGGAAAAAGTTGGGGCTGAAGCACCTGAAAAAATATCCATTCAAAATTTGGCAACTGGCCTCAGTATTTATGGTAGTTTTATCAGGAGTGCTGGCAATTTCGCCGAAGCTCAGGTGATCAGGGAACGTAGCGCTGACAAGGTGAAAACAGGCCCGCATCGTCCGGGTAAGTCTGGAGATTGGACTGGTGACCCTGATTTACAAAGCTTCAATGCTGTGATGCGGGATGAGTTGGACAATGCACAGACATTGATCAATATTCTGGAAAATGGAGGGATGGGTTTTATCAATCACGCCAAAAGCCCGGAGTATGAAGATACGTTCTTGCTTGGGCCAGACCTCATAGACCAACTCAAACTCAAAAGGAAGATAATGCTCCGTCATTGGATAGATATTGAAAGCTATTTGACAACCCCCTTTAAATAAGGGCAACTCACGGAGATGGCAGAAAAATTAATTAATAAGATTTATGAGTCTATATAATAGGAAGATGATAAAATTGGTAAGAAGGTTTTTATTTTTAATGCTGATTGGTCAATATGCTCACTCCTCAGCTTCAAATAATGAAATTAAAGGAGTCAGTATCGGCGGGGAACTGAAAAAGTGGCATACAGTGACTTTATCTTTTGAAGGTCCTGATTTGGCCGAGAATTCCATTGACCCAAGTCCCTTTTTGGATTATAGGTTGCTCCTAACGTTTACTAATGGTGTTGATAAATTTGTTGTACCCGGCTATTTTGCAGCTGACGGAAATGCTGCTGAGTCCCATGCTACCAATGGTAATATATGGCGGGTACATTTTTCTCCAAATAAAACAGGGTTATGGAATTATACTGCTTCTTTTAGAAGGGGTGTCAATATTTCGGTAAGCAATGAATTTAATGCAGGTAAGGCCGAACTTCAAATCAATGGCCTGAAGGGTTCATTTTTTGTAGAAGATTCAAATAAGTCAGGTGTTGACTTTAGAAGTAAGGGACGCTTGAGTTATGTAGGGGAGCATTATCTAAAGTTTGAAGAAACGGGGAAATATTTTGTAAAAGGAGGGATTAATAGCCCGGAAAATATGCTAGCGTACGATGATTTCGACGACACCTATGATCATGGAGGGCAGGTAACCAATTATCTTCATACCTATTCACCACACGTTAAACATTGGAAAACCGGTGATCCCACCTGGGATGGAGGAAAAGGTAAAGGATTGATTGGTGCAGTCAACTACTTATCAGATATAGGGTTGAATGCTGTTTATTTTCTTCTTCAAAATGTTGATGGAGACGGGGATGATACATGGCCATGGACTACACACGAAAAAACAACGGAATATGATTGCTCAAAATTGGATCAGTGGGAAATAGTTTTTGAGCATATGCAAAAAAAAGGATTGATGATCCAGATGGTTCATCAAGAACGTGAAAACGATCATTACTTAGATAATGGCAACCTCGGTATTCAACGGAAGCTATACTATCGTGAACTTATTGCCCGGTTCGGTCATCACCCGGCATTGGTCTGGAACCTGGGAGAAGAAACTACAAATACTAAATCACAAATTGCCGAATTTGCGGCTTATATTCGTTCAGTAGATTCATATAATCACCCCATAGTAATTCACACCTGGCCTGCCAAAAGTGAACATGATCGAGTTTACAATTCACTATTGGGTAACCCTTATTTTGAAGGGCCATCATTCCAGATTAATGGACAAGGGGATTTACAAGCACACGATTTATTGGTGGAATGGATTGATAAATCCAAAACAGCAAATAGGAAGTGGATTGTGAATTTTGATGAAATAAATCCGCATACTACAGGATTAAAACCTGATTCGGAAAATCCTGGTCACGATGATCGCAGGGTTTATGATTTATGGGCCGGCTATATGGCAGGCGCTGCGGGAGTAGAATGGTATTGTGGGTCAGAATCAAATTTACCTGATGATATAGCGGGTGTATCTAATCGTGACCGAACACTTGAAAATTTTACAACACGAGAAGACATGTGGGTTCAAACCAGAATTGCCCGTGAATTTTTTGAAAATAATATTCCTCTGAGTGAAGTCAGTCACTCAGATCATTTAGTTTCAAAAGGTCTGTGTCTTGCTAAGCCCGGTGAAATTTATACGGTGTACCTGACAGAAGGAGGTTCCACAGAACTTGATTTAGGTTCATCCAATTCTACTTTCTCAGTGAAATGGTTTGATCCCCGCAAAGGAGGTAAACTTCAAAATGGGACTGTTACTTCCATTACTGGTCCTGGGCAAAAGAGCCTTGGAAACCCTCCTTTTGAGAAAGACAAGGATTGGACTATTCTCATATCTGGTAAACCAACAGGAATTCAGATCAGAAACTTCACTACTGTCCCAAGTTTGAGTCTTCCCATTGGTCAATCCGTTGATATTTCTTTTTATGCGCGAGTCACCGATGTTGAACCGGGGGAAATAATAAGTGTTATTCTCGATTTAAGAGAACTGGGGGAAAGGAATCAAATTAAAATGACAAAATCAGGAGAATACTACATATATAAACACACAATTACCCTGATTGATGAAGGAAAAAGAAATGTTGCACTTACCGCAACTGATAGTGATGGCAATGTTGTGTCTTCAATTACACCAATGTTTATTGAAAAAATAAGCACTCCCAGTTATCGTGTAAATGTGATTGGTGCTTCTGGCAACAAATCCTTTGACCCTGGAGAAAATGTTCAAATCGAAGCTAAACCAATACATAAGGGAAAAAAATTCAAAAAATGGATTGGAGATGTTTCGTTTTTGAATGATTCGACAGTCTTGAGCCCAAATTTTAAGATGCCTGCAAGGCACTTAAACTTTACTGCAATCTATGAACCAATAAACCAATCAGAACCTAAGGAGTATTTCGAAGAAACGAAAGGAATGGTAATATTAGAAGCAGAGGATTATCATTCCAAGTTTGCCCTTGTTCCCACTAACGGAACCCAAAAGTTAAATCACGACTGGTCATTTGAAAAGAAAATGGATGGATATTCTGGAAAGGGATATATGACCAACCTTCCAGATGAACAGTGTGAAAGTTGTAGTGGTCACAATTCACCTAAAAATGGTTCAGGTGCTGAAATGGTGTATCAAGTGAAAATAAATACTGATGGAGTGTATAAAATTTGGTTGCTGGGAAAATCGCTTGGGGGTGAGTCAAATGGTGTACATATTCAGATAGATAACAAATTCGTCATGAATAGCGCAGGAACCAATATGAGCGGCTTCCGTCCTCACAAAAAATGGGTCTGGGAACATGGCCATAAAAATAATGTACCAGAACCGAAAATGTATTTATCGAAAGGATTTCATACGATCCATGTTTTTGGAAGAGATGATGGATTCAGTCTAGATAAAATAGTGCTGGGGATAGATCAAAATGATGTACCTGATGAAAATGATAGAAGACAAAAAGTTAAATAAGAGATTTATTGAGTATATCTATTAGTTTGTATTGTATTTATAAAATTCTGAAACACAAAATGAATTTAAAAAAATTTAGTCCTGAAACTTTGTGTAAACATAAGTTTTTGACCTTCTTTTTCTTTTTTATACTAACTATAAAAATATACGCTGGTCAAATAGTGACTGACAAAAATAAGGAAGTCGGAATTTATGAGCTATTTGAGTTGAGTATATTAAACGACAGACAATACGGTGATGCATACAAGGATGTGGAATTGGTTGTTCATCTAAGAAACCCAGATGGTCAGATATTGCTGCATTATGGCTTTTTCGATGGAAATGGTATTTGGAAAGTGCGTTTTAGCCCAGATCAAAAAGGAGATTGGACTTATAAAGCATTCTTTTCGGACTCTTCAAAAGAAACAAAAGGAGAATTTAGGTGCGTTTCTTCCCAGCTGCCCGGGCTGATATTAAAAAATGAAAACAATCCTTTTTGGTTAGGAAAAGGTGGTAGCGCAAAAACGTTATTTCGGAGCTTTCATGTTGGTGATAGGTTTTTTGCTAATAACTGGGATGATCCGAATGAAGAATCCGATGGAAATTCACGCATGAAATTCCTCGATTGGTTACAAAAGAACAAGTACAATATGCTTTCTATTGCCAGCCATTATACAAATCGTAACGAAACAGGTCGAGGGGCAGGGTGGGATACTCCTGTACTTTGGCCATTAAATTTTGATGAGTTTCGTAAAATGGAAGCTATACTCAATGAATTAAAAAACAGGGATATTACGGTTTT
The DNA here is from genome assembly GCF_040151475.1 of Reichenbachiella sp. MALMAid0571. NCBI lineage: Bacteria > Pseudomonadati > Bacteroidota > Cytophagia > Cytophagales > Reichenbachiellaceae > Reichenbachiella > Reichenbachiella sp. MALMAid0571. Next base: position 88,181 of record NZ_JBDKWG010000151.1, on the reverse strand, counting down.
TCCATTTGCAGGGTTTTTCGGATGCAGTGGTAGCTGGCCTGTTAATCCTAAAGATCAGGTATTGTATATTAAGTACACCCTTGCACGCATTGGACATTACCCCAATATCATTCTTTCAGTTGCCGGGCCTGAGCCTTTCTGGTTAGATGACCAGAAATATTATAAAGGGAAAATGCGATTGGACGATATCCTGCAATTGGGAAATCTTATTGACAGTTTGGATGTTCACTCTCATATTTTGACCGTTCATAATGAAAAACGAGCCACCCAATACGGTGATCCTTTCATTGATGAACCCTGGTATAGTTTGAGTACTCTACAAGGGCCAACTGTGAAAAACCGTGAAGAATTGTATACCGGTCTAAGTATGAACCATCATCGGTACAAGCCGGTTTATGCTCAGGAGACACTTTGGGCAGGAAATAAGTACCATCCAATCTATACGGATGACGACCTGAGAAAGCATACCTATACAATCCTATTCTCTGGCTCAATACTCAATTTTGCTGATATGGATGGTAATTCATCTAGTGGTTTTTCAGGCACACTAGATTTAAATAATCGGTTTCAAAATAAGCATGATATAGTACACAAAGTTTGGGATTGGTTTGAATCTATTAATTTTCATCAAATGACCTCCAGACAGGATTTAGTAAAGCAGGGATTTTGCCTGGCAAATGAAGGCCAGGAATATTATATCTATCTGGATTCAATAGGTAAAGTTGAATTATTTCTAGATTTTCCATACCTGCTGGATTCTGAATGGATCAATGCTCAAAATCCCGATGATAAAAGAGTTGGGCCTAAAGTGAACAAGAAACATATTTTTAGTACGCCAGATGATGGTGATGATTGGATACTTCATGTATATAATAGATTGTAATCTGCAAGTGCATAATCAACTACAATAATATAGAAAACAAGAGTCCATTGAAGAATGGACTTGGATAGTAAATGAGAACTTTAAAACTGATGACTATTAACACATAAATTATGAAAACATTAAGGATAATTTTTTTTTCAATTGGAGTGATTTTACTATCCATAAGCATTTGGGGCCTTTTCAAAACTATGAGGAACCCTGAAATATATACTGAAGAAGTGACCTTGCGAAATAGGATCAACGATGTTACGATCAAGTATCCTGAGGTATTGGAGATGTTAGATAGAAAAGAAAATGAATCAAATATAGATTTTGCTGTAAGGATAAATAAGGTGGTCAACGATGGTTATGCCCATTACTGGAAAAAAAAGGGAATAGATAAATATAACTTGAGAGTGCCGATATGGGAAAATTATATGTTGTATTTCGCCTCATTCGTCAATCCTGAGAAGTATGAACGCTACGAATTTAGCGATTACAAAAAGAATCTGGAAAGAGGAGTAGGATTATGTTCAGGTCATTCAATTGTAGTAAAAGGAATACTAATGGATAATGGAATGAAAGCCGAATTGATGGACATTGGAGGGCGGCACGTGGTTGTTAGGGCAGAACTCAACGATAACGTGACTTACATTCTTGATCCTGACTATGGCATTGTCGTCCCTTATGATACTGCGGCTGTTCAGGCAAACCCTGAGCTTGTCAGGGAGCCTTACAGTAAAATGGCGGATTTATATTATCCTGATGCCATAGACCCATATACTACTGATTTCATAGTTGAGATTTTCGGAAGCTTCAAAAAGATTTATTCTGTAGATAATTGGTTCGAACATTTTTCCTATTGGGCAATATGGATCTTTCCTTTATTGCTTATGGTACCTTTTGGAATAGGATACTATAGACAGGGGAACAATTGAAAAATCCAGATTTAGATGTGATTGTTAAAACAAACTTCTTTTATGAAAAACCTAAATTTATTCCTCTTCTCTTTATCCCTCTTCTTGGTAGCAAAACCAACTTGCGGACAGTATGTGGACTATGGTCATACAGGATTGTCAGAAAATGTTGTGCCAGTGAGTAAACCAGGGTATTATGGTGAGCCAGGGACGACTTATATGTTGACCCAGGATATATCATCAGAGAAAAGTGTCCTGTTTCTTGGCAAGGATGTGACCCTTGACCTGAATGGTTATACCATTACTTATGCTAATGGCAACTACGAGCATATTCCCAATTATGGTTTTGAAGAGGGGTTGAAAAACTGGGATGTATCCAAAGCTCCGGGAGCTAAAATTGAAAACGCAAAGGAAGTTCATGAATTCATTGGGGACAAAATCCTGCGGTTAAAGAAAGGAGATGTGATTAGATCAGAATACATCAACCTACCTGTAGCTGGACGCTCATATTATGCCATGTGTGGTGTTACTGGTCGTTTTTATCGTGAAATGAAAGATTACAACAATGACGAAATGAGGGTAAGTGTGTATGTGGAAGATGAAGAAGGTAATGAAGTGAGGTGTTTGACCAATTATGGTGATTCCACAATGGTGAGTTGCCCGGTAGAAAAAAGACCTGTTAGGTTAGGTGGTGGTTTTGTGGTGGCACATCTAAATAAGCTTCCAGCGGGAAAGTATAGAATAAAAGTAAAAGCAGAAAATGATTGTTTGGTGGATCATATTGACCTCAGGCCATCCATGGACGTGGGGATTGGTATAGTGGAAAAGACCCACCCCAAAGGACATACCGATCATCACTTCGAGCGCAATCACAGTGCTTTTTTTGACTATACTGCTGATGCCCCTTCCGGGACACCATTGGCTGGAATTCCAATCGTGAAAGGAGAAGGCACTGTTACCATTAAAAATGGTGTCATCAAGAATGGCACGAGGGGGGTAATGTCCTGGGGCATACAGTCCACGGCTTCACAAGCCAATATCATTTTGGACAATGTGAAAATTGAATCGTCTGGTATCAATACCGTTGCAGTAGATGTACCACAGGCAACAATCACCAATTGTAAGTTCGATATACAAAACCCCTTTATTATAAACAGGCATGGTTCGGAATTTTATGCGATTGACCTCACAGGCCAACGTTCCTCAGAAGTATCGTTTTCTGAGGTTTATGGTGGGCAGGGATGCCTTGCTTTCAAGGGCAGGTTTTCTAAAATACACCATAACTTATTTGTCAACAGACAGATGGTGACCAACCATTACAGTGTCATGGCTATGGGGGACAGTTCACAAATTTTTGAGAATAAAATAAAACCTGAAATTGGTTCTGGAATAGAGGTTTACATCCATAGGGGCATGGAAATTTTCAACAATGAAATATGGATCAAACCTTCGCCCCCGACTTGTGAATTTGGACATGAAGAATTCAGTACCACTGCCATAAGATTGGCCGATTACAATGCCAAACCGGGTGATTTGACCCGGGGTTGCTATGGCAATAAGGTGTATAACAACAAAATACACATTACCAGTATGGATTACCCAGAGTACCCGGAATATATTCCTATGGCCTGGGCAGTGTTTTATAGTGCAAGCGGTGGAGATAATTATATTTTCGGAAATGAAATTTTTGTAGAAGACGAGACTCTTGGAGCCAAAAATGAAGCCACGGCATTTTACATTGGCGGTGGAACTATCGGTGGTCAGTTCTTCAACAATCGCATCACGACCAACGTACCGGCAGCATGGGTAGCTTGCTGGTATGGATCCGCTAAAGACACGCAAATATTCAACAATACAATCATAAAATCATCTGCCGCTGACAGCAATTTCAAGCCATTTAGAATGGGTTGGTCTGATTATTCCATTGCTTCCAATATCGACTTTCGGTCAAACACTTTTGTGAATACAGAATTAGGATTTGACAAGGTGGATTTGGAGCACAGCTATACTGTTTACTGGACTTTAGATGTCAAAGTAGTTGACAAAAAAGGAAATCCAGTAGCTGGAGCAGATGTCAAAATATTCGATGTAAATGGATTGGAAGTTAGTAGTTCAATTTCATCTGAAACAGGGTTGATTAGCAAGGAGCTACCTGAATTTTCTATGAAAGGATCCGTGAAAACCTCACTGGCTCCATATTCAGTAAAGGTTGGAAAGAAAAGTGAAGTTGTGAAATTGAATCAAAATTCAGAACTGACATTGGTGTTGAGATGAGCAATAAAGTTATTTGTTATGACGGTTTAATCTTTATTTATTATTTGCTATGGCTGCTATAATTTCACGACATGAAATTTCACATCTTATTCTGATAGTTTGTGATTTTATGGTTAGCAATAACATTGAACAATCAGTTGTTACATCTTTTGAAACGGCAAAAAACAATACATTGAAAGCATTGTTGGCGATAGCAATGTTTTTTGTTTCATCTTTAGCTTTGTCGCAACCGGGTTTTATTGATGTTACTCAAATCAAACAATTTGAAGCCTTTGAAGGTGGGCCTACACTTGGTAGTGGTGTGAATGCCATTGATTATGACAAAGACGGAGATTTGGATTTATATGTGCTCTCTGATGAAAATACACCTAACAGACTTTATAAAAATGATGGCTCAGGTAATTTTAAAGTAGTCGAAGTAGGATTGTCTTTGATGATGCGGAGTAGGGCTGCTGTGTGGTTTGATTACGATGGGGATCATAGACTGGATGTTTTTGTAGCTGGTGATTGTTCTGGCTGTGGCAATAATGAAAATTTCAAGCTATTTAGGCAACTTGATAATGAAATGTTTGAAGATATGACCTCTCAAGCTGGAATTTCATTGACTTTAGGAGTTTCTGCTACTATTGGAGGTGTGGCAGCAGGTGATGTCAACAATGATGGATATATAGATTTAGTTGTAACCCAATACCGTGGGTTAGCAACATTATATTTAAATCTGGGTAATGGTCAGTTTACAGATGCAACAGCAAGTAGTGGTATAAAAGATACTCAATTGTACTTCCAGCCCGTCATATTTGATTTCAATAAAGATGGATGGGCTGATATATACCTGACCGTTGATTATACTGAAAACAAATTTTGGTTGAACAATGGAGATGAAACCTTCAAAGAGATAGGTACTCAGGCAAATCTGGACAATGACCACAATGATATGGGAGTGGCTCTTGGAGATTATGATGCGGATGAAGACATGGATATTTATGTATCCAATATTGACAATCCGAATATTGAAGGACATCATAATGTATTGTTGAAAAACAAGATTGAAGAAGGTGAATTTGTATTTGATGAGGTATCAAAAGAGTTGGGTGTAGAGAAAGGAGGATGGGGTTGGGGTGTTACTTTTTTGGATGTGGACAATGACGGACTTTTGGATTTGGCTGCTACCAACGGTTGGGTGACTGAGGAAACCTACCAATCTAAACTTTGGAGAAATAATGGAGAGGTATTTAAAGACATTTCAAATGATTCAGGATTCAACGATTTTCTGGATGCCACTACTCTGATTTCTTTTGATTTTGATAGGGATGGCGACTTGGATTTGGCTCAAACGCTGAAAGTAAATGATGGTCAAACTGTTGCATTAAGATTGCTTGAAAATCAATTGGGACGGACGCTGGAATTTAAGAATTACCTCGTAGTAAAACCAAGAATGCTGGGAGCGAATCATTGGGCTATTGGAGCTACTGTGAGGATCAAAATTGGTGATAAGGTTCAGACTCGTCCTTTGACAGCCGGAATTAGTTTTTATGGGCAAGAGCCATCGGAAGCTTTTTTTGGAATTGGAGATGCTACCAACATCGACGAAGTTAGCATTATCTGGCCAGGAGGTGCTACCTCTATGGTTTATAATATTGAAAGCAACAGGAGCATTACTATTAATGATGATAAGGTTTTACACTTTCCGATTGCATTGAAAGTGGTTTACTCTTCCTCAGAAAGTGTTCATTTGGTTTGGAAACATAACCATTCTGTTGAAAATGAATATGTGATTGAACGTTCAATATCCGGTGAATTTGATGATGTAGTACAATTCAAAATATCCTCATCCACTATGGAGTTTATGGATGTAGGGTTGAAGCCAGCTACCAACTATCATTATAGAGTTCAGGCTTCAAATGGAAGTCTTTTGTCAGAGCCAAGTAAGGAAATAAAAGTCCTGACTCAACCACTGATACATGCACCAACTAATTTGTCTGGTCATATTTTATCCAATACATCAATTAGTTTGTCCTGGTTGGATAACGCTTCAAATGAAGATGGATATATTTTACAGCGTTCACAATCAGAAACTTTTGACGAGTTTTTGTCATTTGATTTACCTCCTGGATCTCATTATTATGAAGACAAAAACCTCAATAGCGAGCTTACCTATTTTTATAGAGTTCAAGCTTATAGGGGAGGTGATACATCCGATTTCAGTCAAATATTGGCTTTATCGACCATCATAACTGGTATGGAAGAGAAACTCGAAAAAGTCCATATTTACCCTAATCCATCCAATGGAAATTTTCACATAAACATACATGATAATGAACCAGTTTCGATAAAATTAATGAATCAATCAGGAAAAAAACTTAACAGTTTTTATTTTGAAAATTCAAATCAATTGACTCAAAGCGATTTTGACCTTCAACTGCCTTCAGGGATTTACTTTGTTAGTGTAGAAACAGGTATTAAAAATCAGGTATTCAAGTTGATTATTTCGAAATGAGATATAGCCGGAATGTAATAAGTTGACTCATTTTTCTGCCCACACAATAGATATTTTATCTATTTCATTCATGTGAACTACTTTGGTATTGAGTTCGGTGCGATCCAGTCCGCTTACCTCAAACAGCACTTCAAAATACTGTGGAATTTTATTGAACTTTTGTATCATCTGATTTTCCAGATTGGCAATCAATTCAGGGTCTGTAAAGTTTTTTAAACTTTGAGAAGCTGCAGTGTCCCAAATACCTCCAAACATAAAAATGGTATTGTTGTTGGGACCGGGAAATTTGGCAACAAATCCATAGTCAGTATGGAACTGATCTGGATTTCCTAACGGAGAAAACTTTTGGATATCCGACTCTGGATTAGCTTGATAACCTAAAGTATTGTCATCTATCAAAGAAAACTTACTATTCAAAAAGTAGTTGTTGAACAGCCCTGCCGTTTTTTGCATTCCAATAAAAACAATGTTGTGGTCATGGATGTCTTTTGCACCAATTCTTGAGATTACTCTTGTGTTAAAACTTTTATGATTCGAGTAAAAGATTTTGGTAAGGCTTTCAATCCAATCTGTAGTGTTTCTAATCAGGTAGGTATAGGTCAGGTCTCCAAATACCCTTGTGGAGTCTGCATTTTTCTCTTTATAATTTTCGAACTCTACTTCTGAATTGATACCGGAGTTTCTGATGGTTTGACGTAATCCGGTAATGGTATTTTGTTCAGTATAAATGAATAAATCTCCTAAGACTACCAATACTGGTCGCTCACCTTCAATGAAATCATTCCAGAATTTAGTTTTGGGAATGACTTCATAAGATTTTTCTATTTCGGTGTTTTTATTCCAGAAAATGAAGTTCAAAACAATTGAGATACACAACAGTACAGATATTAAGAGCAGTGTTTTTGGATTTTTTAATGAAATACTCTTTTTACCAGCAGACGATTTTTTAACCATCTCTACTTTATAGCTCCCTTTTGGTATGGTTAAAATACACTCTTCGTTTTGGCCTTCATTTTGAAAGTACTGGTCTAATTTTTTTCGTAGGTTAAAAACATAGACCCTTACCTTGGCACTGTCATAATTTTCAGCGGCATTCAATCCAAACAAGTGCGTTCCAATAGTAGTCTCTTTAGGAATGTCATTGGTTTTGGTGCAATCCACCAAATATTTCAATAAGTTGGCATAAGTGTCAGATTTACCAAAAGAGTCACTTTCAATAATTCGGTTTACAAGATCATTATGTATTTCTTTTTCTGACATCAGATGATTCTAAACTGCCTTGTTTCGGGGTAAAACATATTTTTTAACCGTTTGTTAAACAGTTAATTTACGCAATATTAATGCTTTAATGTGCTACATTTAGGTATTGAAGTAAAACGATTCATGCCCTTGGCTGTTGATACTTATCAATTGCGAAAAGACAAAACTATACAACAAATGAAGATAAAATGTTGCTTGAATGCAATTAGACATTTCCTTTTCTCAGATGGTCTATTGAAACCATTTGTTTATATATTTCAAGGACTATTTCTTTTGATTTTAATTGGTTGTGATGTTGATAAACCAGATGAAATAGTGAAATTGGAAAAGAACCTTCCTGATGTAATTGATTATAATTTTCATGTCAAACCTATTTTATCTGATAAATGCTTTGCTTGCCATGGGCCTGATATGGCGAGCCAAAAGGGAGACTTGAGACTTGACACTGAAGAAGGAGCTTATAAGGCTGTAGCAGATGGAGGATCGGCTATAGTGCCGGGAGAGTTGAAAAATAGTCTGGCGTTTATGAGAATGATTTCAGAAGATCCTGAAATAAAAATGCCACCACCGGAATCTCATTTGCAGTTGACCAATTTGGAGATTGCTACCCTTGCAAAATGGATTGAACAAGGAGCGGAGTATAAACCTCATTGGTCGTTCATACCTCCAGTGAAGAGCGAGCCACCTAAAGTGAAAAACAATTCCAAAATAAAACAACCTATTGATAACTTCACTGAAAAGAGGCTGGAAAGAGAAGGACTGTCTTTATCGGAGATTGCATCAAAGGAAACCCTTATTCGTAGGGCAAGTTTTGATGTAACAGGTTTACCACCAACTATTACTGAAATAGATGATTTCTTAAAGGATGATTCATCCAATGCTTATGAAAAGTTGGTTGATCGGTTGCTGGGTTCTGAGGCTTATGGTGAAAGAATGGCCGCTGATTGGATGGATGTGGCAAGGTATGCCGACAGTGACGGCTATCTGGATGACAAACACAGGGATTTTTCGCCTTGGAGGGATTGGGTGATCAAGGCTTTTAACGAAAATATGCCTTATGATCAATTTGCAATATGGCAGCTTGCAGGAGATTTAGTTCCTGAATCTAATCAGGAAACCAAACTTGCTACAGCTTTTAACAGGTTGAATAAAAAAAATTCTGAAGCTGGCATAGTCTATGAAGAATATCGGGTGGAATACGCCGCTGATAGAACCCATACTTTGGGTAAGGCTTTTATGGGGTTGTCTATTGAATGTGCCAGATGCCATGACCATAAGTATGATCCTATTTCTCAAAAAGATTATTACAAACTTTTCGGGTTTTTCAACAGTACTTTTGAGATAGGCACTCCGGTTTATGGGCCTGATCAAACGCCAGGTCCCGCATTGCTGCTCACTTCCGAAGAGCAACAAGAACAGCTCGATTTTTTGCATAAAACTATTGCAGAACAGGAAGCAAAAGCAGAACTCACTAAAACCAATGATATGGGGTTTGAGCAATGGCTGAAGAAAATGAAACTGACTTCCAATGATTTGAATAAGCAAATTTCAGAAGATTTAGTTGCCTACTATCCTTTTGATCAATTCAATTCAAAAGACAAGACCGAATCACCAAACGTGCTGGATTCATCCAAGCCAGCTAAACTTTCCCAACCAAACATCAAACCGGGCAAAGATGGCAAAGCATTTTTTGTAACCGATTACAATTCAGCGAGATTGGGAGAGAAGGTGGGCTGGTATGAACGTACCGATCCGTTTTCATTTCAACTGTGGGTATATCCAGATACAGTTTATAAAGAAGCAGCTGTCATGTGGCATAGTGAAGATCGAAGATTGGGTCTTAAAGGCTACTCTTTAACCTTAAGGGATAATAAGCTGGAATTTATAATGGCTCATTCATGGCCGCAAAATGCGATACAGTTAACAGCCAAACAAGCCCTTCCTGTTAAGGAGTGGTCACAAGTTACCGTTACCTACGATGGATCAAGCAAGGCTGACGGTGTAGCTATTTATGTCAACGGTGAACCCCAAAGTACAAGTACAGATTTTGATAACCTCTATAAGGGAATATTGTATGAGAAAAACATCCATACTTATGGTTTTGGAGGAATAAGATTTGGCGTAAGAACCAAATTTGTCCCTTTCAAAAATGGCGGCATAGATGAGGTGAAAGTTTATAAAAGGAAACTTACCGCTTTGGAAGTTTTATATTCCTATGACGAAAACAGCACTTTGTTACTTGTCAAAGATCAAAGTAGTGAAAGTAAAAAAATGTTGTATGAATACTACATCAGTCATTACAATCCGGACTATCATGATGTTGCAAAAAAGCTCAAAGAGATCAGGGATAAAGAAAACGAATTGGTTAATGGTATTCAGGAGATCATGGTGATGGGAGATTTACCTGAACCACGGTCAACTTATGTACTCAACAGAGGTGTTTACAATGCTCAGGGAGAACAGGTAGAACCGGGTGTGCCAGAGAGTGTGTTACCTTTTGGTCAAAGCCTTCCTAAAAACAGGTTGGGGCTGGTCAAGTGGTTGTTTGATCCTGAGAATCCACTCACAGCAAGAGTGTTTGTGAACAGAATTTGGCAAATGTATTTTGGAAAGGGAATCGTGGAGACATCAGATGACTTTGGAAGTCAGGGAAGTTTACCTTCACATCCGGAGTTGCTGGATTGGTTGGCTATCTACTTTCAGGAAAATGGTTGGAATGTAAAAGACCTGCACAAGCTCATACTCACTTCTGCCACATACATGCAAAATTCTCTGGTTACCAAAGAGTTACAGGAGAAGGATCCTGAAAATATACTATTGGCGAGAGGGCCAAGATTTAGATTACCTGCGGAAATGATCAGAGATAATGCGCTTGCAATTAGCGGCCTTTTAGTTAATAAGATAGGAGGCAAGAGTGTATATCCTTATCAACCAGCCGGGATTTGGGATGAACTTTCTACTAAAAGCTGGTCATACAAGTATTTACAAGAATCCGGTGAAGGGCTCTACAGAAGAAGTTTGTACACCATTTGGAAAAGGACAGCTCCACCACCATCTATGTTGATATTTGACATTGCAGACAGGGGTGTTTGCACCGTGAGAAGAAAACCCACCAGCACGCCACTGCAAGCACTTGTTTTGCTCAATGACCCTCAATTCATTGAGGCTGGAAGAGTTGTTGCCGAGCACCTTATTCAGTATGAAAATGATACTACCAAACGGCTCAATATGGCATTTAGACTGGCAACAGGCCGGTTTCCTGATGACACGGAAAAAAATATGCTTAACGAATTTTATAAGGAAGAACTCAAAAAATTTGATAAAAACAAAGAAGATGCTTTGGCTTTCCTAAGCATAGGTGAGTCCAGGTGGGATGAAAAGTTAAATCCTTCTGAAATTGCTGCTCTTGGAGTAGTGGTAAACTCCGTCATGAATACAAATGATGCGTTTACTAAGAATTAGTTGTTTATCTATAGAAAACAGATGTATGGATCAATATTTCAATAAAATAATTCAACAGGAAACACGACGGGACTTCCTGAAAAAAACGGCTATGGGACTGGGTTCAATCGCTTTGTCAAACTTGATTAATCCTTTGGAGACATTGGGAAATGCCAGATTGGATACAAAAAATGGTGTATTGGGTTTAGGACATATACCAGCCAAAGCGAAAAGAGTCATTTACCTGTTTCAAAGTGGTGGCCCTTCTCAGTTGGAAACCTTTGATTATAAGCCTTCTTTGAATAAATGGCATGGACAGGAAATCCCGGATTCAGTTAGAGGCAGTCAACGAAACTCTGGAATGGTGGCAAGCCAATCTACTTTTCCCTTGGTCAGATCCATATATGATTTTAAGCAATATGGGCAATCCGGTGCTTGGGTAAGCGAGATATTCCCCCATACAGCCAAAATAGTAGATGAGTTGTGTATTGTGAAATCCATGTACACAGAAGCCATTAATCATGAGCCAGCCGTCATGTTTATGCAAACAGGATCGCAACTAAGTGGCAGACCATCCATAGGTTCATGGTTGAGTTATGGGCTTGGGTCTGACAATGAAAACCTTCCAAACTTTGTGGTGATGGTTTCTCAGGGAGGAGGGGCTCAACCTCTCAATTCTCAATCTTGGGGCAATGGTTTTTTACCATCCCATCATCAGGGAGTGCAGTTTAGATCAGGTGCTGATCCTGTTCTGTACCTCAACAATCCCTATGGCATTCACAAAGAGGACAGAAGGCGTGCATTGGACTATATCAAAAAAATGAATGAGCATCAACTTGGTTTGTGGGGTGATCCGGAAATAGAGTCAAATATCAATCAGTATGAAATGGCTTTCAGAATGCAAACTTCTGTACCGGATGCTGTAGATGTGTCCGGAGAACCGGATCATATCTATGAAATGTATGGGGAAGATGCAAAGAAACCAGGTACGTATGCAGCCAATTGTTTGCTCGCTAGAAAACTGGCAGAGAAAGATGTTAAATTTATACAGCTGTACCATACGGGTTGGGATCAGCATGGCGGTTTGCCTTCTGGAATAAAAAGGCAGGCTCAGGACACAGATCAGGCAACAGCCGCTTTGATTAAAGATTTAAAGCAAAGAGGGTTGCTGGAAGATACGTTGGTAGTATGGGGAGGAGAATTTGGGCGTACCAGTTTTTCTCAGGGACAATTAACGAAAACCAATTATGGCAGAGACCATCATCCGGGATGTTTTAGCATGTGGATGGCTGGGGCAGGAGTAAAGCCGGGAATGGTATATGGGCAAACAGATGAGTTTGGTTACAACGTGATAGAAAACCCTGTACACGTGCATGATTTTCAGGCAACTATGATGCATTTGCTGGGAATAGACCATGAAAGGCTTACCTTTAAATATCAAGGAAGAAGGTTTAGACTCACAGATGTGCATGGAAAGGTGGTTAAGGGTATTTTGGCTTAAAGAATATATTATGAACAAGAGAATGCTCAAGGAGGAAGTTTATAAAAAATACTATGTTGGTCAGTGGTGATCTCATACGGATACACACAATTCTGAAGAGGATCGGTGAAAGTTTAACCGTGATTATAAAGCTCTCTGATTAGGTTTTAATGAGAGAAATATCCATCTGTCTCATGTTTTTTGTCTGCAATAGCCTTTGTTTGTAACCAGGATAGTTGGTTTTTTTGTAATGCCATCTGTTGGCACTGATTTGCAACTCACAACTCTAATAAGAATCTACACTTTGGTCTCACATTCAGCCTTCAGTGCCAGGTTCATCAGTTCAAAACCTTCTTTTGCTTTGTCCAGTGTTTTTCCCATCAAGGGTATTAAGAGTCCACTGAATTGTTCCCCATGTATGAATTTTGTTTGATTATTCCCAAGATCTGTCAATTGAAAATAATGCTCTCCATCGAAAATACCACTAATACCCAATTTTCCTTTCCATCTAAATTCTTTGTTTTCTAAAAAGGTGAGTACAACTGGTTTAAATGTCATGCCATTTCCATTCGGAGGCTGAATAAATACTTTCAATGCTGTGCCTGCTTTCTTTTCACCTGAGATGGATTTGATAAATGGATTCCTTTAGTTTGATTTTCAAAATCTGTAAGGACAGACCAAACCTTTTCAGGGGCTGCATCTATCAAAATCTCAGTTTTTATTTGTTTCATTTTTTAGGTTCTACTTTGTAAACTAGTGTTGTACGTTCCTTTTTATTGTGTGTTGCCTTCATCGGGTTTAAATCATTTAGCCAGAAATACCTTAGTATATTGATATCCAAGCCCTATAATTATTGCCAGCCCAAAACTCATCAATGTGCCTATCAGTATGTATTCGGTGAGTTTTCTGTCTTTGGCTCTTGAGAGGTCACCAAACCGGAAGACAGATTTGGCTGCTATGAGAAACCCTATGGCTTGCCATTGGTTTAGGAGGATGAATACAAACACAAATAACCGCTCCAACATTCCAATATATTTGCCTGCATTTGTCAATGAATCGCCATGAGCATCTTCTTCCAGGTTCCATTTGGTCATGATTACTTTCATCACAATAGCAGATACCACACTTACGAGTAAAATAGCGGTGGCTAATAAAAATATTTGCGGCTCGTAGAAGTTGATAGTGGATAATGAGTCTGATTCATAGATACACACCACCACAACTATGACCAAAAGGTGAGCCATCTGGTCTGCAAAAAAGAGTATTCTGGCCCGTTCTCTGGTATTTAGGTAGAGTTTGATCAGATCGATCACAAAATGGGAAATGACAATGGCAACTACTGCACCCCAGTATGCAGTATCAAACTGTAGTACAATGCATAGTGCTACGGTATGTATCAACAGATGTGCATACAGGTATGGTGACTTTTGTTTTTTGAGTTCTTTGTCTTTTACCCACTGGTTGGGTTGAAATACAAAATCACCAATTATATGCGCCAGTATTAGTTTCAGACTGAGTAGGATCATAACCTTTTGATTAAAGTTCTGTATTTTTCTTCCAGTCGGGTTATCTCTTCAAATCCAGCTCTTTTCAATGTTTCGCTGATATTGCTCTGTGACTTACTCAGTAATGCAGCAAGTTCTTTTTGGTTTTTCTGTGGGTTTTCCAGAGCCGTTTTCACTGCCAGCGAAGTAACGGTACTCCAGTTGTTCATAGTGAGCAAGGCCAGTGCCAATAAGAGATTGATTGTTTCGTCCAATTCCGGGTTTGGAGATTTTATAGCCAGTGTTTGTTTTTTGAGGGTTTCAAAGCATTCTCCGGAATGAACAAATGCCGATCCATTCGACTCTGTAATTTTTTTTGCCTGATGTGTTTTTTCGCCTATACCAATGGCTATGCGGACATCCAGATGTGTTGCCTGCTTCACACCTGTTTTGATGTGCATGGCGGCTCTTAGTGCTTCTTCAGGTTCGAGCTCAAGTTGGAAACTATCTCCTCTGAAAATCTCCCATTGTGAGGGTGTAGAGCCGTATTGATTGAGTACGCCTTTGAGCAATGGAAGCCATTCTGAAGCTTTTTCCATCCTTGAATTAATGACATCTCCTGTGATTACTGCAGTCATTGGATTTATTCTTTTTCCAAATATATCGGTTCTATAGCCGATAAACAAGAATATCGGTTCTATAGCCGATATTTAGTATTATCGGTTCTACAGCCGATAATCAATAAAACCTGCTTTGTAGCTTTTTGTACTTTAATTTGACTCATCAATTTCTGAGACTGATTTTTACCCCAAAACCTCCATACCTTCGGGTCTTTTGTGCTTCCATCTTTTGTGAGACCAAAGCCAGTAGTCGGGCTTTTTCATGATCAGCTTTTCCAAATCTTTGGCATAGTCGATGGAAATTAAATGTTCTCCAAGACTCTTGGGATCGCTTGAGTACTCTTTAAATTCCAAGCTGTATTTTCCACGGTTTTCTTTTTGTACATCCAGAAAGTAAACAGCCTGGTTTGTTTTATTGGCAATTCTTTCTCCACCAGTGAAAAATGAAGTTTCCTGATTAAGAAAATTCACCCAAAATTTATTGTTCCATCTGGCGGTTTGATCTGCACATATCCAGGTCAGGGTTTGTTCTTTGCGCTGGTGGTGATCCAGTACTGTTCTAAAGGTGTCTTTTAATGGAAGCATGATGCCACCGAACTTTGTTCTGAGATTGTTCATATACCTATCAAACAATTTATTGTCCAGAGGCAGATATACAATAAGAAGCTTGTGTTTGAGAAAGTATGGTGCATATACCCACCATTCCCAATTGCCATAGTGGGTGGTCAACAGAATGATACTCTTTCCTTCGTCATATACTTTGTTGATCTCCTCTATATTTTTAAATGTTACATGTTTTTTGAAAGCTTCCACGTCCATGGAATGAGATTTCACAATTTCAAAAATCATATCTGCAAAATGTCGGTAAAACCCCTTAGCAATAGATTGAATTTCTGTTTCAGTTTTTTCAGGAAAAGAATTTCTTAAGTTGTCAAAGACTACTTTTTTGCGATACCTTATGATATAATAGAGTAGGTAATAAAAGCCATTAGAGAATATGTAGAGCACATTTAATGGAATGTAGGAGAGGGCTTTGAGGAAATTGATAATGAGAAAATTGAATATTTTCATATATGGTTGCCGCTACGCTCTGGATTCAACTGCAATCTTATCATTTCATTTAGTCAATTCAAATGGTACTCGTTTTTTTCTAAATGTAAAGGTACTTTGATTTGAACTTCATTATTTTGTAGCTGTTATTACAAAGACGTGAAAATCCTGAGAAAAATATTTATACTGCCCATACTTTTTTATCAGTACAGTATTTCTCCGTTGTTCCCGTCTTCCTGTCGTTTTAGTCCTACGTGCTCACACTATGCCAAAGATGCCATCATCAAACATGGTATAACAAAAGGTTTTTTACTTGCCGTAAAGAGGATTGCCAAATGTCATCCGTGGGGTGGAAGTGGTTATGATCCTGTACCATAACTTTCACTTCACTAAAAAGGGTATTTCAAGGAAAGTAAAAAACCTCTCGGGATTTGTAGGTCAAGTGCATATTGATTGTCTGGTTCCGGGAAGTTATAGTTGTTCAGTGGTGTGGCTACATCCATTATATTGTAAATATTCAAATCAGCAGTTACCTGCTTGCCTATAAGACTGAAAGTATGCTGAAACCTCAACTCGTAGTTCCAGAATCCGCCCTCTCTTACTCCAAACTGTCCGGTAAATGGATTGATGCCTTTGGTATCAATATTCCAGAAAGTAAATTGATTGCCATTGGCGTTAGAGGATAGATCAAATACATTTCGGTTGACAGGCTGCCCGTCTTTGTACTTTACCTGAAACCCAAGTTTCCAATTCTTGCTGATGTTTTGATGGTAATAGATTCTGACAATATAAGCACGATCAGAGTCTAGTCTTCCCAGACCATTGATGTATGTGTTTGGGTTGGCGAGTGACTCGGAAAGTACACTTAAGTTGTTAGTACGAACACCATTTCCCATAGCCGAAAGCCCAACCACCTCATAAGCGGTAGCCGAAATGTAGAAGTAAGTGTTTTTGGTTTTCTTTTCCAGATTCAATGTAACACCACCATAAAAAGGTGAATTGAACAACCAGCCTGGTTTTTTCTCAGCTAATTGTTCAAATAGCTCCTGATTAAATGGAACGACATTGTAATTCATTGGTTTTGCCCCATCAAAGTAAAAAACATCCTGACTTTCTGAATTGGTTTGGAAATACCCTAAGTTATCAGCTTCAGTAGAGTATTCCACTGTCCATTGATTGGCAAATTTTCTGTATTGGGCTAGGAATGTAAGTTCCCACTTTCTGCCCATTTTCCATTTGTTGCCATAGTCCAAATAGTAAATTTCAGGTTGTTTTAATTCACTTGAGGCAGCATGGTACTTGCCACCAGTTGTGGTATATAGTGCCCCCTTTTCACTTGTTTCAAACTTCCTGTTATTGTTTGTGTCGTTCCAATAATACGATTCTCCGGATTGGTATTTGTCTGATAAAAACTTCACCTGTTCGTACTCATACGGCACTCGTCTCTTGCCAATATCGAGTGTTGATGTTAGTCTGTTTCCCAGTTTTTTCGTCATGTTTAGCCCCAATTCATAATTAACACTGGCAATTGATTTGGGGCTAAAATAGATTCCATCAAAAGTCAGGTTTCCTTTTAAGTTAACTGAAAAGCGATCGTTTGATGTAGATTTCAAATAGTCTAACCCAAAGGTATTTTCGAGCATACCAGTAGAGAAGGCTTCAGATTTCCACTCGGTAATGTAGAGCGAATGAAACGGAGTTAAATTGTTTTCGAAATACATGTAGTTTCTGTACTCATTGTTATGTGGCGAAAATGAAATCAAACCATTGTAAGTATCAAATACAAAATTGAGGTCATCGGTTAGTTTTTTCCTTCCATTTGCACTTAGAATAAAATCTGTCGATTTACCATCTGAGTAGAATGGTTCGAGACTTTCCCCGTCCTGATCGATCACATTTCTGGTAAAATTCAAATCGTTTTTGATAATGTCTTTATAGGAAACATTTAGTCCGGCATTGTAGAAGAGTGGATTGTCACCATTTCCCAACACCATTTTTTGGGCATAAAGGGAAAAATTAAGGTTGTTCAGGGAGGCGGTTTCATCACGACCGAAATAATATTCAGCATTCAAATTATCTCGCTGGTTATAAGTAATGAGGTAGTCAAGTTTTTTATTTTTCAAATTGATATCTCCGTGATAGTGGAACTGAAAATAGTCTTCACTATAATAGTCATCCATTTCTATGTAATTGAAATTAGTGATCATTCTTCTTCCAAGGGTAACATAACCATAGCTATTGTGTTTTTCTGAAGGAAAAGAAAAATATACAAGTCCTGCATTTCGTGTTTTCTTTCGTTCTGGTATTGGCTTCCATGCTTTTTCAGGCCCGGATCCATGACCGTGCATCAGGTGGCTGTAGGCATCTGTCCAGGGTACCATATCTCCAAAAGATCCATTGTTCCATTGACCGTAAACATAAATATCATTATTTGAAGAAGTAGAAAAGTCGATTCTTGAATTGATTGGGTCTATTTTCAGATTCCTGTCAAGCAACATAGGTTTGTGCAGCGAGGCTCCCGGAAAAGACAGGCCGTTGATTCGAATATCATCATAATAAAATTTATTCCATTTATAGGAATAACCTGTCAGGGAAAAAACATATTGATCAGGCTGAGAGTAGGTTCCCGTAGTTTCTATCTGGTAATGTCCATTAGAATAGTAGTTGTCCATGAAATGCTCCAGAGTATAGACATGGTAGTTTTTCTTGAAAAATTCTGAAGAGTATTTGTTAGCAAAAGTGTCAAAAGTTGTATCTGACAAGAGTTCTTTTTTCTGTGCGCAGAGATTTGCATTTGTTAAAAAAAACAAACTCAATATCAGAAAATACTTTGCGGAATTATTCACTTACAAAACTTTAAAAGGGCATAATTAGACCATTCTAATCTAATTTCAAACTACTTGCTGTCTAAAGAATCCGATTGAGAGGTTTTAGTTCAATGTTATGATTCATGCTGAGCAAATAGCAATCATACTTCAAAAATATTAACTTTACTGGATGAAGGAATTAAAAGAGAAAATAAAGAATTTGGCAGAAGAATATTCCTCAAATCTTAAGGAAAAGATAGAAAAGCGTAAGGAGGATATGAAAGCCGATGACAATTCACATTATCTCATTTATCGTGTTCTTGGAATTGCAACAAAAGAAGGTGAACTAATTGACATCTATCAAAATACCGGTCGATTCCTCTACAAATATGCAGGTTCCTTTCTTGAAGAAGCTGCAACCTTATCTCTGAACTTCAAATTGATGGTATTAAAACCAAAATTGAGAACACTCTCGGACAAAGGCCCAAGACCTTTGAGATAGACTTTTTGAACGGATCTGATGCAATAGAAGTAAAGTGGCGAGATGCCACAACTGACGGTGATCACATCACCAAAGAACATACAAGAGTAAAGGTCATTAAAGAACATGGATATAAGCCAATAAGAATTATGTTCTATTATCCGCAACGAGACCAGGCAATAAGAATTCAAGAGACTCTTAAGACCTTATATTCAGGCGTAGATGGTGAATATCATGGTGGAGATGAAGCTTGGAACTATCTACAGGAATACAGCGGAGTAGATTTGAAATCAATATTAACTGAGATAGCGAACGAAAGAACTCCCGAAGATGGAAATTAACAATATTATTATACACGGAGATTGTTTGGAAAAACTCTCGGATATTCAGGATTCTCAGGTTGACCTAATCTATTTCGACCCACCATTTTTCACACAGAAAAAACACTCGTTGAAAACACGGGATAACTCTAAACAGTATGAATTTGAAGATAAATATGATTCCTTAGAACAATACCTCTCTTTAATCAAAGGAGTACTCATCCAGAGCAAGAGAGTACTTAAAAATACAGGAAGTGTTTTTTTACATTGTGACAAGACCGCTTCACATAATGTCAGGACTGTTTTAGATGAGGTTTTTGGACGTGACAATTTTCAGAGTGAAATCGTTTGGTCATACAAAAGATGGTCAAACTCAAAAAAGGGTCTTTTAAATTCTCATCAAATCATTTTCTTTTATTCAAAGACTAAAGATTTTAAGTTCAATAAAATTTTTACAAATTATTCAGCAACTACGAACATAGATCAAATCCTTCAGGACAGAGAACGTGATCAGAATGGAAAATCGGTCTATAAGAGAGATGAACATGGAAATGTAGTTTTAGGAAAAGAAAAAAAAGGAGTCCGTCTTTCTGATGTATGGGACATACCTTATCTGAATCCAAAGGCAAAAGAAAGAACTGGTTATCCAACTCAAAAACCAGTACTGCTGCTTAACCAAATAATCAATTTGGTTACAGATGAAGGGGACTTAGTTGTTGATCCTTTTTGCGGTAGTGGAACAACTTGCGTTTCGGCAAAGCATCTCAAAAGGAACTTTATCGGAATAGATAAGTCTTTAGATGCCGTTGAACTTGCTAATTCAAGACTTGATGAAATGATAATTACTGATTCTGAACTCTTGAACAAAGGATTGGATAGCTACATCGAAAAATCTCCCAAAGAATTAGCCATACTAGAAAATATAGGTGCTCTTCCTGTTCAAAGAAATTCAGGGATTGATGGTTTTTTGAAAGAGCAAGTCAATGGAAAACCTGTTCCAGTTAAGATTCAAGGGAAATACGAATCCCTCGATGATGCAATAGAAAAGCTTGAAAAAGCATCTCTTGGAAAAGAATATTGCTTAAAAATTGTAATTCAAACCAAAGAAGTGGGGGTTAGGAGGCTTTTTGGAATTCAATCAGATGTTGAGGTCATTAAGTCACTGGATTTAGTAATGAAAGAAAAAGCCAAAGAGCACGAAAGCACAACAGATGATATAGCACATGCCTCTAAGTAGTTATCTGAAAGGATCGTGCATACTAAACCTAGTAGACGTTAAAAAGTAAGGGGTACGTGCTATCTTCATTTAATGCATCCGAACAGATTACAATCCTGTAAGATTGGTTAAGTTTGAGGCTTTAAAATTTCCAATATTATTATGAAGATAGTCTTTATGGGTACACCGGAGTTTGCGGTTCCCAGTCTTAGGGTTTTGGTGGAAAATGGGTATGAGGTGGTTGGTGTGATTACAGCACCGGACAAGCCACAAGGCAGGGGCAAAAAACTAAAAGGATCGGCCGTAAAGGAGTATGCCGTATCACAAGGACTCAATGTATTTCAACCTGTCAATTTGAAATCTGAAGAATTTCTGGGAGAACTGAGAGTGTTGAAAGCAGATTTACAAATAGTGGTTGCTTTTCGTATGTTGCCTGAAGCAGTCTGGAACATGCCTCCTTTGGGCACGTTCAATTTGCATGGTTCGCTTTTACCCCAATATAGAGGTGCTGCTCCAATAAACTGGGCTGTAATCAATGGAGAAAAGGAAACCGGAGTGACTACATTTTTTCTTAAGCATGAAATAGATACAGGAAGTATTATTTTTCAGGAAAGGGAACAAATTTTGGCTGAAGACAATGTAGGAACACTTTACGAAAGGCTTATGCATAAAGGAGCTGGTTTGGTGTTGAAAACGGTAAAGGCGATTGAAAGCAATAAATACGAATTGAGTCCGCAGGTAGATGATGGTAACTTGAAATCTGCACCTAAAATTCATAAGGAAACCTGTGAAATTGACTGGACTCAATCATCCGTGCAAATTGTAAATTTTGTCAGGGGATTGTCTCCCCATCCTGCTGCCTGGACAACCATCAATGGTAAAAAGTATAAAATATATAAAGTAACTTTAGCTGGCAACTCAAATTTGTCTTCAGGAGAATCGAGAATCAAAGATTTGAAAACGATATTGATGGGCACAGGGGATGGTTGTGTATCGATAGACGAAATGCAACCTGAAGGAAAAAAGAGAATGAAAGCAGACGATTTTTTGAGGGGAAATACTCTTTAACCTGGTTTTGTTACAATTAAAATTCATGCAATGATAATATCGCTTATAGCCGCTATGACTGAAAACAGGGTAATCGGAAAGGATAATGATCTTCCCTGGAAATTGCCTGATGATATGAAATATTTTCAGAAAACAACTAAAGGCCATGTGGTAATTATGGGGAGAAAAAATTATGATTCTTTACCTCCAAGTTTTAAGCCACTTCCTAATCGTACAAATGTAATTCTCACCAGACAAGAAGGGTATGAAGCTAAGGATTGTGTGGTTTTTAATAATTTGAATCAGGCACTTGAGTTTGCCGGAAGCGAAGGAGAAAAGGAAGTTTTTGTGATTGGTGGGGGACAAGTGTATCAGGAAGCCATTTCCTATAGTGATAGAATTTACCTTACAGAAATACATACTAAAATAGAAGGAGATACTTTTTTTCCTTCTTTAGACGATTCCTGGAAAGAAATAAGTCGAGAACATCACGATGTAGATGACAGACATCAATTTGCTTTTGATTTTGTGGTTTACGAAAAAAGGTAGCTCATGGCAAAAGATTTTAACAACAGAGTAGTATGGATAACAGGTGCATCAAGTGGAATAGGGGAGGCATTGGCTGTAGCCATCTCAGGAATGAATGCCAGACTGATCTTGTCTGCCAGAAGGGAACAGGAGCTAGAGAGGGTTAAAGCAAATTGTGCTCAAAATGCAGATATTAGAATTTTACCGATGGATTTGGCTGATGCAGATTCGCTGGAATCTAAAGCCAGAGAGGCAGAAGGGATTTTTGGCAAAATAGACATTCTGATAAACAATGGAGGGATAAGCCAAAGAGACAAAGTGATCAATACTTCTATGGAAGTAGATCGGCGGATCATGGAAGTCAACTATTTTGGATCGATAGCTTTGTCGAAATATGTATTGCCCGAAATGGTAAAAAGAAAGAGTGGTCAGCATGTGGTCATCAGCAGTGCGGTCGGGATTGTGAGCACTCCGCTCAGAGCGGGTTATTCGGCTTCCAAACATGCCTTGCACGGCTGGTACGATGCACTCAGATCTGAACATCATGATGATAATATCAAAGTTACTTTGATTTGTCCGGGGTATGTGAATACCAATATTTCTTATAATGCATTGATGGGGGATGGAAGTGAGCAAAACCTTTTGGACAAGGCACAGCAAAACGGCCTGACTCCAACGTATTTTTCAAAAAAAGCAATAAAGGCAATTCTTGAGGAAAAACAGGAAGTATATATTGGTGGTTTTTTAGAAAACCTTGGGATTTATGTAAAGAGATTTTTCCCGGGCCTATTTTCTATTATGGTAAGAAAAATTAAATCTACCTGATTCAAATGTATCCGGATACTTTATAAGCGGCCATTCCAATCCATTCTTTCAGAAGAATTGTCCAGGTTTTAATAGCACCAACATTTGGTACTATGAGGTCAATTGGAGAGTACTCCATTTCTCCCGAGTGTAAATCAGTACTGAATACGTCAAACTTTACATTTTCTTTTTTAAAACAGGCCTGCGCACGTTTCATGTGAAATGCTGAAGTAATCAAAAGGACATTTCCTTTGATGTTTTCTTCTTTTATGATTTTCCCCGAATTCAGTGCATTCTCATGAGTGTTTCGTGATTCATTTTCCAGAATTATGTCTCGTTTTTTTACTCCAGCCATCAGGGCAAAATGGTTTAAATCATTGCTTTCACTTTCTTCAGGATACAACAATGATCCTGATCCACCGGAAATAAGAATTTTCTTTATTTTCCCTTCTTTGTACAATTGAACAGCATGGATGATGCGGTCAGCACCTTTTTGAAAATGAACCCTGTCTCTTGGTTTGAGTCGGGTATTAGTAACTCCGCAAAGTACCACTCCAATGGGATATGGTTTTATGATACTATTTATACTTATAGAGGGAACTTCCCACCATTTCATAAGCGTGTGCGCCAGAAATGGGTTCGAAAATACAAATAATAGAATTATTGCTGTTAACTGTAGTTGCTTACGTTTCTTTTTATAAAAAAAAGAAAGAACAAATGCCATAGAAATCAGACTGACGGGCATTATCAGTGTGGTCACTAGTTTAGAGAGGATAAAAAACATTTAGTAAGGGATTGTTGATTTATTTTCCAAATCCGGTTACGAATTTTCTCATCACATCAAAATATAAGGTAAATATCAGCACAATAGACATTAACCAAATTACTACAATATTAAAGCATAGTGTGTCAAAGTAGGTACCTGCAAAATGCTTTTTAGGAGCATAAAAATGTGCTCTAAAATCCAGAAAGCCATTTGGTATAGGCTCCATGTAAACAGGATAAATTTTCCGAACCAACTCATCACCTGTGTTTAAAATACGATCTTCGGCAATTGAGTTTTTAAGATAGAAAATTACATTTTCGTTTTCATTGTCATTTTTCAACTTGATGTATGCTTCTTGTCCTTCAGGAGTTGCCATCATGGAGGCAATCAATGCATCCTTTTCTTTTCCGGCATCTTTAGATTGATCATTGTATATTTTCTTGAAAATATTCATGAATCTTCGGGTATTCTCGAAAACGCTTTGGCTAAACTTGTCAATATACAAGCTATCCATTGTAGTAAATTTACTATCCGGTAAATTAAATAAGTTCATCTCTTTTCTCAATTCGTTACGAATAAGGCTTAGCTTATTCTTGATCTTAAGTTGATTTTGTTCATCTTTATCACGATAGTTGGAGTTTACAAAATCCAATTGAGAATCCAATGTAGAGAAGTAGTAGGCTACTTTATATTCTGTGTTTGCAAGCACCTGATCGTATTCGAAAAAATTCTTTTCGTATTCATTGTTTTTGAATTGACTGACGAGTAATGCTTCATAGCCCCACCTTGATGCCATCATTTCTCCGATCACAGGTACTTTGGAATTATTACTCAGCCAGGGATGCAATTTGTCAAAACTTACAACTACTCCGCTTAAGATCAGTTGTGGTATGATGAGTAGCGGTATCAATATGTATATGGTTACAGCTGAATTGAAAGCAGAAGAAATATTAAGTCCCAGGATATTGGCAAAGCATGAAACTGAGAACATGACCAGCCAGAAAGAAAGTGTCATTCCCTGTATTCCTAAAATAGCATCTCCGATGAGTACAAACAGTAGTGTCTGTACTGCAGACATGGAAAATAAAATAACCATTTTTGACATAAGATAACTCAGTCTGCTTAGGTTGAGAAAGGATTCTCTCTTAAGAATCCTCCTGTCCTTGATGATTTCTTCGGCGCTGATGGTGAGTCCCATAAACAGTGATACAATAATGGCCATGAAGAAGAATGCCGGAATGTTAGGGTTTTCTCGAAAGATATATTCATCCTGACCAGTGGCAGTGTACCTGATGATAAAGGCTAGGAGTAGAGCCAATACCGGAGCTTCCAGAAAGTTAATCACCAAATATTGTTTGTTGCTTATTTTGGTGGCAACATCTCTTTTTATAAAAATGAGAAGTTGCTTGATTTTACCGGGAATACTTAAGGTCTTTTTCGGCTCAGTAGCGGTTTCATTGATTTTTTCTACTTTATTGTGCTCGTTAAAGTATTCATTCCAGTCCTGAGGTAAAATCTTGCGAGTATCGGTAAGATGTCCATACTCATCTACCACTTTGGTTTCAATAATATTGAAAATCTGTTCGGGATTTACGTTACCACACTCTATACAGGAACCCTGCTCTTTGTCGATCATATCGACAATTCTTTTGAAGTACGTAACTGCTTCGACAGGATTTCCATAATATATCTGGTAGCCTCCTACGTCCAGAATCACAAGTTTGTCGAACATCTTGAAAATGTCCGAGGATGGTTGATGTATTACTACAAACACCATCTTTCCTTTAAGGGAGAGCTCTTTTAAGAGATCCATTATGTTTTCTGAATCTCTCGATGACAGCCCTGACGTAGGTTCGTCAACAAACAGGACGGATGGTTCCCTTAATAGCTCCAGTCCGATGTTAAGTCGTTTTCTTTGGCCACCACTTATTGTTTTCTCAAGAGGTGAACCTACTTTCAAATTGCTGGTTTCAGTTAGTCCCAAAGCGGCTAGTGTTTTCTTTACCAGTTCTGTTAATTCACTTTCACTGGCTTCACTGAAGCATAGTTTGGCGGCATAATAAAGGTTTTCAAATACCGTCAACTCATCGATCATGAGATCGTCCTGAGGCACATATCCGATTACGCCTTCAATTTTATTGCTGTCTTTGTGAATATCAATTCCATTGATTCGAACGGAACCTTCTGAAGGTTTTTCATTCCCGTTCAATACGTTTAGCAGTGTGGATTTACCAGCACCACTACCTCCCATAAGTCCGATTAATTTCCCAGTCTCTTCTGCAATGTTGATATGCCTGAGGCCAAGTTTTCCATTTGGAAATTCGAATGAAATGTCTTCTGCTACAAAAGATATTTTACTGTCAGAATGCTCTTCACGATAGGTACTTACCACATCACTATAATATATCGGACTTATGTTGTTGCCACGTATAGTGCTGCCTGCTGAAAAAACCATAATTTGGTTTTTCCTGAGTGCTATTCCATTTAAGAATAAACTTGTATTTCCTATATATTTTAAAAAGTAAATTTCCAGTTTAGGAAGCCTGAAAAATGCCAAATGACCATCAAGATGCTCTTTGAAAATGTATTTTGAAGCAAGAGTATCATCATTGGGTTTAGCATCAATTATTAAAATATTTTCTGAACTGAGCTTTTCTTTTTCACCATTTACAACAAAAGCTTTGATGTGATCAATTACCCTGCTGGAAAACTTAAAAGACTCTCCAATGTGATATACTAATTCCTTTTCACGATCAGATACTTGCCCGTCGGCAATTACGAGTTCTATTAGGTTCAATACAACAACGATTTTTTGTTGTACCGTTAATTCCTGATTTATTCTGGAGGTAAGCTGAGATATTTCTTCTTTACTATCAAAATCTCCGGTAAGTACTTTTTTTTCGATGGAGGCAGCAAATTTGTCAAATTGAGACATGTATTTTTTTGTCTCTTCTTTGTTTAGGTTTTGAAGGAGGAAATTTTCTACAGATAGCCTTTCATCTTCGGTAACGTCATCTTCTATGGCCACTATTGCCAGTAACTCTATGATAGCTCTTAATAATTGTTCACTCATGTTAGATTATTAGAATACAGGTTAGTTCTAAATAATATAAATATAATTCAATTCTGCTGAGATTAGCAAATTCTAAGTTTAATTGATCTGTTGAGGTTTTTAGCCAAAGATGTAATTTCAGGATTAGAAGTGACAGATATTTATCAATACTGACTTTTGGACAAATAAAAAGAGCATTGGAGTACTCCAATGCTCTTTTTATTTGTGATGATTACAATATTATTTTATCATATCAGCCCTGATCCTTTTTACCTCAGATATAACATCTACAAGCATTTCTTTTTTCAAAACAAATTTGGAATCGTTACCTGATATTTTCTCGCTTATGGCTGCTACATCATCATCATATAGTATTCTCAAGATGCTAAATTCAGCTATTATATTCGCAATAATTTCATCTTGTTCTATGTCTTTCAGTAGAGCGATGATGTCAATCAAAGATTTTTCCTGTTCTATGATAACTCGCATCAAAGGCTCAAGAATTAGGTTGCGGCTTTCTTCAGTCAATAAGTCTTCAGGATAAGTATCAATAACCATTACTGACAAATACAAACCTTCAATGTAGCTGCCTGATAATATCATGGCAACCATGTTCAGCTTGTCACTGTCTTCCAGTTTATCTTCGGCCATAGTGATGGCAATATTGATAAGGTTGGAAAGGGAGTCTTTATTACCAAGATTTTTTTCAAACCGTTCCATCATATCAAGGTCAAACGCTGAAGAAATCCCAACCTTGTCAGCAAGTTTTTGGCAAACTTCCATATATTTCAGTGCTTCTTGTGTTTTGTCGTTGCTGGTTAAATATCCAATGTCCGTAGCATAACCACCCAGATTTAGAGCCGACTTATCCATAGAATTTTGATATTTACCGGCATTTTCTAATGAATTAGGCAATGCGGGATTGAAATCTGCACCTGTGGCCTGTAGCATGTAAGGAACCTCAGATGGAGGTGGTAACTCATGCACTACTTTGTCGATTTCATCAATGACTTTTGTTTCAGCTTTATCGAATGCGGCAGCTTTTTCACTAGCAGCATTTTTCTTTCCTGAATCACCGCATGAATACAAGAATAGAGCTGTTACAGCTAATGAAAAATAGGTTTTAGTTTGTTTTAGGTTGATTATCATACGTATGTTGATTTATGAAAATTCTTAAATTCAATTTTAATTCTTTTTCACTTCAATTGAAAGATTACAAATATATTTTAATTAATCTACTAATTATTAAAAAGAGATTTTAAATAAGGCTGTTATTTGTTTCCTGATTTTGCTCGTTTGGTTCTTTTTAGAAATGCTGATTTGCGTTACTTATGATTAAAAGCTTCATTTGTAACTATTGGCTCTAACTAAATTTATGACTTTGTTAAATTTTTTAAGTACAATTCGGAGTATTTTGGTTGTATTTTGTTTTTCTGCTTTACAAAATAATGCCTTATCTCAGCAATTAGATTCTACATTTTATACTAATGGTCGGGTCAGGTCAACAGGAATACAGGAAATGGAGAAGAAGCAGGGAGAGTGGTTGTATTTTTATCCCAATGGTTCAAGAAATTCTATTGAAACATATAAAGATAATGTACTGAATGGCAAAGTCATCAATTTCAATCCGGAAGGCAAATTGATGTCTGTAGAAAACTGGAAAGATGGAATTCCTTCCGATTCGGCTTTTTATTATCATGAAAATGGGAGATTAAAAAGAAAGGGAATCTACAGAGAAGGGTTGTATGAAGGAGAGTGGATTGTTTATTATGAAAATGGAAAACAGGAAAGAAGGGGAAATTATAAATCCGGGCTACCGGATGGAGAATGGCGGCATTATAATGAAGAAGGAACGCTCATCGAAAAAGGACAATATTTGAATGGCAATAAGCACGGTTTTTTCCAATTCTTTGACGACAAAGGTAGGGTACTATACGAAGGGAATTATGAAAATGGTAGAGAAATAGGACAGTGGTATTTTATTAATAAAAAAGGAAAGAAAAAGAAGTATAAAACATATTAGTGAAAGCGGAATCTCATTAACGTAAATCTCACAGGCTTTTAAATGATTGCTTTAATTTTGATTAAATTTGTTGTTAAACTTTTCATGTTTTTTTCTTTTATTGAATTTTTAATGACATATTGATGGCTATTTCTAAATTACAGATATGTCAGTAATAAGAGAAATAAACGGAAAGAAACCTGTGTTTGGAGAAAACTGCTGGTATTCTGAAACATCAGTGATAGTTGGTGATGTAGAAATGGGTAATAATTGCACTATTTGGTACAATGCCATCGTACGGGGGGATGTGAACTTTATAAAAATAGGTGAAAATACCAATATTCAGGATGGAGCGGTAATTCATTGTACATACCTAAAAGCCGGTACTACAATAGGTTCAAATGTGTCCATTGGACACAACGCCATTGTGCATGGTTGCACTATCGAAGACAATGTGCTGATAGGCATGGGAGCAATAGTAATGGATCATGCTGTAGTAAAAAGTGGTTCAATAATAGGAGCCGGTGCTATTGTTTTACAGAATCAAGTGATCGAACCAAATTCTATTTATGTTGGTAATCCGGCAAAAAAAGTAAAAGAAATAGGGGAGAATGGAGTAGGATTGATTGAAAGAACAGCCAATAATTACATTAAATATGCGGGTTGGTTTAAGGAATAATAGTAGGAGCACTCAAACAAAATAACATGATAGAAAAGCCAGAAGAAGGTGAATACAATGAATTTTATCAGACCTATATTGATAAAGTTCGAACCAAAGACATTATTGAATTTTTGAAGACACAACGAAAAAGTATTGTTAGGTTTTTGAATGCTATTCCTGAAGAAAGATACAGTTATAAATATGGCGAAGGCAAGTGGTCTGTGAAACAGGTGCTCCGTCACATGATAGATACCGAAATAGTTTTTGGTTACAGGGTGCATTCTATTGCTAAGAATAAAGCAGCAGAGCTTCCGGGAATGGATCAGAATGATTATATGACTAATTCCAATGACTCCCAAAATACTTTTGAAATGTTGGTAGAAGAGTTTAACAATGTAAGGAAGGCCAATATTTCTATGATAGAAAACCTTGACCCGGCTTTGTCTAAAAATATGGGAAAAGCCAGTGGATTTCCTATCTCTGTTCGAGCTCAGATGTATATCCTTGCCGGGCATATAGAACATCATAAGTTGGTTTTGAAGGAAAAATATTTATAAGAATGTTCGATTTTGACCCAAAGAAAGATTACCAAAAAACAACCAAATCCAGTTCATTGATTCGTTTTCAGGATTGTGATCCACTCAGGCATTTGAATAATGCCAAATACTTCGATTATTATTTTAATGCCAGAGAAGATCAGGTCCCTAAACTTTATGGAGTCAAACAATCTTTGATATTTAAGGAGTTCAGTGCCGTATGGGTGGTTTATAACCATCAAATCGCCTATATACGCCCTGCCCCGATGGGAGAGTGGGTGAAGATATTTTCCCGCATTATCTGGCACAATCAAAATTCGATGTTGGTTGAATACTTCATGACCAATGAAGAAGAAAATGAATTGAAAAATGTGCTTTGGTCAACTATGCGCTACGTCGATTACGATGGACATCCTGTTGATCATCCGGAGCAAATCACTCAATACCTTGATGCCATTAGCTTTTCTGATTTTGACATCAAACAAACCAATTTCCAGGATCGGATCAAGCAGATTAAACTGGAGATTGCTACTAAAAAATAAGGATGCCAGATTTCCGGGAATCTTACTCGTTGTAGTAATTGACTTTTCAGATTTTAAGGATATCTTAAGAAACTATTGAGGACAACTTAATGTGCAAAATTTAATATTTGTAGTATGAGGATACTGATAGTAGAAGATGAGCCGGGAATTTCCAACTTTCTTAAACAAGGTCTTGAGGAAGAATCTTTTGCTGTAGATGTTGCTGAAGAAGGTAATATAGGCTTAAGGCTTGCCTTATCCGGTGAATATGATATTCTACTGTTGGATTGGATGATACCGGGTGTTAGTGGTATCGAAATTTGCCGACAATTCAGGAAGGCCTTTCAAGATACACCTGTTATATTTCTCACAGCAAAGGACACTGTTGATGAAACTATATTTGGCTTGCAATCCGGTGCGAACGACTACATCAAAAAACCTTTTCACTTTGAAGAATTACTCGAAAGAATCAGAGTTCAACTCAGGCCAAAATCAGGGGAACACAATGAATTTACTCTTGGTAATATAAAAATGGATTTGAATACTCATCAGGTTTTCAGGGATAATGAGGAAATTTATCTGACTCAAAAGGAATTTGCTTTGCTTGAATACTTGATGGTAAATAAAGGGAAAGTATGCCGGAGAACAAGGATAATTGAAAGCGTATGGGACATACATTTTGATTATAATACCAGTGTGATTGATGTTTACATCAATGCATTACGCAAAAAACTTATGTTGAGAAACGAAGAGTTGATCAAAACCATTCGTGGTGTCGGATACATGGCCAAAGATGAATGAACATAGATTTTCGAAATAGAATTGCCGCATATTACCTGATCGCCACATCCATCATTATTGCTGTGGTCTTTTGTACTGTATTTTTTATTGTAAAAAAAACTGTATATCAAAACCTTGATCAGGACCTTTCCTTTGAAGCCAATAAACATACTGCTGAAGTTGAAATCCACGGTGATAGTATAAGTTTTATCAATAAGGCAGAATGGGAAGAAAGAGAGCATAAAGAAATACAAGTGAATCCTGTGTTTTTACAAATAATGAACCACAGGGGAGTACTGATGGATAAATCTCCCAACTTAAAAGAACAAAAGTTATATTTTAATACAGCAAATAAGATAGGAGTTCATTTCGATACATTGCTGCACAATAAAGCTATAAGACAAGTTCAGATTCCAATTTTAGAAAGAGAAGTAATAAAAGGCTATATATTGGCTGCCATGTCATTGGAATCTTCCAAAATGGTAATAGTCAGATTGAAAAATGTTTTACTGGCATCATATCCTATGATACTCGTAGGCTTGTTTTTCATATCACGTTACCTGGCTGGCAGGAGTATTGCACCTATAAAAAGCATTACTGAAACGACCAATAGAATAACGAAAAACAATCTTGATGAACGGGTAGTACTCCCAAAGAATCGGGATGAATTATATACTTTATCATCTTCTATCAATGAATTGATGAACCGTATTCAAAATGCCATTCAGAGAGAACGTCAATTTACCTCTGATGCTTCCCATGAACTGAGAACCCCATTGGCTTCCATTCGGGGTACGCTTGAGGTATTGATAAGAAAGCCAAGAAGCAAAGAGGACTATGAAACAAAAATAACGGATACGCTTTTGGAAATAGATAAGATCACTACTACAGTTGAACAGCTTTTGCATATGGCTCGTCTTGATACCAGTTTGTCCAATACTGACCTTGACACTTTATCAATTACAGCACTATTAGAAGATGTACTCCTAAGGTTTGAAAAGCAAATAGAGGCGAAACAGATTAAAATCGAGTTTTCGGATAACTTGCATACTGAATCACTGATTCCACAGCAATATTCTTATCTGATTCTTGAGAATGTCATTGGTAATGCCATAAAGTATTCAGATGAAGATTCTACCCTTTTTATTACGATTGGACAAAATGAGCAAGGTTCGGTTTGCATCGTAGAAGATGAAGGCATAGGAATAAAGGAAGAAGACATTGAGCAAATATTTAATCCGTTTTTTCGATCAGATGCCTTGGGGCACAAGCAAATATCAGGTAATGGTCTGGGCTTATCCATTACTCAGAGGGCAGCAAATGCTATTGGGGCATCAGTGTCTATTGAAAGTAAACTGGACAAAGGGACGAAAGTAACTATCAATTTTAAGCAAATCTTAAGAAAACCTTCATATTAGCCTTAGGAGCACAGACATACTTTTGAGTCAACGTAATAGATGCACTCAGGTATGTTGGAAAAAGTTATTCAATACAGTATAAACCATAAATTAATTATATTCCTATTTGTGTTGGGAATTGTAGGTTTTGGCACTTATTCCTTGGTCAATATTCCTATAGGGGCCGTTCCTGATATTACCAACAATCAGGTGCAGGTTATTACCACCTCCCGAAACCTGGCTACTGAAGATGTGGAGAAATTTCTAACCTATCCGGTGGAATTGGAAATGGCCAACCTGCCAGGAGTAAAAGAAATTCGGTCTGTATCAAAATTTGGTTTGTCGGTAGTTACCATTGTTTTCGACGATGATATGGGTACTTATTTACCCAGACAATTGATAGCGGAAAAGATTAAGTCTGCTGAAGAACGAATTCCTGTGGGTTTTGGACAACCATTTATGGGGCCGGTAACCACGGGACTGGGAGAAATCTACCAATATGTTATTGAGGTAGATTCAAAACACAAAGGCTTATACTCGACAAGTGACTTGCGTACCATTCAGGATTGGATTATCAAACGCCGTTTATCCGGCATACCTGGTGTGGTAGAAGTAAATACCTGGGGAGGTTTTCTCAAACAATACGAAGTGGCTATTGACCCGGTACAACTGAGATCTATGAACCTTTCTTTGTCCCAAGTTTTTAATGTCCTTGAAAAAAACAACAGTATTGCCGGAGGTGGTTACATTGAAAAGGCCAATGAGACTTATTTCATCAGGGGTGAAGGTCTAGTCAGTACGCTGAAAGACATTGAAGATATAGTAGTAGAAAACCGGAATGGTATTCCCGTTTTTATTAAGGATGTGGCCAAAGTAGGTTTCGGGCATGCGACACGTTTTGGAGCTATTACAGGAAATGGTGAAGGAGAAAAAGTATTGGGACAGGTAATGATGCTCAAAGGAGCAAGTTCCAAAGCCGTGATTGAAGCCGTGAAATTGCGGGTTGAAGAAATTGCACCCACACTTCCTCCTGGTATCAGTATCAATCCTTTTCTTGAAAGGAGTGAGTTGATAGCCAAAACTACCTTTACGATTGCTGAAAATCTGTTACTGGGTTGTCTGATCGTTATTTTTGTAGTGGTATTGCTTTTGGGCAACATTCGTTCAGGGTTGGTAGTTGCTTCGGTTATTCCCCTTTGTCTACTTTTTGCATTGTCCCTGATGTATGTGTTTGGAGTAGATGCAAACCTAATGAGTCTTGGAGCCATTGATTTCGGTATTATCATAGATGGTGCTGTTATTATAGTGGAATTTATTGCCTTCAAAATCACTAGTGACAGGGAAAAAATACTATCACTGCCAAGTGCTCAGAAGCAAGAGTTTATCAACCAAATTACCTTTAAAGGTGCTACCAAAATGATGCGTTCGGCAGTATTTGGACAGTTGATTATCATTATCGTATTCATTCCCATTCTGTCTCTTGCTAATGTGGAAGGCAAAATGTTTAAGCCGATGGCTTTGGTTTTTAGTTTTGCTCTGATTGGAGCCATGCTGCTATGTTTTACCTATGTTCCCATGATGGCTTCTCTTTTCATCAAGCCCACCGATCCTAGAAAAAAAACTGTTTCATCCCGACTGATGAGTTGGTTGGAAATAAAATACCGACCTACCATTAGTTGGGCTCTTAGAAAAAAGAAAATAGTACTGACTTTAGCTGTCTTACTGTTGGTTGCTGCTGTCGGTCTATTCTCCCAAATGGGAGGAGAATTTGTACCTACACTTGACGAGGGTGATTTTGTAATCCAACCAGTATTGAAGACAGGTACTTCGCTTAGCAAAACGGTTGAGCTTACTACCAAAATGGAAAATATTCTCAAGAAATTCCCCGAAGTAGATCAGGTGGTAACAAGGATTGGAGCTGCTGAAGTACCGACAGATCCTATGTCTATGGAAGAAAGTGATGTTATCATAAAACTAACACCAAAGAATCAATGGGTTACAGCCAGCAGTAAGGATGAATTAGCAGATGCATTTAAGACTGCTCTTTCGGAAATTCCCGGAGTAGAGTACGAGTTTACCCAACCTATAGAAATGCGTTTCAATGAATTGATAACCGGAGTGAGAGCTGATTTAGCGATTAAGATTTTTGGAGAAGATTTAGATATCTTAAGTAAAAAGGCTGTTGAAATACAAAAGGCTATACAAAATGTGGATGGTGCTGCAGACATTACAGTAGAGAAAACCGTCGGACTTCCTCAGATGTCTGTGACATACAACCGTCAAAAAATAGCTAAATATGGATTGAATATTGAAGACCTCAATAAGATAATTACCATGGGTTTTGCAGGGATGCCCGCAGGGACAGTTTTTGAAGGTGAAAAACAGTTTGATCTGGTGGTAAGGTTTGATAAAGTCCATAGAAAAGATATAAACAATATAGAAGCCACATCCGTATTGCTTTCGGATGGAAACCATCTGCCATTTGGAGAGTTTGCCAGTATTTCATACACCAAAGGTCCAGCAAAAATATCACGTGACAATACCAAGAGGAGAATCGTGGTAGGAGTCAATGTCCGCAACAGGGATTTGGAATCGGTAGTCGGGGATGTTCAGCAAATTATTGACAATGAAATCAAACTGCCATTTGGTTATACTATTTCCTATGGAGGCCAGTTTGAAAACTTACGTGCT
Source organism: Reichenbachiella sp. MALMAid0571 (assembly GCF_040151475.1). Lineage (NCBI taxonomy): Bacteria > Pseudomonadati > Bacteroidota > Cytophagia > Cytophagales > Reichenbachiellaceae > Reichenbachiella > Reichenbachiella sp. MALMAid0571. The sequence goes on along the minus strand of NZ_JBDKWG010000151.1, from coordinate 52,687 downwards.
GCCAGAGCCAGACTGATGATTGCAGTTCCAATAGCACTGGCTCTTATTTTCATAATGCTCTATTTTGCATTTGACTCAGTAAAGGATGCCTTGTTGATATACAGTGCTATTCCATTGGCTTCTGTAGGTGGAGTCCTTCTTCTTTATTTTCGAGGTATGCCATTTAGTATTTCCGCAGGAGTGGGTTTTATCGCCTTGTTTGGTATTGCGGTGTTAAATGGCATTGTTTTGATCGAAGAATTCAAAGAACTTAAGGCACATGGAATTCGCAGTGTTCATAAGCGTATATTGATGGGTACCCACAATCGGTTACGTCCGGTATTGCTTACAGCTGCTGCAGCAGCACTTGGATTTTTGCCTATGGCCATTTCTACTTCGGCAGGAGCAGAGGTGCAAAGGCCGTTGGCTACTGTTGTAGTTGGAGGGCTTATTTCAGCTACTGCATTGACTCTAATTGTACTGCCCGTATTGTATGCTCTTTTTGACAATAAAGTTCATATGCCAAAAATCAAACCTCATCCAACAGTCCTCCTTATATTGGTTATCATGTTGATGCCATTTGTGGGAAAAACACAAACAAGTAACATAACAGTAGATCAGGCCATTCAAATTGCGATAGACAACAACAAGGGTTTAGAAGCATCAGCTCAACGGGTCAACTATGACAATCAAATGATAGGCACTGCTATTGATATTGATAAAACGCAGGTTTATTACAGTTACGACCAAAACAATATAGCTCCCAACAATGTGCCTTTAAAAGTGTGGGGAGTGAACCAATCCTTCAGGTTCCCAACAGTATATGGAGCAAGAAGAAAAGTGATGCAAAACAAGGCCAGCTTGTCTGGTTTTCAATATCTGCTTGACAAAAGAACAGTAGCCAAAGAAGTGTCAAAAGCATACTATGAGGTGGTTTATTGGCAACAAGTGGTTCGTAATTATACCCGACTGGACAGTCTTTATACTCAATTTGCAATTGGTGCCAGCATCAGGTACAAAGGGGGAGAAACCAACTATCTCGAAAAGTTGACGGCTGAAACAAAGCAAAAAGGAATTTCCATTCAGCTGGAGCAGAGCAAGGAGAGTGTTGAAAAGGCATACATTATGCTTCGCCAATGGTTGCAATCCGATTCGGTATTCACTATTGCTGACAATGGGTTGATGCCATTGGAACTTTTGCCCCTTGATTCCACAAATCATCCTGGCATCAATTACTATAAGGGAGCACAAAATCTTTCGAGGCAATCGGTATTGTTAGAAAAAAAGCAATTGCTTCCTGACCTGCATTTTTCACTATTTCAAGGAACAAATAATGGCCTCAATGCACAAAATTATTTAGGATTTCAGGCAGGGATATCCGTGCCACTTTGGTTTGGAGATCAAAAGTCAAAAATAGCAGCTTCCAAAACTCAGTCGCTCATCATGTCAAATGAGGCTGCAAATTACCAATCCAGATTAAAGTCTCATTATGAGTCCTTAATGTCGGATATGCAGCAATATGAGCAAGGTCTTGACTATTACAATGATACAGGAAAAAAACTTGCCCAAGAATTGGTTTTTCATGCCCAAAAAGCTTTTGCAAATGGGGACATAGATTTTTTGCAATATGTTCAGTTGCTTGAAAATGCTGCAAATATAGAAATAGACTACTTGTCTGCACTTATTAAATACAATAAGACTGTTTTAGAGGCCAACTATTTAATTGATTAATGATGATGAAAATATTTAATAGAATAAAAATAAGACAATCAGGCTTATTTCTTTTGACCGTCTTTATTGGCTTGGCTTCATGTGGTGTGAAGAACAATCCAGAGGCATTGGCGGAAGCAGATGGGGGAGAAAGTTCCTACATTATCAGTCCTTCGCAGTTTAGCTCATTTCAAATGCAAATTGGCAAAATGGAGTTACGTGATTTTTATAGACCAGTAATTGCTAACGGTATGTTTGATGTGCCACCAGAGAACAAAGCTTCTGTCAGTACTTATTTTGGTGGGTATGTTAAACAATTGAGCCTTTTGCCTGGAGAGGAAATAAAGAAAGGTCAGGTGATGTTTGTTATAGAAAATCCGGAATTCGTTCAGTTCCAACAAGACTATTTGGAAGCTCAGGGGCTTCTAAGCTATCTGAAATCAGATTATGAAAGACAGAAGAATCTTGCACAAAACAATGTGACCTCACAAAAAAACTTTCTAAAAGCCGAGGCGGATTACAAAACAACCCTTGCCCGTTATGAGTCTTTGAAAAGAAAACTGGGCTTGATGGGTATCAATACGGCCAACCTAAGTGCTACCAATATGCAAACTCAGGTATCGGTAAAAGCACCCATATCGGGTTATGTTACTGCTGTGAACGTGAATAGGGGCATGTATGTAAATCCTTCGGACATTGCCATTACAATAATCAATACAGACCACCTGCATCTTGAGTTGAGCCTTTTTGAAAAGGACTTTGCCGATGTTGCAGTTGGGCAGCCTATTTCTTTTAAAATACAGAGTGATCCCAATAAGGAATATCAGGCCAGTGTCCATTTGATCAATAAATCCATAGATTCACAAAACAGGACGGCTTCAATTCATGGGCATTTATCGCAGCATGAAAATGACTCAAAACTGTTTATACCGGGAATGTATGTTGAGGCTGAAATACACACGTCTGTTGGGTCAAGTCTGTCACTACCAGAAGCGGCTGTAGTAGAAATAGGTGGAAAACATTTTGTATTGACTAAGACTGGTAATTCTGAAAAGAACATGGTGTTTGAGAAGAAGCAAGTTCAGGTTGGAAAATTGGTAAAAGGGCACATAGAAATCCTCAACCATGAAGATTTTAGCAGCAATACTGAATTTTTGACCAGTGGTGCTTTTTTTATTATGACCGGGTAGATATTACTATTACTAAAAATCAATTTTGGTGAGCTTTATAGTAAAAAAAGAATAGAATTTGGTTTTGAAATTCAGAATCTGAAATGATGATTGTTGTTTTTTGTGCTTTTGCTTAGGTTTTGTTTTTTTTAAATGGAGATATAGTGGTGTCAAAAGGTATTTATATCTCTTTTAAAAGGTCTATATCGACAACCTTTCAGACTCAGACAGCATTAGTTATTTGGTGTTTGTACAATTTCTGTCAATTTTTCTGGTATAAGCGAAAAGAAAACTTCAATAGGTAAAATCTGTGAACTTAGTCAAGTATTGTTTTTTGGTAATGGGTTTAAGCTTTTTTTCTTATGAAAGCCAGTCCCAGCAAATTACAGTTTCCGGGATGGTGATAGACGGAGAGAGTTTGGAAGACTTGTCAGGTGTACATGTGTTTTTGGAAAGCCATATTGGTACTGTTACAGATATAGATGGTAAATTTCATTTTAAACTCAATTTTCTGGATACCCTGCATTTTTCTCGTGTGGGTTATGATTCACTGTCCATAGTGATCACTGAAGTGGATAAATTTCAAAACCTTTTTATTTCTATGAAAAAGGGAGTAACAATACTGGATGATGTAGAGGTAACAGGAATTTATCAATCCAATACCATTTTGAAAAAAGCAAAACAAAAACCTTTTCTGGTACCTGGTATAGTGTATCCGGTTAATCCAAAAGGAAAGAATTATAATTTGGGGCTGGCTGCTTTAGCCAGTCCAATGACTGCACTTTACCGCATGTTTAGCAAGAGCTATAAAGAGGAAAAAAAAAGTCATGAACTTCAAAAGAAGTGGAAAGTGGAAGATGCTGAATTTGCCAGAGCGAGCAAAAAATTATCGATTGTATTTTCTTTAACGGATACTTATCTGGATGAATATTTCTATCGGGATTTTATTCAGTTCGGTGGACTGACCACCAGATTTGTAGCGGAAAGTACTGAATATGAATTGTTGAAAGTGCTACCAAAAGCAATCGAGCAATATTACAAGCATTTGAAAGAGGAGGAGGAAGAGTGATCTTTAAACTTGCTGTTGTGTCTGCGAGGAAACTGGTTGAGCTTGAATATGTGGACAGCATTTCCCATGTTGTGGTAGGCAATACGTTAAAAAAATGAGCACAAGCCTTGGAAAGTAAAAAGCTGGGTCATTCCACCCCGGCAAAACAGTGCTTTTGTAGTTTGTATGGAAGATGTCCTGGATGTTTACAAACGGCCTATTACCAGAATAATCCTGTTGTGTGTATGGGCGAGTCCCCTAAACAGCCTATTCCATCAGCCAAAACACCAATTCCCATGCAAAAAGGAAAAGAAGAGCGGGTTGACTATAAGTACATCCGACATGGAATGGTAAATATTTTCATGGACAATGAACTGCTAAAAACAAAAAGCTCGTAGAAGTCACCTCTTTTAAAAAAGAATTGTCTAAATCGAACTGATACGTAAAACCTGCCTGACAGCAAGGCAGGAATAAAAAAGCCTGCAAATCGTAAGATTTGCAGGCTTTTGTCCCGATGTATCGGGATTGTTGTCGGGATGACAGGATTCGAACCACCCCACGCAAATCTTTATGTATCAGTAAGTTACAAGAACGAATTTCAGCGGGTTCACCGTTCAGTTCTCAATTTATTCGAACTGGTTTGAGTGCATTTGGTGAACTCCGAAACCTTTGTAAATATACAAAAAAGCCCGCTTTTAGGGTTCAAATCGTGGCAAAAAGTGCTAAATTTTATTGGTAACTGGCGATAGATTTTAGTGCCGTTTGACTGCCTTCATCTGGCAAGGTCAATCGGTGATGTAGCGCTCTACAATGGACGGTGCAAGGCCAGTGAATTCGCAAAATTCGTTTACGCTCACGAACTGGTGTGACTCTTTAGCAAGCTCCTCCCTAATCCTGTTAAGGAGCTTCCTGCCGTATCGTTCACTCTTGCCAGTGATCCGCTGCACGTCTTTTGGATAAATACAGGCTCGTTTGGTTTCGATCATACTTTATCTATACTTCATGTATGCTTTTGGTGTACTGTAAATATACGGAATGCCATTGGCAGTTCATTTTGAACCATTCGGAATAAACGGTATTCAATGTTCCTAACCGGAACCTGTTTTTTGTCTGCCCTTCGTAATTATCGGATTTTCGAAGAGTTGCAACGAAGCAACAAATCAAAATTCAAATGATATGGCAAGACAAGCTGGGATTATCAAGTTGAAGGGCAAGGTCGGTGACATGTCCTTTTACAAAACGAAAGATGGCTACCTGGCCCGGGAAAAGGGCGGGGTGGACAAAGACCGGATCCAGAATGATCCGGCTTTTCAGCGTACCCGTGAAAACGGTGCTGAGTTTGGCCGTGCCGGTGCAGCCGGACGGACTTTGAGAACGGCCTTTAGGCCGCTACTTCTGCGTACCTCTGACAGTCGGTTGACCTCCAGACTGACCAAAGAAATGGTGAAGGTGATCAAAGCGGATGCAACCAGTGCCCGTGGAGAACGGAACGTTCTCGATGGTGAGCTGGAGCTTTTGCAGGGCTTTGAATTCAATGCAAATGGCCGTCTGGGAGCTACAATATATGCGCCATTTGACGCAAGTATTGACAGAGCTACTGGTGAAGCTGTAGTCAATGTGCCGGGCTTTGTTCCCCAAAATACCATTGCTGCGCCTCAAGGTGCTACGCACCTGAAATTTGTATCTGCTGCGGTGGAGATTGATTTTGAGGCCGATGACTTCACCCTGGTTGCTTCTGAAAGTGGAGAGATTGAAATCGGGCCACAGGCGGAAGCTGCGGTGAACCTGTCCAATGGTTTGCCTGCAAACAGTACCAAGGCACTAATGCTGGTTTTTGGTGTGGAGTTCTATCAGGAAGTGAACGGTAGCTTCTACCCACTAAAAAACGGCTCCTACAACGCCCTGGCGTTGGTGGCTATTGATGGTGCTCCTGCAGTTCAGCAAACCTAATTTTGGTTCGGATGGAATTGATTCTCACAAGAAGCTATTATCCGGAGGGAACCAACGGAAAGCTCTGTGATGGTGAGCAGCTGGTCTGCTCCACCATCGAGCTTCCCTGGAGGGAAAACCAGCGGATGGTATCGAGCATCCCGGAAGGGAGGTATGAGCTTGTAAAGCGATACACCGATAAACGGGGCTGGCATTTGCTGGTGAAAAATGTACCCAATAGAAGCGGCATCCTTTTTCACCCTGCCAATGACGCCCTGAAGGAACTGAAGGGCTGTATAGCCCCGGTTTCAAAGGTCATCGGTCCAGGTAAAGGGACGGATTCCAAAACTGCCGATTCCAGGCTGAAAACACTTGTGTTTGAGGCCATGGAAAGAGGCGAAAATGTATTTCTCAATATTCAAAAAGCAAAAAGCGTATGACGATCATAGAAAGGGCGAAAGCCCCAACACCCAAGTTTTTCAAAGTGCTCCGAAACGTGGGTTTGGCACTAGCGGCAGCTGGTGGCGCTCTGTTGGCAGCACCAATCAGTTTACCGGCCGGAATAGTTGCCCTGGGCGGCTATCTCACCGTAGGTGGGACGGTACTGACTGCAGTCAGTCAGGTGACTGTAGAGGATGGTGCAAAAGCGGACAGGAAAGATGGCTAACCTGGTAAGTGGAGGAGGCACGAAGGCAGGAACTGCCGGAGGCACGTTGCTGAGTGTCCTGGTGAATATCAGCTCCGGGGATATCCTCCACACCTGTGTATTAGCTGCTGTTGGAGCGGTAGTGAGCTTTACCGTGTCCATTCTGCTAAAGGTGCTATTCCAACGGTTCAAAAGAAAACATCCACCTCCGAAGGGGATGTGATTCCCGCAAGTCGGGAAAGTTTGTGTTCCTCTCAATTAAAAGGCCTCCTCGTGGGGTCTTTTTTCATTCCAGGAGGATCCGGAACATAATTGCTCTTTTTACCTGCTTCACAAGCTCCACCTGCTTTTGGAGAATCTTGGCTTTCTTCTCAAAGTCCTGAAGGAGTGCCAATGACTTTAGGTACTTCCCACGGTCTTTCAAGGCCTTTTCCTGCCCTGCCAGCAATACCGCTCTGGCATCACCTATCCTGATGAATGGGACAACAGAACCGGTCAAGTGTGGCGTGAACGCCTGTGCCTGCCAAAGACCGTAAGAGAGCCAGAAATAAAAGTTCCGTGCCTCTTCCGATTCTGTGGTGATGGCGAAGCAATTGGGACAAGGGGTATCGAGCGGCTTTCCCGCATTCAGCCCTTTGGACAAAATGAAGAAATGTGGCCGGGCACTGGAGAAGCCTGCATTGTAGGTTTTGATCTGAAAAGTGTGCATAGTATGAGCATTTAAAGTTTTGCTCGCTGCGCTTCGCACACATTTCAAAAGAGAAAAGAAAAAAGGGAAAAAAAGAAAAGAGAAAGCCTTTGGTCAGGTGGGCATGGACAGGGCAGTCAAGGTTTTTTGGAAAAATACTTCCGCCAATTGGCGGAGGAGATTTTTTCAAAAACCCGAAGGGCTTGACCTTGACGGTCCTGATTAGGGTTGGCCTAGTGCGGCCCGCCTAACTTAGCTGCACTCTTTGTTTTTGTTCTTCTTTGTCCGACACCAGAGAAAAAAAGAGCCCCCCTAAAAGGGAAGCTCTGAAAGGCACAACTCGAACCATAGAAAGCGAAGCGTATAATCTGTGATACCACAATGCTGAACGCCTGCATGGAACGGACGACCTGAGGTGCGAACGCCCGCCAGCAACCACCGGCTGCCGCAACGGACTCTAAATAATAACTTAAACATAATGCCCTTCATCACAGGAACGGTGTGATTGCGGCAAGGGCTGTGAAAAAAAAATACTACCTGAAGGGTGGAGATTTTTTTTGAAACAGGCGAAGCGGACCCTTGCAAGCTCTCACATCCGCATGCCTGTAACTTTGCTTTATGTTTTGGTTATTTTGAACCCGCTCTAATTGATGTTATTTACAATATCTCTTTCATTCAAGTAGTTGTTCAATTCATCAAACCTTAAATCCTTTAATTCATTATTCTCCCTGAGCTGGTCTATCATTATTCTTAACGAACGCCTTTGTCTATCCTTCCCTACTATTTCATTAAACCACTCAATACCATTGAGATTAGGGTCGGGTGACCTTTTATTGGTGAATTTGACGATGCTTTCGAGTCCTGACTCTGGAATAATATCCCATGAAATACAAAGCATATTAATTGCGGTAAGTAGCTCCCGATTGAAGGGATGTATTAATGCTTTGTCCTTGGATCCGGAAGAATTACTGTTGCCTGGAGAGTGATTCCCCTGCTCATGTATTAAAGGATTAAAAAGAGGAAGTGGGTCGTGTTTGATAATATCTAGAAATTCGTTGGCACAATGAGTACCGACAAAAAAGTATTTCGATTGAGTGTCATAATCACCCCTGGGTCTATACGAAAAGATGTAGTATTTGTCATCCAATGCCCCACAACAGCCTTGTTTGTGTTGACCATTAAGAAGTTTTAAGTAGTTAACGGGTTGAATATAAAATTTTCGGTTGAGTTCTTCCTTTCTTTTTCTGGTTCTACAATTCATAAATTATCAATATTGTTAGCTGTGGAAATTGAATTTAGTGCGGGAACGCAGGAAAACCAAAACGGCTGGACGGAGGCTGTGGAGCGCAGCGTAATGGACGAACGGCCAAGCCAGCCGAAGAGAGGAACGAACGGAGGCTTGCGAGCCGTCTGCGAGTGGAGCAAGGGGGCTAGACCGGAAAGCAGTGAGGTACGAACTGCGGGGGCTTGCTATGTGTGAAGTGGAATGCAGGGCTTTTGTAATTTGATCCTCCACAAAAGCCCGGAATGGAACGGAACTACACAAGGGCTGGCGTGATTTTTTGCCTTTTGAGCGTTGGCCGGGTATAAGCGATTACCTGTGTGTTGGGAACCGGGGTTGGTGCAAAAAGCATGACAGTCCCGCAGCCCGCAGCGACCCGCAGGCGAGCAAAAACACTGGCAGCCGGTGGATTTTTTGCGGCTGAACGAAGTGCAGTGAGCACTGCCAAGCTGAAGCAGACCGCTTTCAATTAAACAATTCCTGCAAAGCCTGGCAAGCGCAACGAAACGAAGAGAAGCGGCAAAAAAGACAGAGTAGGCTGCCGTGAGGATGACAACCGAGTTGCAAGCAGCATGACAGGCTCGGAGCTTTAGCGGAGACCTGTAAGGCAACACAGCTTATTTTTTGACCTTAGAAAATAGACCCTTTCAAAAAATGGGCTGTGGTGGCCTGGCATGATGCTATGCCGAGGGCGGAAGACGAACACCGCTTTTCCTGCGTGGGGTCAGGGTTGGGAAAAGCAAGTGTGGCACGGTATGGAATGGAGCGAAGTGGAATGGAATAACGGGCTACTCTTGCTGTGCGGTGCTGGAAGCTTGTGAGTGCAGCGCAGCGGAATGAGCAGGCTGGAGGCACAGGGGTGTGGGGAGAGACTATCTTCGGTAAGGGATTGACCTTAATTCGCTTCTCTTTGAAGGAGATCATGATGTATGTTAGACATCACTCAGTAATTCCGCTTTACACTTTCTTAAAAAGTACTTGAATTGAAGTAAATCAGATTGGCTTCTGACATCATTATTGAAAGTAGAAGGCTTACCATAAATCAAGGATTCAAAAGTGATTAATACTTTGTTCGTGCTAAGGCCATCGTAAAGGTTTATAAGCCCATCAAATATTTGGTCTCCCATCATGATGAAAACTCCTCGGATATTCAGGCTTATGCCGTGTTCAAAACTCATTATTTCTGATTCTAATAATTCCTCAGAAATTAGACCTCTATCTAACAGCTGTTTTACAAATTTCTTTCTAGCCTGATAGGCATTAAATTTTTCTTGATCAAAGGTATACTCGTTAATCTGGACTGTAACTTTTTCCAAATCGAGAAATTTGCACAAAGTCATTCTGTGCTGGCCGGTGGTAGTAAAATAAAGAGAGCCAAACTTTGAAACTGTTCTGGATTCGTTGTAATCACTTTGGGCGTGCTCGATCAACTCTTCATGAGTCATGTTTGAATGACGAATATCCTTAAACCTTTTCAAATTGTTCAATAAGTCAATCCAGGTAATATCACTCTCATCGTTATAAGCATAGGCGTATTGAATACCTTTTATATCTAGCGGACTAATGATTCCTCTGTAAGTCTTTGTTGAATTCCGAGAATAGAACCTATAGTTCTCAATTTCATTTATTCTGAGAACCTTTTCAGTATGCCACTTTTTAGGACGAATTGGGCATCTTTTTTTCAGCCAATCAAGATTGCTCTGCTTACTCTCCACCATAGATTTCATCAAATGTTGAATAGTTCTTAAAGCCTTTCCCTCTGTTGATCCTGCCTTGCTTTGTATTGTCGATGCGATGCTGGAGGAACAAACATAGAGCCTCAAACTGGGCTTCTGGGACTTGGTAGGCACTGGCTTTAAATTCCTTTTTGATGATGCCCCAAATGGCAGCATAGTTCATTTTGGATTTACCAACATCGCCTTCCTTGTATTCGTTATATCGATCTATCAGATGCTTCACATAGTTTTTCAATTCCGCTTTTTTACCTATGGCACCATCAGCGAATTCCATCTTTGGTTTGCTTCTGGATTTATAAACAATGGTCTGTGCACTGATCGAATTGGCCACTGTAGAGTTGGACACATTGCCTTTGATGTTGATGGTATTTGATGACTTTACACTGGATTTGCCTTTAGCTTTAATCATAAGATAGTTCTTGATTTGTTTGACCTCCTCCTCACTAATATCACCTTTTGTAATCTTGGAATGGCAAATCGGGCAAAGCATCAAAAGGTTGTCAGGGGAATTGTTTTCGGGAATTTCGTCAATATGATGAATTTCAAAATGATCTACATTCTGATCATCACAGATTGGGCACTGGGAGTTAATCTCTTGCTGTAAAAGAGATTTCGTTTTTTGGGGTATGGATTTTCGAGCTTTGGCCATGGTCTAACTTTGCTTCAGTAGTTGGTACAATTGCTGGTTGATGAAAATATTCTCTTTCCCGATAGGTTCGAGTTTTAGGATTCCAATGGATTCCAAAGTCTTTAAGTACCTGGAAGCGGCTTTTCTTTCTACGCCCAGCCCATTAGAGATATATTCTATTTTGGTATAGGGGTGAACAAACAATTGTTCGATCAAGTCTTTCGAGTAGATTTTAGGGGCTTCATTTTTTACCTTATCCTGAATCTCATTGAAGATGCTGTTGATCCCATGGATCTGGGAAATGGCCTTTGTCGCAGTATCCTCAATGGCCTTAAGCATAAACAATATCCAACCTTCCCAATTGTCTTTAGTCCTCACCTCTTGTAGCAATTTGTAGTAAGCTCCTTTGTGGCCTATAATGTAGGCACTGAGGTACAGCATGGGTATTTCCAACAGATTGTGAAGGATGAGGTAAAGCACGTTAATAATCCTGCCCGTCCGGCCATTTCCATCATAGAATGGATGGATGCTCTCAAACTGGTAGTGTTGTATGGCCATCCTGATCAGGGGAGACATTCTATCGGGTTCATCATTGATAAAGTCTTCCAGATTTTTCATCAGTCTGACTATTGTTTCTTTATCGTCCGGTGGTGTATAGATGGTTTTACCCGTCAGATCGTTTTTTAGGGAAGTACCAGGTAGTTGTCTAATTCCGGCCTCATTCTCTTCCAATATGGATTGAATCCGGACAATACCATTGGTGTTTAGGAAGCCTTTCTTTTTAATCTCCTCAAAACCATAGAGCAGGGCTTCCCTGTACCGTAGGACTTCCTTGGTCGAAGGATCAATTGTCATCGACTTGGCTGCCAGAGCCTGATAGAGCTTGTCATGCGTGGTAATGATGTTCTCCACCTCTGAGCTAGCCTGTGCTTCTTTGAGTACAATGGCATTGATCAAAATACCCTGGTTGGGCAAGGTCCTTGCCAATCCCTTCAGCTCTGCAAGGGCAACAGCAGCTTTACTTTCCTGTTTGAGGATTTGGATAGTCTCTACTTTTTCCACCGGAGGAGGTAGAAGAGGCAAATCATTGAGTGGTTTCGATGGATCGATATTCTTCATTCCTATTAATTACGTGAGACAAAAATACAAAAATTGGGACATGAAACAAGTTATATGTACCGTGATGGGACATGAGACAAAAACATTAAAAACGGGACATGAAAATCTGCACATGTACCACTAAGGGACACGTCATATCCTTTTGTCCTTGGCCTCCTTCTCAAAAGCTATTACATTCATCATCTCCCTCATCCTTGATCTAACCCTATTCCCATAACAGTTCTCTATCTCACTGGCGGAAAGGTTGGTCGTGGCATGCGTGAGCATGTGGCGGCTGATGAACATATCATAGCGGCTCAAAAGAATCTCGGCCATTACATTGGTTTCGTTTCCATAATACTTGATGTTGGATTCCACGCCCAAGTCATCAAAACAATAGGCTTTAGGGATCAGCTCTCCGCTTGTTTGCTGGAAGGCTGCTTTGGAGTATTTGTTGATAACAGGATAGCCGTCCTGGATGAATTCCAGGGTGATATCACGAGCGGATTTGATGATGTATTGCTCTTTGGGAGCCAACATAAACCGTAGAAGGGTCATCAGGGAAGTTTTGCCACAACCGACAGGGCCGGTCAGCAAAATGCCTTTGTGTAAGTCAATGCCGTGCTTTTCAGCATTGGGTTTGTCCTGATAGAAGTAGACCAAAAGTTTGAATATAATCAAGTGGTCTTCCTTCCATATCCTGAATTTTGGACTAGTGTAGGCTTTGCCTGCTTTCTCCAGGAATTCAAGGCATTTGTCGAATTGGATGACGTTGCTTCGAACACTCTCTGAGTGAGACTTAGAGCGGCTCGCCATAGTCCTTGCCGGTTCCTGAGTGGAGGTTTCCGGGTTTAGGACCTGGCTGATGGTTTCGCTGATCTTTTGCATAGGTATTGAATTTTTGTGCGTTCAGCATCCAGTTGCGGGCGGCTGCTTTCCAGTCTTTCATCTTGGAGCGGCCACCTACCAGCCAGCCATTGCTCTGGAAGTAGTTGTAAAACTTCTCAGCCTCCACGGGCGGATAGCCTTTTTCATCAAAGTAGATTTTGACATGATCTTCCAAAGGAGGGATGTCTGGACCATAGCCTGAGACTTCTTTTTTCTTTTGCCGCAACTTTTCTTTTTTCTTCATTTCCAAATCATTTGAACCAGTCTCCATTTTTTTTGCTCGTTCACCCAAGTTTGTTTCGTTTTCACTGTTTAAAGGGTTTGTATTGTTTGTAAAAGGTCTCACAGCTATTTCACTTCCATTATCAGCACCTGTATCACTACCCTTATCAAAACTGTACAGGTAAATGAGGCTGCCCCGATGCGGATTGTATGACGGTTCGTAGCGGACATATCCGTATTGGTCCAACTGCTTCAGGCACTTGGTGTAGGTGTTCACCGAACCGATCTTGGATAGCCTCATCAGCTCGTCCCTGGATACAGAAATCGGGTTCTTGAAAAAGTTGAGGTTCCACCGCCTGAACAAGGCCATGTACAAACTGATATGGTAGGGCGTGAGCCTAGTATCTGCATCCATCTGCTGGAACACTGCGGAAAGGTGCTTGATGTAGTTCATGCCCGGCCATGTGCTTTACCTCGAGCGGTTTTGAAACTTATTGGACTGGAGCATCGCCTGAATGTCCGCATAGTCATAATAAATCACACCTCCTATTTTGGTAAAAGGCAATGTGCCGTTTACTCTGAGGTTCTGTAGCGTGCCGGGCGAAATGCCCAGGAGCTTGCGGACTTCATAGGATTTCAGCCATTTCTTGGTAGGCTGGCCGGAATGTTCTTTAAGTAGCCTTTTGAGGTCTTCCAGGAGTTCGATCTTGAACTCACGGAGGTCATCTGTGGTAATAACTTCTGTTGCCATTTCGTAACAAATGTTGATTGAACAGCGAAGGTGTTACCGTTTGGTGAGTTTTATTCACAAGTCAAACCGAAGTTGGGAAAGATTTTTTCTTAAATGGGCTCTTTTTCAAATAATCCCCATGTTTTCCATAATGCTCCATAAGCGCACACCTGAGGATCGTTCCATCTTTTCCATGGTGCGGAATTACACCTTTGATCCACGTTGACATTGGTCATGCAATAATGTTTCAAATCACACTTCTTTGTTCCGCATTCAAACAGGTTGAATATTTCCATAATTGCAGCAAGCCTGTCAGGTTGAATGTTTTCTTGAGCAATAGCTTGTGGAGGGTGAAACCAAGCATCACCATTGATATTCATCATTAAGGGTGTACCTAATTTGCTGAATACCTCAATGAACTTGGCTGAAGGCATAGTGGCTTGGCGAAACATCTCTAAAAACAAACCAGAGCTCTTCAGCCTTATTGATTCACCTTGTGATAAAATCTCATCTACCCAATTTTTTTCCGCCAAGTACACATCAGTAGTAAAGTAGCCACCTAATAGTTCTTTTGATTTTTTAATCTGAGACTGAAAAATCTCAAACAGTGACTTTGAATCAGCCGATACATTGCGTAGAACAAAATCATATACATCATTGGCATTTTCAGGCAAGTATTTTTGTGTCTTCATGATTTCGAGTATTGAAACAAAAGTTTCTCCGGAATGCATTGACATTAGAGATGCTTCACATAAAGCCAGTACGTTTTCCAAATTAGAGGCAAACTGAGGGTGAATGTGTGAAGCAACATATTCTGCTGCTTTATATGGCCATGATGGGTGATCGGTTACTCCAAAAAACTTTTCTTGCAAAATGTGAGCGATATTCTCCAAGATGCAAATCCCCCCAAATTGGAAGGTTTCGTTTGAACCGTTTAAGGTAAGATTTACTCTAATTTCCTTAGCATACTTCGAGAATGGGTCGGGAAGAAAAATATTAGAATCATGAATGGCCACAGAAAGAATATTAAGGTCCTGAACGCCAACTCTCAGATTCCCAGTTCCAAGGTATAGATTCTGTAGTTCGGCATTCAACTTTGAGTTAGCTCCACTTTGATCGATCAAAGGGATTTTTACTTTGATAAATTGATCTGTGGAAGTTCTAAATTGCTCATTATAGTACCTAAGGCGATTGGCAATAATCGAAGCATTTGTAACACCGAAGGTGGTGGTTAAATCCTGGAGAAAATGAATGTATTCATGGAAAAACGTAGATAAATGAGCCTTGCTAAGCGTATTGAGATCAGACAAATCACAATCAGCGTTCACTGTCAGTTTTAAAAAAGAGGGATTGTAGTAGCCTCTTGTCGTTTCGAGCTTATTATCCATCTCTGAATATAATGAATTGATTGTGTTATTTCTCATCAGCTTCATCCATTCTACGGATAAGGCTTTCATGAAGTGAATCGAGGAATTTTGTCCTTCCTGTCTTTCTGATGCGGATTTCGAGGAAAGTGCGGTGGTATTGCCCTAAATCAACTCCAAAAGTGTCTTCCAAACATTTGGAAATTTCTTTCAAGTCTGCACTGCCATGGTTAAAGACTCCACGGGCATGAAGTGCGTACATTAGCTCAATCAGAGCTACTTTGGAGTCTGTCCATGTCATTTTCACCTTCGGTTCGACTTGTGATTTCCCGTTGTTTAAATCTCTCAAGGTCAGCTTGTTCAACTCATCTTCCAGATAGACATTGAGCAAATCATTGGCAAGGATATTGGAAACCTTGAAATCGTGGCTAGTAGAGAAATTTGGATCGGTTTCAAAGAAGAAAGAGTCAAGCGTTAGTCTTATGTCCTGTTTGCCTCTGACAAAATATTTGTGATCCAGATAATTACTGTGGGTACGATAGTAGCGGTAAAATTCCAAGTTGTTGTCGAAGTACCGTTTGAGCTTATCTAACTCATTTTGATAGTATTTACGTTTTACCTTGATTCCTCCGTTAGGTTTGTTGGTTTCAATATTGAATACGCTGAGGTGGTAGATGAGCTTACTAACGAATTTCGGTTTGATCTCCTTGAAAAAGTAGATTTCATCGGTTTGTGAACACAACCGATCACCCTTCAAATCATCTCTCAACTGATTAATTGCCTGAAGGGCTATTTGAAAGCTTTGCTCTGATTTTTTTAGAATGTCGTCCTCTTCCAGATCAATCATTCGAAGCTTATCTTCTAATTCTTCATATTGTTGGTTATAATTTTCAGGCATTTAAAAAGTGAGTTTATTGATTCCATAGCATGTTCTAAATTAGTTTCGTTGCACCCTTACCGCATTTAAAATAGCCAACAGCGCCACTCCCACATCAGCAAAGACGGCTTCCCACATGGTGGCTAGACCTCCGGCTCCCAGTGCCAGCACAATAAGCTTCACTCCAAATGCCAGGCCTATATTTTGCCATACGATCCGTTTGGTTTGTTTGCCTATTTGAATAGCAGTAGCAATTTTAGAGGGCTGGTCAGTCTGAATGACCACATCGGCTGTCTCGATAGCGGCATCACTGCCCAAACCACCCATTGCCATGCCTACATCTGCCAGAGCAAGGACGGGAGCATCGTTGATACCGTCCCCCACAAATACAATGACACGGTTGGTATCCTTTTTCAACTCTTCTACTTTTTCCACCTTTTGCTCTGGCAGCAGATCACCAAAGGCTTTATCTATTCCCAGTGATTTTGCCACCTGTTGTGTCACAGCGTCTTTGTCGCCTGATAGCATGACCAGCTCTTTTACACCTGCTTTGTGCAATGCTTCAATCGCCTGTGCAGCATCCTCTTTTAATTCATCTGCTATCACCAAGTAACCGGCATATTTTTGGTCCACTGCTACATGGATGACGGTATTGACCTCTCCGGCAGCATCAGCACAGGTAACAATCCCTTCCTTGTCCATCAGCTTTTGGTTGCCGGTGAGCACATGCTTACCATTTACTTTTCCTTTCAGGCCATGTCCGGCTAATTCTTCCTGTTGTTCGGGTTCTGAAATTTCTCCTCCCTGCTTTTTAGTGTATTCTGTAATGGCTTTTGCGATGGGATGGGTGGATTTGCTTTCCATAGCTGCCGCCAGGCTAAGCCACTCTGTAGTGATACCGTCCATGGTCACGGCCTTCTGAACTTCAAACACTCCCTTGGTAAGTGTTCCAGTTTTGTCCATTACCACGGTATTGACTTTTGTCATGAGGTCAAGAAAGTTGGAGCCTTTGAATAATATGCCTTTGCGGGAGGCTGCCCCAATCCCTCCGAAATAACCAAGCGGAATAGAAATGACCAGCGCACAGGGGCACGAGATCACCAAAAAGATCAAAGCCCTGTAAAGCCAGTCTTCAAACACATAGCTTTCTACAAAGAAATAAGGTAGGAAGACCAGGCCAATGGCCAGAAAGGTAACAATGGGTGTGTAAACCCGTGCAAACCTGCGGATGAACTGCTCGGTTTTTGCCTTGCGTGCGGTAGCGTTCTGCACCAGTTCCAGGATGCGTGCCAGCGAACTTTCATTGAACAGCCTTGTGACTTTCAATTCAATCAGCATGTCGAGGTTCACCATCCCAGCCAGCACATTTTCTCCTTTGTTGTAGGTAGCTGGTTTGCTTTCGCCAGTCAGGGCGGAGGTATTGAAGCTGCTTTTTTCACTGATCATTTCCCCATCGAGAGGTATTTTTTCTCCAGGCTTTACTTGTATGGTTTCCCCGATTTGTACTTCTTCCGGATGTACGGACACCATTTGCCCGCTTCTATACACAGAGGCAGAATCCGGACGGATATCCAGCAGAGCTTTGATATTACGTTTGGCCCTGTTCACTGCTGCATCCTGAAACAACTCACCGATGGCATAGAAAAGCATTACCGCCACCGCCTCGGGATATTCGCCTATGGCAAAAGCCCCCAGAGTGGCTATTCCCATGAGGAAAAATTCAGTGAACACATCACCTTTCAGTATTGACTTCCAGCCTTTGACCAATACCGGCCAACCCACAGGCAAATAGGCCAGCACATACCAACCGATGCGGATCCAGCCGTGGAAAAATGCAGGCTGTCCCCATTGGTCAGCGGCTATTCCTGCAAGCAGCATGACAAGGCTTACAATACCACTTCCCCAGATTTGCAGGAAAGTGGAGGAGGATTTCTCCCCCTGCTTTTTTGGTTTGCCTGGATGCTGGTCGGTGCTGCAGCAAGCTTTGTCTTCTATATTGTTTGCATTAGTCATACGCTTGTCAGTTTTTTAATGTGTGAAAAAGGAAATGATGCCTGTGATAATGAGGATGCACCCCGAAACCAGCCCGGTATTATGCTCCAGCCTGTGCCAGTTGAAACGGTGCAGACCTTTCTGTGCGAGATACACCCAAAACGTGATCCCTAACACGGAAACGAAGGTGTAGAGCAAGCCCACTGTCATGATCATCGGCCATCCATGAGTACCTGCCATCAGGAAGTAGGCTTCAATTTCCAGGCAGGGCGAAAGAAACATCATAAATACCAGCAAGGTCACCACTTGGGTTGCTCCGGCCTGATCCAGCTTTTGTTTTTCATTGAAGTGAAAATGATGGTGCCTGTGGTGTTGGATGATGAAATAAAACCCTATGGCAATGAGCAAAGCAGGAATGACCCAACGGGTGTAACTGTTAAGCGTTTCTGCCAGTGAAAGGCTGAATAAGCCCAGAAACACGCCCAGCAGAAAGGTACTCAGCGAATGAGCCAAAGCTGCCATAGCCGCAATGCGAACCGTCTTGCTACCTTGCCAGCCAAAACTTTCTTTCAGAGCCAGCACCGGCAGCCAGTGGCTGGGAATCAGCCCGTGGAGGAGGCTGAGCATGATGGTACCAGTGAGCAAGGTGGTCATAGTCTTGTATCAATTTATTTTTTGAATTGATCTATTATTGCCTTCAGGTCTTCTGGGATTTCCATGGGCAAAAGAGGCGGAACATTGGCTCCTCCGGTATTGCCTACAGGTACTTTACCTACAAAGGATTTTACTCCTCCTACAAATAGCCTAAGAATCTGCCCCCGGATTTCTGCCCAATCCTTGATCATGAAGCCGAACCGGAGCATAAGCCAATGCGCTTCCGAGTGCTGGTATGGATAGGGCTGACCAAGGACGTGCGCCCGCTCCAGATGTCGCCAAGCTTCCTGAAGGTGACGCTTGGCGAGTTTTTCTTTGTACAGAATGAGCTCCTGACGATAGTGTGGTTTGAGGCCCTTAGGCATGGCAGTGTTAAACTTCATAGCGTTAAGTGTTTTATCTGAAAATACGTGTAAACACAATGCACAGTCATTGCAATTTTCATCCTGCACACTTCCCGCAAACACCCTTTACCACCAGGTTGGCTTCTTCGCCCATGAACTTGCTTGGCAGGTCAATTTCAGGGATTTTGTACTTGGGCAAACAGAAGGTTTCACTACACACCCGGCAATGGAAATGTACGTGCAAGTCCCGTTCGATATTGCACTCGCATCCCTCTTCGCACAAGGCGTATTTAGGTGCTCCGGTACCGTCATCTATACTGTGCACCAGTCCGTTTTCCTGAAAGGTCTTCAGGGTGCGGAATAGTGTCACCCTGTCTGACTTTTCAAATGCCTTTTCCAGGTCAGAAAGGCTGATGGCGGCCTCCTGACTGGTCAGGGCTTCCAGCACCAACAGCCGCATGGCTGTTGGTCGGATATCCTTTTCTTTGAGTTTATTTTCGAGTTCTTTGATCATACGTGTCCTTCATTTTAATGCCCGTGTCCTCCTCCTTCTTCTTCGGTATTTTTGGCTTTAGCCAACAAGGTGAAGGCACCTTTGGTGACAAGTTGAATGTTACTCAAGTCCTCCGCTGTATCGGCCAACGAAATCTGCGTAT
This sequence comes from Reichenbachiella sp. MALMAid0571, assembly GCF_040151475.1. Taxonomy (NCBI): domain Bacteria; kingdom Pseudomonadati; phylum Bacteroidota; class Cytophagia; order Cytophagales; family Reichenbachiellaceae; genus Reichenbachiella; species Reichenbachiella sp. MALMAid0571. The sequence continues at coordinate 33,047 of NZ_JBDKWG010000151.1, read as the reverse complement.
AGCCGTCTTCGGTATATCCCTTGATGACTTCCAGCATTTCAAAATCGTGTACGGTTTCACCGTTCTCTGATTTCTTACCCGCATATGAAAAAACGTATTGTTTGCCGCCAAACCGCACAATGGAGGCTTCCGGGGCAGCAAGCACTTCATTACTGTCGGTTTCGATTCTGGCAGCTACATACATGCCCGGCTTCAGGTCTTCATGCATCTTTTTTAAATGCCCATGTACGGTTACTGAACGGTCTTCCCTAACCCCACTGCCTATCAGGAAGACTTCAGCTTCCCGCCATTCTTCAGGTGAATTTGCCAGGGCAAACCGGATGCGCTGGCCTTCCCTTACCCGTGGGATGTCGTTTTCATATACCGTCAGTTCCACATGCAGATCCTCGGCATTGGTGATGTCCATGATCACATCCTGTGGGTTGATGTACTTGCCTATATTGGTGTACACTTCACGGACCGAGCCTGTTACCGGTGCATAAATATTGACCGAAGCAGATACTGTACCTCCTTCAATTTTAGCAGGATTGAAACCGATAATTTTCAAACGTTCTTCCATGCTTTTAATTCGTGCCTCATTGGCCAGGTAGTCACTTTTAGCCTGTTGAAAGGTTTTGCCAGAGGCCACCTTTTCATCAAACAACTCCTTCTGACGGTCATATTCTGCTTTCAGAAATTCCTGATTGGCCAAGCCCTCAAGATAATCCTGTTGGAACTGGATAAACTCCGGATTTTCAATCACTACCAAAAGCTGACCTTTTTTCACTTTGCTGCCCGGCAGCATTTCGGTATATTTCACAAAGCCACCATAGGGCATGTTGATGGAAATATTGCTCTGAGGAGGCACGTCAATCACTCCATTAACCCGTAGCTCAGAACCGATAACCTTTCTTTCGGCATTTCCAATCTGAATGTCTGCCTGATCGTATTGTGCCTCAGTGAGTTCTACCGTATTCTCACCTTCTTCGTGATGCTCCTCTGTTGTTCCTTCATTTTTTGAACCACAGGAGGCAATAGTCAATCCCAGTATAAAAACTATTGAGATTCTGTTGATGTATTTGATTGTATTTTTCATTTGTTGATTTCTTTTTATTGAACGCCTGAGATAAACTCGATCTGGATAATGGTCTGGTTGTATTGGTTGAGAATGTCCAGGTAATTAAACCGGACTGTCAATGCCCGGTTAAGTCCCTGGATGTATTCTACATAGCCAATTTCCCCGTTTTCAAATCCTTTCTGAGCTTGTTTGAGAATTAGCTCTGCCTGAGGCAGGGCGTTTTGCTCGTAGTAGTCGATACTGGTCTGAAATTTTTGGTACTGCTGAATGAGAGACCTTAGCCTGCCTTGCAGTTCGTTGGTCACCGCTTGTAGCCTTGCTTCGTTTTCCTGCTTTTTCAATTCGGCAGCCTTGATGACCGATCCTTGCGACTTGGCACCAAAAATGGGGATGGCTATTCCTACCTGAAAACCGGTAAAGCGGTCGCTGGAAGTGAAAGTGACCGGGTTGCCATCCAAATCCTGATTGGGTCCATTGAGAGACTGGTTGAAATAACCTACCGTGAGATCCGGTAGTAGCCGTGATTTCTCCACCGACTTTTCTCTTTCAGCTACCTCCATTTGTTGGCGGAACCAGGCAAGTGTTGGGTTATTCGCAATGCCTTGCGTATCTAGTAATACACTGCTTTCCCTTGCTTTCAGGTTGCCCACGGTGATATCTATCGGGCTTTCCAGGTTGAGTAAGGTTTGTAGCTGGGTCTGATAGATTTCAATATCGGACTGGTTTTGCTGCAACATGACTTTTATTTCCGCCACCTGCGACTCTGCTGTTGCTTTCTCAAGCAAGTTGCTTTCCCCGGTTTGATAACGAAGACCTGCTGCCCTCACAAAGCGCTGGTAAAGGCTGTCCTGCTCCAGCAATAACTGTCTTTTGCTTTTTTCAAACCAAAGAATATACCAAGTAGCTTTTACCTGCTGCACCAGTTCGTTTTGCGTAGCGTTTTTCCGCCATTCGCTTGCTTCCATCCTCGCTTTGGCCAGCTTGTTTTGATTGGCATAAACCGTAGGGAATTCGATGGATTGAGAGATATTGAACTGGTTGTCATTGTCGTAAATGCTGTTGTACTGCCCATGTGTAAGGCTGAAATTGGTTTTGGACAAATTCCAGCTGGCACCTTTTAATGCTCGTTCCTGTTGGGTTTGCAGGTCTGCTGCCTTCAGGGTCGGATTGTTTTGAATCGCTACTTGTATCGCCTCATCCAGTGACTGAAAGGAAGCAGGTGATTCCTGTGCCTTTACTTCTTGAAACTGGAAGAAAAAGAGACCGATAATCAACAAAGGTGCTACTGCTCCGGGTTTTACTTTAATCCCTCTTTCAAAATAATAGTAAAGGATAGGCAATACAACCAGTGTCAGGAAAGTAGCAGTGATCAACCCGCCAATCACCACAGTGGCCAGCGGACGCTGTACTTCTGCTCCACCTGATTGAGAAAGCGCCATGGGCAGAAAGCCCAGGGAAGCCACGGCAGCCGTCATGATTACCGGGCGCAGACGTACACTTGTGCCTTTGTAAATCCGCTCGAAAATATCGGAGATACCATCTTTTTTCAGGTGATTGAACTCGCTGATGAGCACTATCCCATTCAACACTGCTACCCCAAACAAAGCGATGAAACCAACGCCTGCCGAAATACTGAAAGGCATATCCCTGAGCCATAAAGCGAAGATGCCACCAATAGCAGAAAGTGGGATGGCTGTAAAAATGAGGATACCCTGTTTAATAGAACCGAAGGTGAAATAGAGCAATACAAAAATCAATAGAAGGGCCAACGGCACGGCAAAGGAGAGTCGTTCACGGGCTTCCACGAGGTTTTCAAACTGGCCACCGTAAGAAACGGTATAGCCAGGAGCAAATACCACCGATTCATCAATTTTCTGCTGAAGCTCGGTTACTATGCTTTCTACATCCCGGTTACGTACATTGAAAGCTACAATGATCCGTCTGCGGGTGTCGTCTCGCTGGATTTGGTAAGGGCCTTCCTGGATTTCCACTTCGGCCACCTGGTAGAGCGGTATTTGGTGCCCATCTTTGCGGGCGATGTAAAGGTTCCGAACGGACTCTACATCCTCCCTGTTGGTCTTATCCAATCTGACCACCAGGTCAAAACGCTTTTCATTTTCATATACCAGTCCGGCTGAAGCCCCGGCAAAGGCTGCCTGTACCGAACGGTTTACATCCCGAATGCTCAGGCCATACTTCGCCAGTTGGTCTCGTTTGTAATTAATGACAATTTGCGGTACACCAGTTACCTCTTCTATGTACAAATCCTCAGCTCCTTCCACACCAGAAGCCAGCCGTCCTATCTGTTCGGCATACTCCGAAAGCTCATTGAGATCCTCTCCGTATATCTTAACCGCCACATCCTGACGAACCCCTGTCATGAGTTCGTTAAAGCGCATCTGGATGGGTTGTTGAAATCCAAAAGTAACTCCCGGAATGACCTCCAGAGCTTCGGCCATTTTGTTGGCCAGTTCTTCCCTGTTAGAGGCTGTGACCCATTCATCTTTGTTTTTTAGAATCACCATCATGTCAGCAGCTTCTACCGGCATGGGATCGGTCGGGATTTCTCCTGCACCAATTTTTGATACTACCTGCTTTACTTCCGGGAACTGTTCGAGTAGAATTTTTTCCGCCTGGGTAGTAGCTGCAACCGTATTTTGTAAGGAACTTCCTGTAATCACCCGGGTTTCTACCGCAAAGTCGCCTTCCTCAAGTGTTGGAATAAATTCCCCTCCCATATTGGAAAAAACCCAAAGGGAGGTGCCAAATAATCCAAGTGCAATGGCTAACATCAATGGCCGTTTTTGCATCGCCCAACGAATTGTCGGGTCGTACAGTTTATGAAAGAAAGCCATGATCTTGTCTGAAATATTGGGTTTGTATTCCGTCTTTTTACTTAGTACAAGAGCGGACATCATGGGTACATAGGTAAGCGAAAGGATAAAAGCACCCAGTATAGCAAAGCTTACAGTCTGTGCCATAGGGCCAAACATTTTGCCTTCTATCCCTACTAAAGCAAGGATGGGCAGGTACACGATGAGAATAATGATCTCCCCGAATGCGGCTGAGTTCCTTATTTTGCTTACAGATTGATAAACCTCCTGGTCCATTTCCTGCTGGGTAAGTTTTCTTCCAAGTTTCAGTAAACCCAGGTGATGGAGGGTAGCCTCTACAATGATCACCGCTCCGTCCACAATCAACCCAAAATCAATAGCTCCCAAACTCATCAGGTTGCCCGACACACCAAAGAGGTTCATCATGCCAAAGGCAAAAATGAGCGCAAGGGGAATTACCGATGCTACAATCAAACCTGCACGGAGATTTCCCAGCAGCAGCAACAAAACGAAGATCACGATCAAGGCTCCTTCAGCCAGGTTTTTGCTCACTGTACCGATGGCAGTGTTTACCAATTTTGTACGGTCCAGAAAAGGCTCAATGGTAACTCCCTCCGGTAATGTTTTGCGTATCTCAGCGATTCGGTTCTTCACATTCTCAATAACATCAGCTGAGTTTTCTCCTTTCAGCATCATTACAATGGCGCTAACCACCTCGCCTTCACCATCCCGAGTAGTGGCGCCATACCGTACTGCATTCCCAAGCTGTACCTTTGCCACATCTTTTATGAGGACAGGAATTCCATCCTGATTATTTTTGATGAGCATGTTACGGATGTCATCCATGTCGCTTACCAGACCTTCACTTCGGATGAAATAGGCACTGAGGTTTTTCTCGATATAAGCCCCTCCGGTATTCTCGTTGTTTTCTTCCAGTGCCTGAAAAATATCGGCTATAGAAACGTTCATGGCCTTGAGCCTGTCCGGGTCTATGGCAATTTCATATTGCTTGAGATAGCCTCCAAAGCTGCTTACATCCGCCACCCCTGGAGTACCGAGCAACTGCCTTCGCACAATCCAGTCCTGGATCGTCCGTAACTCACGGGCGTCATATTGATCTTCATAGCCCGGTTCGGTACCTACCACATATTGATAAATTTCCCCCAATCCGGTAGTAATGGGGGCCATACCCGGCTGACCCACTCCCGGTGGGATTTGGGCTTGCACATCGGCCAGGCGTTCGTTTACCTGCTGACGAGCCCAATACACATCCACATCTTCTTTGAACACGATGGTCACCACAGACAGCCCAAAACGGGAGAATGAACGGATCTCGTCCAGTTCTGGGATGGTGGCCATGGTGATTTCGATGGGGAATGTGATTAAACGTTCTACTTCTTCTGCCGCCAGAGATGGGGAAGAGGTGATAACCTGTACTTGATTGTTTGTAATATCCGGTACGGCATCAATGGGAAGCTGTGTAAGCGAGTAGCCTCCCCAAATGACCAGGCCCAGCGTGAGCAGGCCAATGATCAGTTTGTTTTTGACTGAAAATTGAATGATTTTATCCAGCATTTATTTTGCATTTTGAATCCTGATTTAATGAATTGATTGGGGCAAAAATGCCCATCGGTGGAATGCCGGACGGAAATAGCAAAATGCACCTTACAGCATTGCACAAATGCAATGATTCAAAGGTTGATTTTGAAAATTGCCCGGTAAATCAGGCCTTGGGAGGCTGAAAAGGGGATTCTGAGTACTCAGAACAAAGAGAAAAACTATAGCGTGTTGCTCTTATTTCTGTTGTAATATGAATGGGAGTCATTTCTGTATACCCCCATAGTTGGGCTATGTAAGTGTATCCGTGACAGCACTGGTGCTGACCGTGAAAAGGTAAGTTTTTGTCATGCTCGTCATCATGGTGGCCTTTTGCATTTTGCCCGTCACCATAATGAAAGTCAATAAACTCTGCGAATGAAGTTCCATTATGTTCTGCATATTCCTCGTAGTGTTCAAAAAGCACCGGAAGCTTTGCTAATTCACAACATAAATCCAAAGTAGGTCCCATTGCCTGCATCAGGAACAGAAAGCTGAACGATATGGATAGAATGGAATTCATTTGCCTGCAAATATACGCAAAATTAATGTGCAAGGGTATTGCAAAAGTCGGCAAGTACCCTTGGGGATTCCTAAATAGTTCAGCTTTTCATCTTCCTTTTCAGCAATTGCGCATTAATGGCCACTATGATCGTACTCAGGCTCATGAATACTGCGCCTATAGCAGGACTAATCACCAGGCCGGGGATAAACCCTGTGGCCAAAGGCAATGCAATTGCGTTGTAGCCGGTAGCCCAAGCGAGGTTCTGGATCATTTTGTTGTAAGTGGCCCTGCCAAACAGTACCAGGTTGGCAATGTCCTTTGGGTTGCTGTTAACCAATATGATATCGGCTGTTTCGGCTGCCACATCGGTACCTGAACCTACAGCAATACCCACATTGGCTTGTGCCAGTGCAGGGGCATCATTTACCCCATCACCCGTCATAGCCACAAAGTGGCCTTCTTTCTGAAGTTTCTTGATGATGTCTACTTTTTGGTGTGGAAGCACTTCGCTATAGTAGCCATCCAGCCCAAGTTTGTCGCTTACTGCTTTGGCCGTTTTCTCATTGTCACCGGTAGCCATGTATAGTTTCATGCCTTTTTCCCGAAGCGTTTCGATGGCCTTAGGGCTTTCTTCCCTGATTTGATCGGACAAGGCTATGAAGCCAATCAACTTTTCTTCCAAAAGCACAAAAACTATGGTTTCTGCGGCATCAGATCCTGCCTGTTCAGGGATGTTTATGTTGTTTTCTTTCAGATAGCCGGGGCTGACCACTTTCCAGTTTTGTCCATCGATCTTGCCCTGAATGCCCTTGGCCGTCAGCGATTCAAAATTTTCAACCTTTTTCAATGTCAGACCTGCCTCTTTCGCTACTTTCACAATGCCTTGAGCAATTGGATGCTCGGACTGCTGCTCCAACGAAGCGGCAAAGGCCAATAGCTCTTCTTTGTCTATATCATCCGTCAGACTCTCATATCGTGAAACCCCAAACTTCCCTTCGGTCAGAGTCCCGGTCTTGTCAAATACCATTGCAGTAATTTTCCGGGCATTTTCAAAAGCGGTACGGTTACGGATTAGCAAGCCTTTGCTTGCGGAAACAGCTGTGGAAATTGCTACGACCAATGGAATGGCCAAACCCAATGCGTGTGGACAGGAAATAACCATGACGGTCACCATCCGCTCCAGGGCAAAGTCCAACGGTTTGCCCAGACTGATCCAGGTTACCAGTGTAATCGTGCCGGCACCAATGGCAATGAACGTGAGCCATCTGGCGGCAATGTTGGCCAGATTTTGGGTTTTGGATTTGGCTTTCTGAGCCTCTTCCACCAAAGTGATCACTTTGTTTAGGTAGCTTTCTTTGCCGGTTTTGGACACCTTTACTTTGATGGACTGGCTGCCATTTACCGATCCACCAATGACCTGGTCTCCTTTGGATTTTTTCACCGGCTTGCTCTCACCGGTGAGCATGCTTTCGTCCAGGTGGCTTTCCCCATCCACCACTGTGCCGTCCGCAGGTATTTTCTCATTGGCTTTTATCAGGATGATATCCTCCTTTTTCAGTTGATCAACCTTGATGTCCTTGATTTGGTCTCCTTGTACCAAATGCGCTTCGGAAGGCATCATCTGCACCAGTAATTCGAGCGCTCTTGATGCACCCATGACCGATTTCATCTCGATCCAATGCCCTAGCAGCATGATGACAATCAGAGTAGCCAACTCCCAGAAGAAGTCCATTCCCTCCAAACCAAAAACCACTGCCGAGCTGTACACGTAAGCCACGGTAATGGCCACTGCGATCAGGGTCATCATTCCCGGGTTTTTGTCTTTTAGCTCGTCCCAAAGTCCTTTGAGGAAAGGCCATCCTCCATAGAAAAAGAGGATAGACGAAAGGCCAAAAAGTACATACTGATCACCGAAAAAGGTAATCTCAAATCCAATTAATTGCTGGATCATGTGAGATAGTGCCAGAATCGGTACAGTGAGCACCAGAGAAATCCAAAAACGCTTTTTGAAATCTTCGATCATCATGGCGTGGTGATCGTGGTGTCCATGCTGATGGTCTGATTTGTTGATGGTTTGATGCTCCGATGAATGAGACTTTTCAATCCCGGTATCATGCTCATGATGGTGATGCTTGTGATGATCGTGGTTATGCTTTTCCATGAGTAAAATTTTTAGTGGTTAATCTGTTTTAAAGGGAAGGGAAATACTGAGCTTTTCCCATGACATGCGGATAGCACCTGAGCCTTCTCCCTTATCTTCAATGGTATAAGTTAGCCGTTCGGTAAGTGGCATTCCCGTTTCCGGTGTTACCTCAATCCTGATGACATCATCGGCCTGATCGTAATCATCGGCCAGGTGCTGCTCCCAGTTTTTGTTCAGGATCAATGTCCAGCGTTCCTGTCCGGGAATGGTAAAGAACGCATATTTTCCTTTTGGGATCGTAGTTTCTTCGATTTGGATTACTTTGGAAAATTCTATCGTGGTGGCACTGTGTGCCCCGGTTACCCAAACCTCATCATAGGGTACTAAGCCTCCCCAAATGACCCTACCTCTAACGGCTGGTGAATGGTAGTTAATAGAAACATGGGCATTACCCACATTGCCATGCGCTTCCTGAGGAATGCTCTTTTTCGAGTTGTCCGATTGTTCAGTAGGTGCTTTTTCCGGCTGATGGTGCTCATGCTCACCGTGTTCGCTTTTTTTGTTTTGGCAGGATGCGATCAGCAATCCCAGTGCAAGTGTGTAAATCAGTTTGTTCATCATTTTTTCTTTTTAAGTTTTGAAGTGGTTTTTAAGAAAGTTTTAGAGGATACTGCGTAAAGTGTAAAGCCTGATAGCACCGTAAAAAGGCCAAAGACTGAAAATGCCCTGAGCAGCCAATTGTTGAAATTGTCCCGCCCGGCATAATCCATGGTGTGAAACATCCAAAGAAAGTCGAACCAGCGCCAACTGCTGTGCCTTACCCGCTCAAAGCGGCCATTGGAGGCATCTATGTATGCTACCAGTTTGTCGGGATGATCAAAGTGGACAGCCCAGGCTGGTAGCGGCCTGCCACGGTATTCATGATGGTTGTCGGTTTCAGTAATCCATTCTGTTTTCAGGATTTCCAGGTTTTTTACAAGATGGTTCTGTGCGATTTCGGCCGCCTCCGTTTCGGTTATGCCCTTTATGATTTGCCCAGTCAGGGCATTGTAAAGCAGGCTATCGTTGACCCAATAATGCGGTTGGTGATTGATGTAGCGAAGCTCAAGGGATGAAATACCAAGCGTTGAATCCAATTGTGCCGGACTGATCAAGTTCCGGGGTGAATGCGTCATGACATGCTCACCATGGAACTGATCTCCATGAATTTCATCAATATCCGTCCAACTGAAATAGAGGCCACTGATCGTCCATCCTATAAACTGAATGCCAATAAATAGCCCCAGATACCGGTGTATTTTTCGGATGTAGTAGTTTCTGTTTCGTTTCATTTTTTAATCTTTATCCCTTCGTAATAGCAAAATGTACCTATATGGGTATTAATAAAGCCAGTCTGCTTCACATCTGTGAACCCTGCCTCTCGGATGTAATCCGGCAGCAAGCCCTTTACATTGGCCGTGGTGGTTTTGAAACCGTCCAGAAGCTGCACGGTGTAAAAAACTGTGCGCATCCATCGGTTCTTTGCCTTGCCCCAATCACCTATGATGAGCTTGCCTCCAGGCTTTAGAACCCGATAGATTTCCCTTAAACAATGCGCTTTTGTTTCATCATCTAATTGGTGAAATACCAGACAACTGTAGGCCTTGTCAAAAACAGCATCGTCATACGGGAAAATATCACCGTTGTAGAGTTGGAGTTCAACCAGAATGTCTTTGCCTTTGAGCTTTGAAAAGGCGATCTCCCGTACCTTTGGGTCAATGTCCAATCCGAAAAATGAAGAGTTGGGAGACCGTGAAGAGGCAATCGCCAGATTGGCTCCTGTACCATAACCAAATTCAAAAATTTGCTCCAGAGGTTCGGGTTTTAAACGGTTAATTAACTCGTTTCTAAATTTCTTTTCCGGCATGGTGATGCGTATGGTAGCATCGTACCATGCTGTAAGAAAATCATACCCGAGTGCGGGGATGAATTTCTTCTCAGACTTATGTTCATCATGGTTCATTTTTTCTCTCAATTGTTTTTGTTCTAATTTCTCCCAGCCTTGGTAGACCAAACATTTATGTGAACCAAATGCACAAAAAATACAACACTGATCACCCTGAACAGTAATCTTACATTCACAGCCCTTACAATAGAAGCTATTTAGCTGCTCGTTATAAGGTATTCTGCGAACCTGCTGCTGGCCGCATACCGGACAGGTAAGTACCGAATCAAAAAACAATCCGGGCATACAGGTGATTTAAAATCAGTTAATGTCCATGTTCCAATTCCAAAAATTTACCTTCCGGCCCTACACCTTCTATGTGTACCAATTGTGCTCCGTAATGTCCTGCCTGTGCCACGGCATAAGCTGCGCTCAATAACACAACTGCCACAATAGCCATAGCCCATCTTTTTGATTGGAAAATGAACAGGTTGATTCCTTGCAATAGCAAGCCGATAAATCCAAGATTGATTGTCCAGTCAGCCCAGAAGTCGTGTTGTTCCAGCACGAGCTTGGCATGTTCGGTTAGTCCGTGCGTATGCGGATGGAAGTTTCTGCCGGCCAAGTACGCAGCAATAAAACCTACCAGCACCAGGGCAAAGGCTGTCCACGCCAATTCCTTTTTGATGAAATAGATGTTGACAACCGCCAGAATGGCTCCCACTATCAACAATACGATAGCGAAATGGACAATCAGTGGATGGATTGTAGGGAAATCGGCCAGGTCTGCGGTGACCTTTTTTTCGTGGTGTGCATCTTGTGCATGTGCATCGTGGCTGTCTGCCTCGCTGATACGGGTGTGGTCTGTATGCTCTTCTTCGGTGGAATGAGCATTCATCACGGTATCCGCTTGTTGGGCGATACTGTCTTGTTTGCTTTTGTGGCCGTCATGTGCCGATACGGTTGTAATAGTGAATAGTACCAATACAACTGCTTTTAGAGTATTTTTCATTGTCATATTATTTAGTTGGTTAATGATTGGTCTGTGGTTTTCTTGCTGACGAATGGGTTTGCCATATTTTCCATTGACCGTTTTCTTTTTTCAAAATGCTGGAGGCAACTCCTTTTCGCTCAATAACTGACTTGTCCTTGCTTAGCACAATGGTGTATTTGTAGGTTTCAGTAGCAAAGGCAAATGGCAAAGCGACTTCAATGGCTACTTCATAGTCACTAAACTTGAAAGATTCGAAATGATGGAGCTCCGGGCCCAGGTGGTTGGCCAGATAGTCCTGATATCGGCCTTCAACTTTGCCTGATTCAACAACAATTGATTGTGATACAAATAAATTACCCGTGCCCGTTGTGTCGAGGCTTTCAATGGCCTGTTTGTATGATTCCAGTACTTGTTTTACCTGGTTAATTTCATCCGACTGTTGCGCTTGAGTCTTCACGGCCACTATGGCAGCAAGACCTAAAAAAAGCAGTTTCAATTTCATGGATTTTGGGTTAAAGGATTGTTTTTAGTTTTTCTTAAATGCGCTGTAATTAATCTCTGATTCAAAGTAGGCAACTGCACCTTGCGGGTTCATCAGCACGATGTAAGCCTCCGATTTATCTACAGGATTACCACTGTACGGATCAATGGCGATCCTTGCACTTTCCAGATTGTTGAGCTTATCAACACATCCCTGGCAACAGCCGTAGTAGGTTTTGCCATTTACAGGTACCGGAATTTGGGCTACACCCATATAGGCGTCATTGACCATACATACCAAGCTTGGGTCAACTGGGGTCTTTATCTCATCACTGGTTAGACTAACTGATGAGCCCATGTGGTAACCTTGAATCCAAAATACCGCTACAGTAACTACTACAATCAGAGCAAATAATGTTAGATATGCCATTAACTTGTCTTTGGTTGTCACCTTTGGACTATCGTTGTGAGTTCTCTTCTTCATCGCATTTAGAGTTTGGTGCCTGATTGAAGAGTGGCGGCCGGATTGCATGCAAGACAACACCAGCATAAAGGCCACTCTCCAACAGGGCTTTAATTTTACTTATCTTCCTCTTTTTTCATTTCCTGTTCCAAGAAGAAACAGTGCGCAGCACACGCATGAAGTTTATAGTTTTTATGAACTGTCCCTCGCTTGTGACCTTCCGGATCCAGGATTTCGCAGGTATCATCAGTCCCTTTGGTATTCAAAATGAAGACTCCATCATTGTTGTAATAGCGACCATCTTTTTTGGCCTTACCTAAGGAGTTACCTTCAGCATCATACACTTTACCATTTTTGATAAAGCCCAGCTTTTGATTCTGATTGTTGAAAACTATGTCTTCCTTGCTGATGTATCCGAGTTTGGTGCCTCGGTCATCCGATACCTCGCCTTTTCCATTGATATGAATAAGGCGTTGCTCTGTCTTGCTACTTGGCTGTGCCAAGAGGCCCTGTGCGGCCAGCAGTATTCCTCCCAGGAATATTATACTGAAAATGATGTTCTTTTTCATTTCTGATTGATTTGTGCCTGGTGTCAGGATCGGGCTCAGCTTATAGTGAACCCAATCCCTTATGCCAAAACTAGGGTCAGTTAATCGTCTCTTTTACGCTCCCGCACTTCAGCATTTTGTCACCGAAGTAGGGGTTGCGGATTTCCTTTTCGTTGGATAGCCAATAGCCTCCGGTGTTGCCGTTGGCCATGGGGCAGTATTCCAGGTAGAGTTCACCCATGCTGATGTCAGCACCCTTCACCAAAGTGGCCATTTCATTGCTCAACGCTGTAAATGCCTTGCGTTGGTTTTCCAGAGTAGCTGACTCGGCAACTTTGGCCGCTTCTGCATGGACTTTATCACTGCCTTTTACATTGTGAATGGCTTTCACCAAAGATTCAGAAGCAGATTTTGCTTTCTGAAAATCAGACGCCACCAAAGCATTCTTCAAAGTGATGTACTGTGTGTAGGAAGAACCTAATGCCTTGTCTTTGAACATTGGTTCCATCTTTTGACTGCTCGTTTGTGCTCCATGCGCTGCATGGTCATGTTGTGCGGTTGCTCCCCAGCTTACTAAAGCCAGGCATAGCATGATCATTGTTTTTTTCATTTTTCTATTTGTTTAAAGGTTAAATACTTGAATCAGGGCTAAACCAGTGACCAGAAGAATGACTACTCCCCAGACCATCCGGCTGACCCATTTTTTTATTGTTGAAGGAGCTTTTTCATCTCCGGTTTTACAGCAACTTTTCATCTCTTAATGGTTATGTCCACTGGCTGCTTGCTTGGCAGGCCCTCCATCCTCAAAGACTTTTTGACCTTTGAGATACGTCTCTTTTACTTCCCCACAGGAAAGCATAGCCTCACCGAAATAGGGGTTGAGAATCTCTTCCGATTCACTGAGCCAAAATGCGCCCTTATTGTCGAAAGCCATTGGGCAGAAGTCCTTGTACACTTTGTCTTTTTGCAATCCAAAGGATTCGGTCACCTCCAGCATGTTTTCTGAAAGCATAGAGAAGTGTTGCCGCAGGCCATCGAGGTTTTCTTCATCCTGCATCATTTTAGTTGCTTCTGAAAACTTCTGTTTCAAAGCCATCCAGTGATCGTGTGCCTGGCCTTTCAGCCCGGCCATGTCAATCTGGTCCAAAGCTGCCTCCAACTGTTCCAATGCGGATTGTGTAGCCTTTGGATCATCAGCGACCAAACCATTCTTTACTTTGAAATAAGCATCGGCCAGCGCTGTGATTTGTTCCCTGAAAGCCTGTGGTACGTCCATGGTTTTCACATCCGGACGCATGAGCATACTGTAGTTTCCGGAAAGTTGTGCAGCCGCATCGATGGCAAATACTCCATTGGTCACTATCTCTTCACCCGCTTCCAGTCCGGCTTCCACCAGCCACATTTCGCCCATACGTGGGCCAATGGTGATTTCACGCATTTCGTAGGTAGGGAATTCTGTGTCGGGTACCTTGACATATACAATGGAGCGCTTGCCCGACCAAAGCAGAGCGGTGCGAGTTATGGCCAAAGAGGATTGCCCTTTGCGTAAAGTGGTCCGCACCCTGGCGTTGATGAACATTTCAGGTCGCAGCTCTCCGTTGCTGTTGGAGGCCTCAGCCCTCACAGAGGCTGCACGGGTTGAAGAATTTATGACCGGATCTATGTAGGTAATCTTAGCTTTAAAGGTCTCTCCGGGAATGCCTGCTGCGGTAAAGTTGACCTCATCACCGATTTTTACAAATGGGAGATCGGATTCATACGCATCAATCATTATCCATACCCGGTTCAGGTCAACTATATCAAATAAAACTGATCCAGTGTTCACATAATCACCAACTGAAATATTCCGCTGGGTTACAATACCACTTTTGTCGGCCAGCACATCAAATTGATCCTGCACTTTTCCAGAACCTTCAAGATCGTCAATTTGCTTCTCATTAAGTTTCCATAAGCGCAGTTTTTCCCTGGCTGCCTGATAAAGTTCGGGATAGGTGGATTTGGTAGAAGCAGCCTCCAAAAGTTCCTTTTGTGCTGTAACCAGCTCGGGTGAATAAATGGTGGCCAACCTTTCGCCCTGCCGGACAACCTGGCCGGTGAAATTGACAAAAAGCTGATCGATACGTCCCGGAAATTTGGCCGTGACAGAAGCCAGTTGGCGTTCATCGGCTTTCACTTTTCCGGTTAGAAAAAGCTCCCCTTCAGGAGATACTCCTGTAACCAGGGAAGTATGGACATTGGCCATGGCCACTGCTTCGGGTGTCATCTCATGCATAAGTGGACTGGCCGAGGCAGCAGACCGTTTACTTGAAGCTGGGATCAGGTCCATCCCGCAGATTGGACAACTGCCCGGTTCTGAAAGCCGTATCTGTGGGTGCATGGAGCAAGTCCATATTTGATCAGAATCTTCATCATGTACATGAACAGCTTCTTCGGTCTCCGATGGACTTGGAGATGGCTTTGCCAGCCAGCCTATAGTGCCCCCAAGCATAAATGCTACAAGCACGGTCAGGAGGACTTTCTTATTTTTAATTAATTCTTTCATCTGTTTATAATTTATTTTTTATAGGTCAGATGGAATCTCGCATAGGTAAATTCATGCCTTTGGGCGTCATTTTGGTCATGCTCGATTTCATCGTTTTAAAATTTTTGATCACCATTTAATTCAGTTCTATTGCTGCCAGATTTTCCAGCACCGCTATTGTAATATGCTGATCCACAATTGCTGCGATCAGCTTGAGTTGATAGTCGAGAAGCTGCTGTTGCACACGCAATACTTCTTCGAAATCCCGACCATCCGTAGCGTAGCTGGTCATCAGCAGGTTCAGGGTTTGCTTTGCCAGATCGGTTTGCTCTCTGTGCAGCCTTGTTCTCCTATTTGCATCATCCAGGTCACGCATGGCGCTTGACCATTGCGTTGAGAGTTGGTTGACCGTGTTTTCTCTTCGTTGCTGCACTGCCAATTGCCTTAGCTCCGCCTCCTTTTGCAAGGCATTGTACTTTTTACGGTAAATGGGTATGGTTAACCTGATCATAGGCATCACCATGTCATTGCCACCCATTGGCATACCATCTTCAATTCGTGGAGAAAAAGGGATATAGTTTACCCCAGCCCCCAGCATGGGTCTGCCTTCCAGTCTGGCCATTTTCTTTTGTGCTTCATACGCCTGTTCCTCGGCATCCAGCATTTTCAGCATCGGGTTGTTTTGGGTGATGCTGTCCAGTATTGCCAATCGTTCCAAAGGCAGTGCTGTATCAGTCAGTGAATCCACTGGTGACACACGCTCATCGATGTTACGGTTGAGGAGTTGGTTGAATTCTGCGACAAGTGGTACCCTGGAATCTCTTAGTAGAGCCAGTGTATTTTCCAGCTCCTTGATTTCGATCCTTACCCTAAGCACATCACTCATACCAGATTTACCCTCGCCCATTGATGCGGATGAGTTCATCGAAGAATTACTCTTTGCGCTGTTTTTACTTGTAGAACCACTGTTCATACTTCCTCCCATACCACCAGTAGAAGATGTTGATGAGGTGGAGTTACCACTGCTCATCGTAGCATTCCCCGACATACCGGAAGAACTTGAACCACCCCCTGTACCTGCACTCTGAAAACGGATAAGTGCCAGTCGCTCATACTGTTTCAGGATTTCGAGGTTTTCCTCCGTGATCCTGATGTCCTCCTCCAGGCGGTACATTTCGTACCAGTTGTTTTTTACCTGAAAAAACAAACGGTTTTTAGCATCCTGGAATACTTCGTATTGGGCCAATGCCATTTTGCTGGCTTCATCCTTTTGGGTTTTCAGCATCCCAAACCAAGGGAACATCTGCATCAGTTGAATGTCTGCCTGCTGGTTGCCCATGAATCGTTCCATAGGCTGGATAAAAAAGCCTATGCTCAATTCCGGATCCGGCAAAGTGCCCACCTGCGGCACTTGTTCCAGTGCCGCCAGGTAATCATTGAAATAGGCTTTAAGCTCCGGATTGTTTTCAGCAGCTATCTCCAAGGATTCTTCCAGGCTTTGTGAGAAGCCAATGTTTTGAATTCCCAGAAGTAGTAGTATTATAATTGCTATTTTTTTCATCTTCCTAGATTTAAGATTCTGTAAATACTTCGGGATTGCGTTTAATCTTGCGCTCTGCCCACCAACAGTATAGGACTGGCACCAGCAGAACCGTCATAATTTCGATGATCATGCCCCCGAATGAAGGAATGGCCATGGGTATCATAATGTCGGATCCTCGCCCGGAAGATGTGAGTACAGGTAAGAGGGCCAGTAAAGTGGTGGCGGTGGTCATCATGGCCGGGAGTACCCGCTTTTGACCAGCCTCCAATACAGCTTTGCGAACCTCCTTCACGTTTTCAGGTTCCCGTTTCTCAAAGCTTTGCTTGAGGTAAGTAGCCACCACTACGCCATCATCGGTAGCGATTCCAAACAGTGCTATGAAGCCTACCCAGACGGCCACACTCAGGTTGTAGGTCTTCATCTGGAAGAGTTCTCTCATATTGGTGTCAAAGACCGAAAAATCCATGAACCAACCCTGACTATACAGCCAGAGCATCATGAACCCACCTGAAAAAGCCATAGCAATGCCTGAGAATACAAATAAGGTGGTAGAGATGGCTCGAAACTGAAAATACAGGATCAGGAAAATGGCCATAAGGCATAGCGGGACTACAATTGCGAGTCGTTTCTCTGCCCGCACCTGGTTTTCGTAGCTTCCCGAAAATTCATAGCGGACACCAGCAGGAATGGTCAGTTCACCTGCATCTATCTTTGATCTCAGGTAGCGTTGCGCATCCTCTACTACGGTAACCTCTGCAAACTCCTTTTTCCTGTCCAATAGCACATAGCCTACAAGGAAGCTGTTCTCCCCACGGATCATTTCGGGCCCGGGGCGATAGGTGATTTTCGCTAATTGACCCAACGGAATGTAGTTGCCTAAGGGTGTGGGTACCTGCATGTTTTCAATGGATGAAGGATCATCACGGTATTCACGGGCATAGCGTACCCTTATCGGAAAGCGCTCCCTTCCTTCCACCGTGGTGCTCAGCTTCATGCCACCGATGGCTGTTTCTATATAGTCTTGCACGTCCCGTACGTTCAATCCGTAGCGGGAAATCTGATCCCGGTCTATGTCAATCTCCAAATAAGGTTTTCCCACAATCCGGTCAGCAAAGACAGCTTCACTTTTTACCGATGGCACTTCTTTCAGGTATTTCTCGAGTTGAAGGCCGAATTCTTCAATGGTCTTCAAATCAGGTCCATACACCTTAATACCCATAGGGGCCCGCATACCCGTTTGCAACATCACCAGGCGTGTCTCAATAGGCTGTAATTTGGGAGAGGAGGTTACGCCCGGAATATTGACGACACCAACAATTTCGTCCCAAATGTCATCCGGTGTTTTGATGTGATCCCGCCACTGGCGGAAATATTCTCCATCAGGATCAGGAGTGAGATGCTTTATATCTATTTGCTCAGGGGACATGGTTTCCGGGTCATAAACGTCTCCATTTTGAAGCAGAAACTGACCATCATCATTCACCCGAAAGCGTTGCTTGGTTCCATCTATATCCGAAACATATTCGCTTTTGTAGCTGATGGTATTTTCAAACATGGAGATAGGGGCCGGATCAATGGCCGTTTCCGCACGGCCGGCTTTACCGACCACCATTTCCACTTCGGGGATGGCCGTTACCATCATATCCAGTTTTTGCAGTACCTCACGGTTTACTTCTATGCCGGAGTGCGGCATGGATGTGGGCATCAGGAGAAATGAACCCTCATTGAGAGACGGCATGAACTCTTCGCCTAAGCCCGGAAACACTTCAGATACAGCCGTCCATCCCGGGGTTTCCCTTAAGTTCCAGCCTAATTTTTCTGTTGCTTTTGGCAAAAAGCCGAATACCTTGTCAAAACCCAGCCAGATATTGGCACCTAATAAAATAATGACAACAGGTATAACCAGGAACAAGCCCTTATTGTCCAGGCACCACATGAGTATTTTAGGGTAAAGCCTGAGGAACAAAGCGAAGGTGCCAAGCACAAAGCCTAGAATCACCGCTATAAACAGGAAGTTGACCAGCAAGCTGTTGGACACACCCAGCGGAACCCATTCGGTGGCCAACAGCCAAGCAACCGCAACCACTGTAACTCCTACCATCATCAGGTCACGGTACTTACCTAATCTTTCAGGAAAATGATGCAGCAGCACATTGATCAAACCAAAACCAAACAGCAACCATCCTGCCCAAGACCAGACGGTGAAGGCTATTACCGGGCCGACAATGAGTAACAGGTAATTCAAGTACAGACTTGTTTTGCCTTTGCCTTTTTTCATGGAGAATATCCAGTGAGAAAAGGCAGGCATGATGATGAGGGTAAATATCAGAGCAGCAACCAAAGCAAAGGTTTTGGTGTAGGCCAATGGCCCGAAGAGCTTACCCTCAGCTGCCTGCAAGGTGAAAACTGGTAAAAAACTGACAATGGTGGTACTCACTGCGGTAACAATGGCGGAAGCTACCTCTGTAGTGGCATCATAGACAGTTTTTAACTTGGACTGGCCTTCCGGGGCAATTTCCAGGTGCCGCAAAATGTTTTCATTGAGGATAATACCAAGATCGACCATGGTGCCGATGGCAATGGCAATACCGGACAGGGCTACAATGTTGGCATCTACTCCGAAGTATTTCATGAATATGAAGCACATGAGTACCGCCAGTGGCAAAAGCGCTGAAATGAGGATAGATGCCCGCAGGTTGTACACCATCACAATGATCACAATGATGGTAATCAATATTTGCAGGCTGATGGCTTCATACAAGGTACCAAGGGTTTCGTAAATCAAGCCGGTGCGATCATAGAAGGGTACTATCGTTACTTTAGAAACCGTGCCGTCTGCCAGTGTTTTGGACGGAAGTCCATCGGCTATTTTTTCAATTTCCGCTTTTGTCGCATTGATGATTTTCAAGGGGTTGTCACCGTAGCGGGCAATTACCACACCGCCCACAGCTTCAGCTCCTGACTTATCCAGGATTCCGCTCATGTTGCGGGGCTGTGGGCCAATGTTTACCACGGCCACATCCTTCACCCGAATGGGTACATTATCGGTTACTTTCACCACGGCCTTGTCCAGGTCGGCCAGCTCCTCCACATATCCCAGACCTCTGACGAAGTAATCCACCCGGTTTACTTCAATGGTGTTGGCCCCTACATCGATGTTGCTGTTCCTTACTGCCTGCATCACATCCATCAGAGAAACACCGTGTGCTTTCAGTGCAGCAGGGTCAACATCCACCTGATATTCTTTGACATATCCACCCACAGAAGCCACCTCGGCCACACCTTCCACTGCCGTGAGGGCGTAGCGTATGTAATAGTCCTGGATGGTGCGCAGTTCGTGGAGATCCCAACCTCCTGTAGGGTTTCCATCTTTGTCCCTACCTTCCAGCGTATACCAATACACCTGCCCTAGGGCGGTGGCATCAGGACCAAGCTTGGGTTGGACATCCGGGGGCAATAAGCCGGCAGGTAACGAGTTGAGCTTTTCCAGTACCCTTGACCGGCTCCAGTAAAATTCAATGTCTTCGTTGAAGATGATGTAGATGCTGGAAAAGCCAAAGGCAGAACTACTCCGCACACTTTTTACACCTGGAAGACCCAGCAATGCCGTGGTGAGCGGATAGGTGATTTGATCCTCCACATCTTGCGGGGAACGACCCATCCACTCGGTGAAAACGATTTGCTGGTTTTCTCCAATATCCGGGATGGCATCTACGGGAACGGGATCACGGGGAAGGAAGCCCACCTCCCAGTTGAACGGGGCTGTAACAATGCCCCAGGCTACAATGAGTAGCAATACGAGAACGGTAACGAGCTTATTCTCGAGAAAGAATTTGATTATGGAATTGAGCATATTTTGATTATTTGATGAATACAATGGTTTGATGGTCTGATGGAATAAATCCAACATACCACGTAGCATAGTTGAACCCGGCCGATAATCAAATTATCGGAGGTTCAGATCATCAAAAATCAAATAAGGAAGGACTGAACGAGAACAGTTATGTCACGCTCAATCAAAGGGGGGGAGTAGTAGTTAAATGTATAGTGATGAACGGCAGGGGCACTGAAAAGAAACGATACCACAACGTAGAGCACTGCGATCATTTGAAAATCAGGAACCGCAACTTTGGTCACTTGCGTAAGATCTTCATGACCCTCAATTACTAAAGTCTGGTCTTCACAGCACCCTTTCTTAGTTACTTGCTGGTGTTCGCAAGCTGGATCGTGCTTATCATTGGCACAAGGAGATTTTTGAGTGGCCATTTCGCAGGGCTCAGCCCCGGAAAAAAGTGCAATGCTCTGCAACTGCCCCATGCAGAAATGCATACCAAAGGTGTAGCTCGTGGAACTGAGCAGCACCAGGATGGAAAGCAGGATGGCCGATATTTTTCTAAAACGTTGCACTTTGGAGAAAGTCTAATACAAATCTACGGAATTTAGTTCAGAATGTTCGATTTTAATATCAAAAATGATGGTTTGTATTTCAAATACTTCAATATGTGAATTTTCATGCTGTATTTCTCTTGAAAAATCTTAGTCTCCTGACACTTATTTTTGTAGTCATTATCTTTTACACAGCAGTAAAAAGAATCCCGTGTGGGTGAACTCATCCACACGGGAGTTCCGTCAGAAACTAATCACCGCTTCAACCACGACTCCACTAAATTCAGCCCCGGCAAAACGCCCTGTCCAAGCATTGCCTTCATATTGCTGCTTCATGTACTCAACTTTTGTTAAAACGTTCTTTGAAAGATACCAGCCTCCACCAAAATTGACCCTGCTGATTTCCAAATCTTCTGTGGCACTTTCACGCATTTTACCAGTTACTGTATTATATCTACCCCCAAGATAGAAACGTTCATCAGCTCCAAACCTATACAATACCTCAGCTGCTATTTGTGTGAATGCGCCCTCTGTGTCAGCTTGAGGTGCTGTGAATTCGTTGCTCCCATCGGCCAATTCATATATCCCGAAGAATTCCAATCCCTTGAATTTGATGAATGGATTGATCTGTATGGCTGTGAGTTTTGTGAACCTGGCATTGAACTGACCATCACGAGGGCCACCCTCTGTATTGCCATCCACATCCGGTACTGTAAAAAGCACATTGTAATACCTGGAGCCTCCTCGGTCACCACCATACAGATAGGTGCCTGTTGAGGTTCCTTTATTGATGTACCATGATCCGGTTAATCGCACTCTCAAATCCTCACTCAGTTGTTTATCGTATCCCAACTTACCGTAGATAGAAGGCTTATTGTCTGTATTGTCGTTCACCGTTACATTTTGATTGAGCTTACCGTTTGTGAGCCCAACCACAGCCAAAAGACCATTTTTTTGAACAGTAATTTCACCAAATGCTTCAGTTGAAAAAGCATCCATAATGTAGTTGCCAACAAAGGGATTGAAGATCGCCCGGGCATTGTCAGAACGTCTGAAATGGGCATCACCATAATTGAACTCATCCAACCCAATCGTTATACTGGTATATTTCATTACCCCTTCTAGGAATTCAGGCTTGATAAAATCCAGTTTATCAATTTGCATATAACCACCTTTGATCCAGGATTCATTATGAGCTCTGGAAGAAAGATAGGTCCTAAGATGCATGCGAACTCCGTCCAATACCTGGACGTCCAGGTTGAGGTTGGCAGACGGCAAATTGAAGTCTGATCCCAGTTTGGTCAGGTTACCTGCCGTATTGCTTTGCCTAATACCTTGAAACTGCATGGCGAAATCGCCACCAACCCTCACTTTTAATCCATCAAAGATAACTGTATCCTCTTTTGAGGGCTCGAATACATTCAGGCCGTTTTTATCGTTTGGCCTGAAATACTGCAAGCCTGGTTGTTGGGAGTATGTGGTATTGATCACCATCAGTGTCAAGGCAATGAATACCAATTGAATTTTATGAAACGTTTTCATGATTTTAACATTTTGTTGAAAGTCTGATTAAAGAAACTTGATGATAGTTTTGTCGGATAGATCGTGTCTAATGCTGTTCGAATATCCCGGAACAGCTATATTACACAGAACCATTTCCGACATTGTCCAAAGGTTTCGTAACCTGGGCAACTAACTGATAATCAGATGTTAGCTAAAGAAGAAATGACTGGAACAGGATAGAGCGATACCGCCCTGACCAGCCGGGGGGAGCCTTTTTAGGAGTTGTGTAGTTTCTTGATTCGAAAAATTGTGTAGAAGGCAAATGAAAAGCTGGCTGAGCCATTGCCGCATGTGAAAAATCAATGACCAGAATGTCAGAATGAGGTGTCCTGAAATCATCGAGAGAGAAGATGGTTTCCTGATCCTCACAGCCATCACAAGGGTTGCTGTGATCGTCACAGCATGGTTCGTGGTGTTTTAGAAAAAGCTCGAAGCTGATCAGTTCGCCCCCACAAAAGTGCTGAAACACTGCCATCCCTTTGCCAGGGAGAAGCATTGCAATGAGCAGGACGATATATAAGTTGCGCTTCATGAGCCTTTTGATGTAAAATGTCATCCATTGAAGGGGCATCCATTTGTATCCCCTTCAATATGACTCAAAAGTACGCAACGGTTATTGAGGGCGCTATGACATAGCACATGTCAAAACATGATGTATGTCACATAAAGCATTGTCTACCCTAGCAACATGCTTGATCAGAGTCCAATTGTACTGGTGGACAAGGTGCTGAACCATAGCTGCAATACACGCAGCAATCCCCTTCCTTTGGTTTTAGCACCTGGTGGCAGTTTTCACATTCATAGAAATACTGACAGGCGTCAGTCGGCATAGTTTCTTCTTTCTGATGTCCGCAGTTGGGGCAAGTGATGGTAGATTCTAAGATGATTTCCATTTATTTCTCTGTTTTATTGGTCACTGAATATCCGGTTGAGTTGATGGCTTGTTCAATTTCAAGGACGTCCGTTTTGGATTTATCAAATTCTACGATGGCATTGCCCTGGTCGTAGGAGGCGGTTACATTCAGGATGCCGCTGAGCTTATTTACTTCATGCACTACATGCGCTGCGCACCCCTGACAAGTCATGCCTTTGATTTGAAAATTTACGGTCTGAATGTCTGACTTATCAACGATGATCACTTGCTTTTCAGATTTAGGGTAGAAAATGTGAGCATAAAGCGGGAACGCCAACATCAGGGCAGCAAAGACCGTGATTATTGAAAGGAACTTTCTTGTTTGCCAAAAGGAGGGCTGAAGGTCCTCCTCACAGGCACATTCTTTTTCCTTTTTGGCCTTTGGTTTGAGTTTCTGATACCAGGCAAAGCCTAATACAACCACTGTGATGCCGACAAAAAAAGGCCTTGCCGGATCGAGCCATGAGAAAGTGGACGCAATCCCGCTTGCACCGGCCACTAATGCAAGCACCGGGCTGATGCAGCAAAGGGAGCTTACTAAAGCGGCTAAAAGGCCGCTGGTTAAAAGGGAATTTTTCATATACTTAATTTTCAAAAAAAGAAGGGCTCTGCGCCCTCCCAGTTACTTTTTCTTACAGCAGGCGGGTACTTCCGCCACTTTCATGTCATAAGGACATTCAGGAGTGCCTGCCAAAGGGCAGGTAACTTTTGGACAATCTGGAGTACCTTCCAAAGGACAAGCTTTTGGAGATGAGTTGATCCCGTAGGCAAGGCCACCAATTGCGAGAATACTCGCTGTTGCGAAAATCATGAGTTTACTTTTCATATCAATCTATTTTAATGAAACATCTCTCCAAAGGTCAGTCACGGGGGGAGGGGGTATCCAAACGTTCGGATAAAAATTTCTTCAATTCTTCTTCCACCATGCGGGCTTCTCGTAGTTTTTTAGGCACTTCTTCGAGTTTAAGCTCTGGAAATAGTTTTCTCAGCTTTTCTATTGTTTCTTCATTGCCACAGTCGCCAGGGCAGCTCTGGTAAGCTGACGAGATCCTTTCTGCTAGTGCTTTCCTGTAGGCATCATCCAATAACTCGTAAGTAGTCTTAGCAAGCATGGATTGCACAGCTTTTAGCTGCAAAAGGATATTTTCAACCTGGTCCACATCATCTATTTTGCTAAGGATGTATCCCAGCTGACCTGTTGCTGTTTTTAGTGAAACCTTTATGCTTTGAGTGAGATCATGGGGTATCATAAGGTAGGAATTGAATTTGGGAGCTTAAACAAATCGAGCACTGATGAAATGATTCGCTGACTTTGCTCTTCTACTGAATAGAAGATGGTTTGACCGGATTTTTTGGTCGTCACGATTCCCGCATCCTTCAGTTTTTTTAGATGTTGGGAGACGGCCGGCACGGTCATGCCCAGGATGTCTGACAAGTCACATGGGCAAAGTTCATTTTCCTGTTTCAAGAGGTACAGGATTTTGAGGCGAACCGCATTACCTGCCAGATTCAGTACATCGGCCAGTTCTAAAAAGCTTTCTTCTTTGTTTTTCAAGTCTTCTCTGCAGCGACTGATCTGGATGCTATCTGCAAAGACACGGATACATGTATTCATAGTATTTAAGCAATTGCTTAAACAAAGGTAGGGAATGATAGTTATTTAAGCAAGTACTTAAATACAAAGGGCTATTTCGCCCTTCTCATCAATTTTGGTGCTGCTAGTTTCTCTCTTAGATTCTGCATATCCTCACTCACTTTTTTCTCTACCACTTTGGCGTAAACCTGCGTGGTTGTAATTTTGGAGTGACCCAACATCTTGCTAACCGTTTCCAGTGGCACACCATTACAAAGCGTAACTGTAGTAGCAAAAGTATGCCTGGCTAGGTGAAATGTGAGGTTCTTTTCAATTC
The DNA here is from genome assembly GCF_040151475.1 of Reichenbachiella sp. MALMAid0571. Classification (NCBI taxonomy): domain Bacteria; kingdom Pseudomonadati; phylum Bacteroidota; class Cytophagia; order Cytophagales; family Reichenbachiellaceae; genus Reichenbachiella; species Reichenbachiella sp. MALMAid0571. The sequence goes on along the minus strand of NZ_JBDKWG010000151.1, from coordinate 7,667 downwards.
CGCACAGATCAGCAATTTCTTTCAGGTAAGAGTTCAGCTTTTGGTTAGAAATCATTGGGAATATTGCCCCCCTCTGCACAGCTCTTGGATGGGTTTTGTATTTCTCGATGATTTCCCAAGCTTTGGGAAGGATAGGAACCCTTACCGGCTGGTCGGTCTTCTGGCGGCAGGTAGATAACCAGTATTCCCCATCAATGCCAATGGTAATATTGGATGGGGTAAGGTTCATAGCATCGATGTAGGCCAGTCCGGTATAGCAACTGAACACAAACAAATCTCTTACCCACTGCAGGCGGACAATTTTGAAGTCCTTGTTCTCTACGGCCTCCAGCTCTTCATCATTGAGGAAATCCCGATCCACCCGATGGAATTTGAGCTGGTACTTGTCAAATGGATCCCTGCTTACCCATTCCATTTTCACGGCCATGGTCACCATCTTCCGGAACCTCTCCAGATGCTTCATCACTCCATTGTTGCCAAGCGGCTTCTGGTGGTCTTTGGGTTTATAGTTTCGGAGGTAGAATTCAAAATCGGTGATGAATTTATAAGACAGTTCCGAAAGGAACATGTCGGTAGTACCAAAGCGCTCTTTCAAAAATCGATGGATATACTTCTGAGTGGTGAAGTAGTTTTTCATCGTGCCCCACGCCAGTGTATCCCGCATTGTCTGGTTGTGATAATCCACCAGCTTGCATAAGGTGAAGTCCTTTTGGTCTGTACCCAGGAACATACTCTTGATGGCATCAGCAGTGATCAGTCTTTTTTGGACCTGCATCTCCTGGTAGCACTCCATAATCCTTGCCCGGACTTCATCCAGGTAGTGATTGAGCGATTTGATTTCTTCCCGGCTGCCCTTGGCCATGCCTTTTGAGCTGTTCCAGTCGCCTGGTTTGATCCAACGCTTCAATGATATTTCTACCCTGCGGCCATCAACGGTGACCCTGGCATAGATTGGGAGTAGACCATCTTTGGCCTTGTTCGTTCTTGTGATGAACTGAACTCCGAAGGTGTTTGTAGTTCTCATGACAATTCAGCTTTTGAGTGTTTGTGTTAAAATGATTCCTCTCGTGGTGAACTGCTTCCACAAGGTCACTCAAACAGACCTAAAACAGTTCAAATTATGCGATGCAACTATCTGTTTTACAGCTATTTGCATCAATCTGGTAAACTAAAATAAACCATTCATTTGGTTCACCGGATAGGTCTCATTTTTGCTGAAATTGTCTAAATCGAACTGATACGTAAAAAATAAAAAAGCCCGCAAATCGTAAGATTTGCAGGCTTTTGGGTTCTGATGAACCTTTGTTGTCGGGATACCAGGATTCGAACCTGGGACCCCCTGGTCCCAAACCAGGTGCGCTACCGGACTGCGCTACATCCCGTTTTATTTGTTTCGAAATACAATACTTGTGTTTTTCGAGGTGCGAAGATAGAATGATTTTTTGTAATCACAATAAATTTTCAAGCAAAAATACATTGTCATAAAAAATAATATCAAAGACTTAATTTTGAGAGTTTAATCAAAATAAGGTTTAACTCCCAACCCCTTGGGTCGAAAGCAAACTCCATTTAGTGATTAATACCTGTTTTAGGTAGGAACCTATCTTTTTAATAGTTCACTTGAAATCTAAAACCTCAGTATATGATCACGAGTTAAGTTTTATATTGGATCATGTGATTGAATTAAATTCTTTCAAAATACATATCCATACCACATTTTAGCAATTAGGACTCTAAATCTATCAGTAGGATTTCCTAAATTGTGCCATTAAATTGAAAGCAAACTAAAAACCTTACTATGACAAGTAGAAGAAAATTCATCAAAGCCAGTTCTATATTGGCTGCCGGAGCTATCGTAGCACCAATGGCATGCGGCCCAAAAAAGCAAGGAGAGAAATCAACCGAGGCAGTAAAAGCAGCTGCACCTAAAATTGTACCTAAGGATATGGGCGTACAGGCTTATTCCGTGCGTGATGCCTTAAATGAAGACTTTGCAGGATCGATGAAGAAGATTGCTGACATTGGATACAAATTCATTGAAGGTTACGGCTTAGGATTGGATGGTCAATTGTTCGGTATGGCTCCTTCTGAGTACAAAAAAATAGTGAGTGACCTGGGTATGGAATTGGTTTCTTGTCACAGCTCGTATTTCACAGCAGATCAGGCTCCAAAAGTGATAGAGGCATCACAGGAAGCTGGATTGAAGTATTTAGTTATTCCTTATTTGGATGACGAATTGAGAAGTGACTACCGTAAAGTGGCAGAAAACCTCAATGCTGTGGGAGAATTATTTAAAGGAACCGGGATTACCTTTGGGTATCATAACCATGCTTTTGAATTTGAAAAAAGCAATGACGAAATTCCATTAGAAGTAATGTTGGAAAATACCGATCCTGAGTTGGTTTCATTTGAGGCAGATTTGTATTGGGTGAAAAAAGGAGGGTACGAACCGTTAGACCTGATCAACAAGTATCCGGGAAGGTTTAGCCTATTTCATGTGAAAGATGCCAACGCCAATTTGGATCAGACTACAGTTGGAGAAGGTATTATTGACTTTCAATCCATTTTTAATCAAAAGGACAAAGCCGGATTGGAATATTACTTTGTGGAAGATGAGCGTACGGACGATCCTTTTGGCAATTTGGCTAAAGCCTATAACCATATTAATACTTTAACGATTTAAGTATTAGTCAATATTTTGAGGCTGTCTCAAAAGAGTTAAACAAGTTGCCGGGCTTGTTCCGGCATCCCTTTGAAAATGCAGTAATAGCTGTTTCTAGGACAGATCCCTGAATTCCTGTCTAACGACAGTCAGGAATCTGGGAATTATATGACTTTTGAGACAGCCTCATTACTTTTTTTAGTTGCTTTGATTTTTCAAGCAATAGGTTAATTTTAGCTCTCATTTATTAGTTTGCCAAGGATTATGAAAAGTATGGGTTCCAGACGAAAATTCATTAAACATGCGGGTCTTGGCATTGGTTCTTTACTTGCTTCTCCTAATTTAGCAGAAAGCAAATCATTGTTAAAGGGAAATATAAAGCAGGTGGTTGCAGGCTGGCCTTTTATGGCTGCTGGTCCAAAATGGAGCCCTGAAGAATTTTTGAACCAATGCAAATCTTTGGGAGTGTCTGGGGTTGAACTTTTTCCAATAGAGAAGTGGGCACTTTTGAAGGAATTGAATATGGTATGTGCCGCTACCAAATCTCACACTTTTGTTCGTGGGATGAACAATAAAAACCATCATGCTGAGTGCTTTGATGCTCTTGAAAATGCCATAGTTGCCACCTCTGCAGCTGGATTTCCCAATGTAATGACTTTTACCGGGTTGTTTGACACTTCAATAGAAAAAAATGGAAGTAAAGTCTCACCGGAAGAAGGAATAAAAAATTGTATAGAAGGATATAAAAAAATGGCACGAATAGCCGAAAAGAAACAAGTATCTATGGTACTTGAACCTTTAAACTCGATAGTTACAGAAAATATGAAAGGACACCCCGGTTATCAGGGAGATCACCTGGAAATCTGTATGGAAATAATCAAATCAGTAAGCTCTCCAGCTCTTCGATTGCTTTTTGATGTGTATCATATTCAAATTATGGATGGCAATATTATTGACAACATCAACAAGTACATGGAGTACATTGGTCATGTACAAGTTGCTGGAGTTCCGGGTCGAGGAGAAATTGGTGAGGAACAAGAAATAAACTACCGTTTCGTGATGAAGACCCTCCTTGCGAATGGTTACAAAGGCTATGTTGGTCATGAGTGGATTCCAGTTAATAACCCGATATCAAGTCTGCAGGAAGCGGTACAAATTTGTGATGTTTAAAATTCTCTTTAATTGATTTTCAACTTCTATCAAAGATGGAAGCCTGTAATTTCCCTCAAATACAAAATCTAACCAACCCGTTCCTGCTTCTACTTTTATTTCTCTAGCACCAATAGAGCCTTCAACGGCTAGTTTATGACTGCCTGTAGAAGTTGTGCCAATTCCTACGCTACCTCCCCAGTAACCATATAGACATTTGAAGAAATATAATTATTAAGAAAAATAGCGTCGGAAGTTCTTCCAGCTTCGATGATTACATGACCGTCATATCCTTCGGTACCATCATAAATACCTTTATAAAAAAATCCTCTGGACTCTGCCTCGGGCATTTAAAGTCAATTTTCTTAACGTGATTTTCATAAGGCCAAAGAGCTATCAAATGGAAATGCATTTACTCAATTAGAATAATATAAAAATAATACAATTGCTCCACAGGTTTTCTGTTTGATCCTAAACCATCTGTAGTTCAGGAAAAGCTCCAAAAAAAGTAATGCATTTATTTCTTACCTCATAATACAATGATAGATAACTATTCATGCATTAAAAAGCACGCCAAATAGGTTTGTCATAGCTATATAAGGCGTACTTCCGTCCGTCCAATCAATATAATAGGCTTTTTGAACAATACAATAAGAACTCCAATAACCATTATTTTTAGGAGCAAAATCACTTCCTCCATTTATAGCTGCAGTGGCATTAATAGCGTCTCTGTTGTTATACATTGCTGTTAACTCATCTTTACTAGGTAAGTACCAATCTGAAAAACCACCTCCTCTATATGCAATAGCTAAACCTGCGGCAAATTGAGTGCTAGTTCCAATATCCGCAATCAAAAGATCAGTATTGCTTTTTCCAAAACCTTTACGTCGATCAGTTCCATCCACGCTAATATTATTACTATAGAACTTAACACCTGAGCTTGTTAGATCATCAATAGAACATACCAAACCATAATCTACTACACCATCCTTATTTAAGTCTGTAGGTGTAGTCGGTACATAAAAAACGACACCTCCATCAACATAATCTCCAACAACATATATATTACCATCACAGTTTTCATCAATGCTATTACCTCCAATCTCAGTTGCTCCTGGCTTTATCGCTGAATTTGAATCATCACAGTCTGTATTATTTGTTTTAAATCCTGATCCAGGATTGCTACAGTAGGAGGTTCCCGGGTCACTACTATCTCCATAACCATCTCCATCGGCATCTACATAATAGGTTGTAAGAGTAAGCCCTTCATCTATAGAACCATCACAATTATTATCTATACCATCACAAACCTCTGCGGCTCCTGGGTTTATTGCTGAATTGGAATCTATACAATCATTATCTGTTCCTAACAACTCAGATAATAAGTATGCATTGCTAGGTCTTACACATGATACTGTACTTGAGCTGGGATAACCATCACCATCCACATCTATATACCACGTTTCACCGGGCTTCTCATTCGCATCACCATCGTTGCAATCGTCTGTTCCTGTGCCAGACAGCTCCGATAACAAGTAACCGTTGGAAGGTCTTATGCATGATGATATAACTGAAACGCCATAGCCATCACCGTCTGCATCTATATACCAAGTAGTCGCTTGTTCGATACTTATATCATCATCGTTACAATCGGTATTATTGCTTACATAACCATTGGGTGCAGAAGTTGAAGTTATAGGTTCATTCGCATCCCCATACCCATCACCATCAGCATCTAGATAAAATATGCTTACTGCACCCGTGGCATCTGCCCAAGCAGGGACACCATCCCCACCTATTGTTAAAACTTGACCTGCTGTACCACCTGATGGTAGCGTAATGTTATATGGACTATCAACAGTTCCTGCTCCAGAAATCACTAAACCTGCCCCAACTTGTATTACACTTGATGATGGTACAGACCAAGTTCCTGCGCCACTTCCATCAGAAGTCCAAACTTCTCCACTAGTGCCAGCTGTGGTAATAGCATTTTCAACTTTACTGGCTGACAAGATGCCATCGGCCAAATCCTCCAAATCTGCATCATAAGCTTGAACATTTGTTCCTATTGCAACACCAAGATTAGTTCTTGCTGTTGAAGTATTGGATAAATTACTTAATGTTACATCTGCTTTTAAATCTAAAGCGGCATCTGTCTCATTTACAGCGGCTACCAGATTTGATTTGTCCGTGGTTGTTAGAGTTGACAGGTTTCCGATGGTGGAAGAATTGGCATCAATTCCTGAGATATCCTGATCTCCTGTATTAGAACCTGTGATAGCCGCCAGTTTTGTTTGCTCTGCTGTGGTATAATCTTCTGTTGACAACCCTTTGCCTGAGACCTTATCTACTTTTTTATCCAATGCTGATTGTGTAAGATCGGAGATTGGCTTGTTGGCATCACTTGTATTATCGACATTCTCCAGGCCAACCATTGTTTTGTCAATCCCTGAAACAGTACCTGTAAATGTTGGGGAAGCCAAATCTGCTTTTTCATTTTCCAGTTCATTTACAGCGGCTACCAGATTTGATTTTGTAGTGGTTGTTAGAGTTGACAGGTTTCCGATAGTGGAGGAATTGGCATCAATTCCTGAGATATCCTGATCTCCTGTATTAGAACCTGTGATAGCAGCCAGTTTTGTTTGCTCTGCCGTGGTATAATCTTCTGTTGACAACCCTTTGCCTGAGACCTTATCTACTTTTTCATCCAATGCTGATTGTGTAAGGTCGGAGATTGGCTTGTTGGCATCACTTGTATTATCGACATTCTCCAGGCCAACCATTGTTTTGTCAATCCCTGAAACAGTACCTGTAAATGTTGGGGAAGCCAAATCTGCTTTTAAAGCAGCTACATTAGTTCTATTAATAATTTCTGTGGATAAATTGGCAGCTAAATTTTCTTCTGCTGCTGTTGCTCGCATTACTTCGTTAGAAATTGCGGTTGCATTTGCCTCTTCTGCAGTTGTTGCTCTTTGTATTTCATTTTCATTTGCTTTTTCATTTGCCAGTTCTGCCTTTGTGGCTCTTTCTTTCTCCGTTGCAACAGCCGCTGCATTGGCATCAATTCCTGAGATATCCTGATCTCCAGTGTTAATGCCAGTAGTATTACTTATGGTAGTCGCTTGTTCAGTGGTTATTCCTAGCTTAGCCGTATTCAATGCTATTGCAGCGTTTTGTATTTGTTGTTCCGTTTGGAGACTAGAAATGCCCGTGGCATTTAGCTTTTCCACAGCTATTGCTCTTGCGGTTTCATCTATTATAGCTTCTGTATTGGTTTCAATTCCAATCGACACTTCTGGCGTTGGTGGTTGTGGAATATAAGTAAGGTTTTGCTCATTTAAGAATTGATAATTACTGCCTCCTGAAAAATCAATCTCTACTTTTAATTTCTTAACATTGCCATCCCAAAATATATCTGAAAAATCATTACTGCTTGTAGGGTTTCCTGCTCCTATTAGCAAGTTGATCATTCCATACTTATCCGTACTGGTGGTATGACTTTCTTGATATTCTATAGTTCCTGAATGGTCTGTTATGGTAAATTGAATACCAACTGTAGTATTAGGCAATATGTTATTTTGTACAGTAGCTCCTGGTACTTCCTGCGTATTTGGATTTAGTATTACTGCCTGATAACTGATGCCTTTGGTTTGAGAAAATCCTTGAAATATGCTTAGTATAAATGCGGATAATAGTAATAATTTTTTCATTCTAACCCTACTTTGTCACCTTATAAAAGAGGGTAAAGACTATTGACAAGACGGCCTTGTCGTTTATCTTTACCCTGAGTAAAATACTATTGTAAATATAATAAAGGCCGCTATCAAAATAGACGGCAAAAAAATATGATTTTGAA